>CAZMMI010000013.1:26169-34552 GCA_964567255.1 uncultured Anaerolinea sp.
ATGTACGACAATGCCCTCAAAGAGGTGGCCCGTTGGGACTTTGAGCGCGCCTGGCCGGTAAAAATCACCGGCCCGCAGCCCAAAGCCGATAGCAACGAAATTGGCATCGAAGAGATCACCATCACGCACGAGTACATCCGCCGGGTGAAGTAACCCGGGGGATAACAGCTTCATGCAAACCGAAATAGAATTCACGCTCCCGCGCGGATACGTGGACGCCGCCGGCCAGGTGCATCGTCAGGGCGCTATGCGCCTGGCGACAGCCTTGGACGAAATTAGCGTTCAGGCAGATGCGCGGGCGCGTGCCAACGAAGCCTATATACCGCTGCTGCTGCTCAGCCGGGTCGTTACCCGGCTGGGCGGCATGACAGCCATCACGCCGGGCGTCCTGGAAGGGATGTTTGCCTCCGACTTCGCCTATCTTCAAGACGTGTACCTGCGACTGAACAGCCCCGCCCCGGTCACCGTCACAGCGGCCTGCCCCCATTGCGGAGGACAGTTCCAGTTGCAAGTCGCGCCACTGGAAGGATAAACATGCCCGTAGAGAACACCCACCAGCCCGGACCACGGACTCGCCCTGCGCCGGTGGATCGCGATTCGATCGCGCCCTTTCCGTCCGCCCCAGAAAACCAACCCGCGCAGGAAGGTCAGATCACACCTGCGCTGGTCGCCGAGGTCACCGAGAAAGTCTACCGCCTGCTGCTAGCCGACCTGCGCATCGACCGTGAACGTAGGCGCTGTTAAAGGAGTGAGAAAATCATTATGGCTCAAAGTTCGAAAAATCTCGCTCAATCTCATCCCGCTTTTCGCTTCACAGTGGATGTGGACGGCGAGCGCCAGGCCGCTTTCACTGAATGCACCCTACCAGGTATCGAATGGGAAACTGAAGAGGTGAAAGAAGGCGGGCTGAACACCTTTATTCACCTCTTGCCCGGAATGCGCAAAGCAGCTCGCTTCACCTTGAAGAACGGCGTAGGCAAAAGCGCTCTCCTGGATTGGTACATCCAATCCCTGGGCAAGACCGTCTCGCGCAAGGCCCTCACCATCACCCTGCTGGATTCTGAAGGCGAAGCGGTTATCACCTGGCAAGTGGAGCAATCTTATCCTATCAAATGGCTCGGCCCCGAGTTACAAACCAGCAGCAACTCGGTAGCCATCCAATCCCTGGAATTCATCTGCGGAGAGGTCACCGTTACCACCGAATGAACCGCCCGCCTGGACTGCCCATCCTTCGCCGCCTGCACCGGGAAAGCTCGCCAACGCTTTTCCCGGCAGAGACCGCTGCCCCTCTTCCGGCAGTCCCTGCGCGCTTACTCCCTCCCGATACCGACCTGCCCGCCGCGACGGTCATTGCCTCAGTGCCTGTTCAACCCATGCTAGAAACCGCGCCGGCTCCGGTGATCATTCCCCCTGCCCCCGTCGTTCCCCTTCCCGAGCCGGTTATCTCCCCGCCGCCGGCAGCCCCAACCTTACTCGAGCCCGCCGAAACCGAAGAATCCTCGGGGTTCGATGAGGACACCTGGGCTCGCCTGCAATCCATTTATTCGCGCCACGAGCAGGCCGCAGTCCAAAGGACTTCCGAGCCTGCCGCCCCAGCCCCAACGCCTATATCTATTCCTCAGCGCGAAGATGAGCCTTCCACCGAAGGCTTACCTCAAGTTCAGGAAGAAGCTGCCGACGAACTTCCAACCCAGCCCATGCCCCTCGAAAGTGCCTGGCCTGTCCAGCGCACACCCGAACCCGGCACGCCCGCCGTCCCGCCTCGCCCCAAGCCCACTTCCCCCGCCCGACCCCCTTCGCCCGACACAGAAGTCAGCCGCGCCCGCGACATTCTCCAAAGCATCTCTCCAGCCCAACCAACCGATTCCCACATCGAGATCATTCACCCGCGCACGCCCCGCCCCGCGCCATCCGCCCGGCCTTCTCCTCCTCTGCCAACCCTGTCCCCTGTGGATTCACAACCCACCGTTCAACGGGAGGTCGAAGAAAGTCCCTCGATGGTGGATACCCCCGCCGGCCCGCTGCCCGCCGACCTGTGGCATCTCATCGGCGAGGCGCCCCCGGTGCAGCGTTCATCTCAGGTCGAGCAGGTGTCCCAACCCACGGATACCCGTCGCCGCCCTGAAAATGCCCAGGCCTCTGCCCGGCGCAGCACAGCCAACCAAACTCAACCAAAACCGCCCACCGTCCCGCTGGCAGCGCCTGCCGAGCAGCAAGAAACGACCGCCGCCACTGAGACGTCGCAGGCTCAAGCCGCCCAACCCCAACCCCGCCCGTTTTCCGAGCTATCGCCGGAGGAATCTCCTGCGCCCGCCGCAGAGCAAGAGGCCACGTCCTCCACCACAACCGTCACACCTGCCGAGCAGCCCGCTCGCCGTCAAAACCCGCCATCCGCCTCCCAAACCGCAGCTTCCCCGAGCCAGGCAGAACAACAAGAGGCGCCGGCTGCTACTTCTGCCGAACCCTCACCACTCCAGGAGCCTACCCCTCAACCTGCTGCGGCCCCCGTTGAGCAGCAGCAAGCCGCGCCCGCGCCACAACCAGCCGCTGCAAATACCGCCCAGGCGGGACAGACAAACGCCAACGCACAGTCTGTTCCGACCCAACAGACTCGTGTTATCCGGGCGAAACCCACTCCTCCCGTGGCTGAACAATCCCAAGCGCAGCAACCCACGCCGCAAGAGCCTGCCGCCCAGGCTTCGCCCGCTTCCCAAAGCCAGGCCGAGCAACAGGAAACATCCCAAACCGCCGCCCCGCCCAAACCTCGCCCGTTTTCCGAGGTGTCGTTGCCAGAATCGCCCGCGCCCGCCGAGCAGCAAGAAACCGTCACCGCCACACCCCCGGCTCAACAATTAGCATCGCAGGCAAGACCGGTTTCTTCCCCTCCCTCCAGCGCTGTCGCGCCGCCCGTTGCCGAGCAGCAGGAAACCACCGCCACCACAGTGCCCTCCAGCACCGAGTCACAACCCAACGCCGCTTCAAGCCAGGCCCAGGCTGGCCCCCCGGCCCAGCATAGCGAATCCCAGGCTCAGCCCAGCGAAGCCCCCGCGCCCCCCTCCGGCGAACAGCAGTCCTCTGCCGGGCGCATCGACACCGATGAATTAGCCCGCCGCGTGTATGCTCAACTCCGCCGCCGATTGGCAGTGGAATGGGAGCGCTTGCGCGGGCGCTTTTAGTCCTCATCCAGGAGATCAGGCATGTCACCCACTCGCGGAAATCTCGTTCCAGCCCGAATATACGAAGTCGACAGTTCCGGCGCCGAAAAAAGCGGCGGCGTTTCGGTGGAGTGCATGTTCAACCCCTTCGAATATACCGTCACCAAGCAAAACCAGTTTGAACAGAAAGCCAAGAACAACTCCAAGGTCCCCACCATCGAGTTCAAACAATCCGGCCCGCAAACCCTCAAGATCAACCTGGTCTTCGACACCTACGAATCCGGCGAAGATGTGTCGCTTACCACCAACCAACTCTGGAAACTCATGGAGCCTCCTGCCGGAAACAGCAACAAGAAAACACCCCCGCCCGAAGCCGCTTTTGAATGGGGAGTCTTTCGCTTCGTGGCCCTCGTCACGCAGATGACGCACAAGTTCACCCTCTTCCTGCAAGACGGCACCCCCGTGCGCGCCAAAGTAGAAGTGACCTTCAGCCAGCACAAAGACCTCAATGATTACCCCAACCAGAACCCCACCTCCGGGGCTGGCCCAGATGAGCGCATCTGGCAGGTCATCTCCGGTGACCGCTTGGACACCATCGCTTACTCGGTTTACGGCGATGCCACCCGCTGGCGCAGCATCGCCCAGCGCAACGGCCTCACCAACCCGCTCGACCTACAACCCGGGCAGGTGTTGATGATCCCCGAAAAATAGGACTGCCATGCCAGAAAACAATGCTCTTGCCAGTCAAATCGCCATCAAAGTCGCCGGACAACCCGTTCAGGACGATGTTCTCTCTCGCATCTTGTCCCTGACCGTCGACCAGCACGCCCACCTGCCCGGTATGTTCGTCATCCGCTTGACCGACTCTGACCTTAAACTCCTCGATGAAGGGCCTTTCAATTTAGCCAAAGAAATCGAAATCGCTGCCGAGAACGAAGACGGCCAGAAGACTGTCCTCATGAAAGGTGAAATCACTGCCCTGGAGCCGGAGTTCGCCGAAGGCATGATCGCCGAGCTGGTCGTGCGCGGCTTCGACCGCTCCCACCGCATGTTCCGCCAATCGCACAGCAAAGGCTTCATCAACACCAAGGACAGCGACCTCGCTCAACAGATCGCCCAGGACAACGGCCTTCAGGTTGAGGTGGAGACCACCCAAACCGTTTACGAACACATCTTCCAGGACAACCAGACCGACCTCTCCTTCTTGATGGCCCGCGCCTGGCGCATCGGCTACGAATGCTTCGTCGACGACGGCAAACTCTACTTCCGCAAGCCGCCCGGCAGCAGCGCCGAATCCATCACCCTCACCTGGGGTCAAGATTTACAGTCCTTTTATCCGCGCATGTCTCTCGGCGAACAGGTCGATGAGGTGATCGTCCGCGGCTGGGACCCCGCCGCCCAACGCGCCATCGTCGGTCGCGCCTCGCGCGGTAACCTGTACCCGCAAGTGGGCGAGCAGAAAGATGGCGCTGGTTGGGCTCAAGAGTTCGGCGCGGGCAAACGCGCTATTGTCGACATGGCGGTCATCAGCCAGGCTGAAGCCGATGCCCTCGCCGCCGCCCGCCTGGACGAGCTCAGCGGCGCCTTCCTCGAAGCCGAGGGCAGCGCCTTGCGCCGCCCTGAGATTAGAGCCGGGCGCGCCGTCAAGCTGGAGGCCCTCGGACAGCGCTTCAGCGGCACCTACTACATCACCAGCGTCACCCATCGCTACACGCCCTCCGGGCTGGTTTCCAACTTCAACGTCCGCGGATCTCGGACCGGGTTGCTCGTTGAGAATCTCGCTCCAACCCAGGAAAGAGAGCAGCGCTGGTTCGGCGTGGTCATTGGCGTAGTCACCAATACGGACGATCCCGAAGACATGGGCCGCGTCAAGGTAAAGTTCCCCTGGCTCTCCGAAGATGTGGAAAGCAACTGGTGCCGGGTATTGGGCATTGGCGCGGGCAACGAAGCCGGTTTCTATGTCATTCCGGAAGTCGGCGATGAAGTCGTGGTCTCCTTCGAGCACGGCAGCATCAGCTTTCCGGTGGTTCTGGGCGGTTTGTGGAACGGCAACAACAAGATCCCGCCCGAAGCATCCGGCACCCGCTCGGGTGAGCGCCCCAAGGCCCGCACCTGGCGTTCTCTTTCCGGGCACCGCATCACCATCCTCGACACCAGTGATAACAAAATCGAGATCGAAACCGCCGCCGGGATGCAAGTCATTCTCGACGATGCCAACAAGGCCATCACCCTCAAGAACGAGCAATCCACCATCAAAATGGAAAACAGCAAGATCGAAATCAAGACCGCTCAGGATGTCACCGTTGAATCCAACGGCAATCTCAAGATCAAAGCCGGCGGCAACATTGACATCCAGGCCGGTGGCCAGGTGACCGTCAAGGGCGCATTGATCAACTTGAACTAGGAGAATTATGGGCCAACCCGCAGCAAAACAAGGCGACCAGGTCATAGCCGTAGACATGCACATCGTGATGGTTCCCAGCCCAGGCGGCCCGGTACCCACGCCCCTGCCCCATCCATTCAGCGGAATGCTGGACGGCAGCCTCAGCACTGATGTCAAAATCATGGGGATGTCCGCCGCCACCATGGGCAGCACAGCCCGCAACGTTCCTCCCCACCTGCCCACTCCGCCCGGCACCACCTTTCAAATCCCGCCCCAAAACCAGGCCACCATCCTGCGCGGTAGCGCCACTGTCCTCATCAACGGCAAATCCGCCGCCCGCGCCGGAGACATGGTCCAGACCTGTGCCGACCCGGTTCCCAACACCGCGGGGCAAATCATCGCCACAAGCACCGTTATGATCGGAGGTTGAGCCTATGACACAGGACTTCACCGGACGCGGGTGGGCCTTTCCACCCAAAATCGATGCCCAGGGCGGCCTGGCACTCACCGATGAGCGCAGCGAAATCGAGCAGGCCATCCGCATCATCCTCACCACCACCCCGGGTCAGCGCGTCATGCGCCCGACCTTCGGCTGCCGCCTGCGCGAGTTGGTCTTTGCCCCCAACAACAGCACCACCGCCGCCCAGGCCCGTCGTTTTGTCGAGGAGGCCCTCGGCATGTGGGAGCCGCGCATCATCGTCAAGGGCGTCGAAGCCCGCCCCGATGAAGCCAATCCTCATTGCATGGTGATCGAAATCACCTACCAGGTCAAGGCCACGCACGACCGCCGCAGCCTGGTGCATCCTTTCTATCTGATCCCTGAAGAGTAAGCCAAGGAGAAGCGCATGTCACTGCCTGTCCCCAAGCTCGATGATCGCCACTTCCAGGACCTGGTCGACGAAGCCAAGAAGCGCATCCCTCACTACACCAAGGAATGGACGGACCACAACGTCAGCGACCCAGGTGTCACACTGGTGGAACTGTTCGCTTTCATGACCGATGTGCTCCTCTACCGCCTCAATCAGGTGCCTGATCTGCACTACGTCCGTTTCCTCGAAATGCTCGGCGTGCGCCTCAATCCTCCCCAACCGGCCCGCGTCCCGGTCACCTTCTGGCTTTCCGCCCCTCAGCCCGCTTCAATCGTCATCCCCGGCGGAACGGAAATAGCCAGCACCCAGACCGAAACCCAACCCGCCATCATCTTCACCACCGACCAGGACTTCACCGTACACCCGCCGCGACTGTCGGGGCTCTTCTCGCGCGTGCAATCCCGCGAAGGTGACAAAAAATCACTCCGCGAGCACAACCTGCGCCGTCTCGAAGCCGGCTTCGAAGGGGTTGAAGTGTTCTCTTCCCTCCCTCAGACAGACGACGCCCTCTACCTGGGTTTTGACAACGATCTCAGCCACCACGTTCTGCGCCTGGAAGCAGACTTTGACCCCGCCGGCGGCGCCGGCGTCGACCCCACCCAGCCGCCCTACCTCGTGGAAGCCTCGACGGGCAAAGACACCGGTCACTGGCAGCCCTGCCCCATTGAAGAAGACACCACCCGCGGTATGAACGTAGCCGGTAGGCTGCAAATCCATCTCCCCGCCATGGGCAAGTACGCAGTTGGCGAGCAAACCCTCTATTGGGTGCGCGTGCGCGTCAAAGAAATTACGCCCGCCGAAAACCGCGAAGGCATGCAGCCTTACAATAAATCCCCCCGCATCAAAAAACTGACCGTCAGTTCCATTGGTGGAACTGTTCCCGCCACCCACGCCCGTACCATCCGCAGCGAGTTCATCGGGCAGTCCGACGGCTCGCCCGGCCAGCGCTTCCGCCTTCAACAGCACCCCATTTTGAGTCGTCGCGGCGGCGAAACCCTGATCGTCCAGGCCGAAAATCAGCCGCCCCAGGAATGGCTTGAGGTCGAGCACTTCGCCTACGCGCTGTCCGATGACCCTTGCTTCACTCTCGACAGCGTCTCCGGCGAGCTGCGCCTGGGCCCAGCCGTGCGCCAACCCGATGGCGCGATGAAGCTTTATGGGGCTGTGCCTCCGCGCGGAGCCAACCTGGTCTTCAGCGCCTATCGCACCGGCGGTGGGCAGGAAGGTAACGTACAAACCGGCATCATCAATACCCTCAAAACTGCCATTCCCTTCATCGCCCGCGTCGCCAATCGCCAAACAGCCTGGGGTGGGCTGGACGCCGAAAGCCTCGAATCCGCCATGACCCGCGCGCCCGCTCTCTTGCACTCCCGCGACCGGGCCGTCACTGAAGATGACTTTGAATTCCTGGCCCGCCAGGCCCTCCCAACTGCCATCGGGCGAGTCAAATGCTTGCAGCCCAACCCCGATCAGGCCGGTCGAGTCATTCCCGGGCAAGTGTACCTGCTGGTCATTCCGCGCTTGCCCTCTCCTCAGGCCTATCTCGACCCCAACAGTCTGAACCTGGCGGAAACAGACATTAATGCCTTACGCGCCTACATGGATGAACGCCGCCTGCTCACCTGCCGCCTGGATATCCGCCCGCCGGCCTACCTGTGGACCTCGGTCCGTGTGCAATTGCATCCATCTCCCGACGTGGAGAAATCCGTCGTCGAAGGCGAGGTGCTGGCGCGCCTCTTCCGCTTCCTCAACCCGCTCACCGGCGGCCCGGATGGCAAAGGCTGGCCCTTTGGCCGCACACTCTACATTTCCGACGTGTACCAGTCCCTTCAGGGTCTCCCCGGTGTGCAGTTCGTACGCTCGGTGGAAATGTTCGCCACCCGCCCCGGCGGCGGCCCCGAAGGCTCGCCCGTTGAGAGCATCGAGGTCATTGCCCACGGCGTAATCGCCTCAGGCAAGCACGAAGTCAAGTTCAT
>CAZMMI010000014.1:0-32445 GCA_964567255.1 uncultured Anaerolinea sp.
GTGGGAGAGGGAACAGAATTGCTTGTGATATCAAAAGGCTAAACTTCAGGTTAGGTCCTCTAAAAAAAACTAAACGATATCTGCCAGCGCGCCCAAGACGCTCATCAACTGCGGGTAATCGTCGCGCAGGAGGGTGATCAACTCCTGCACGGCGGCCTGACCCCAATCGCCGCGCCCGTGAGTTTCCTGGGCAGCCTGGGCCTGGCGGATGTGCGCTGCCAGCAGCTCGCCCACCGGCACGTTTGCGGCGCGCAGCACATGGCGAAAGTAGCCAAAGCGGCCCTCTCCGGTAAAACGGGCCACTTCACCGGGATCGCAAGCATAGATGGCATCCAGGCTGAGCGGAGGGCGGGGCGGCAGCAGGTGCCAGATGCGCCCATCCTGCTCGTAGCCGGCGTGCAGCACGCTGAACTCCACCGGCACGTTGCGATTCATGCGGTTGTCGGCCAGCACTTCTTCGTCCACCCGCTCCGAGGTGACCAACTGGCGCACCAGCCCGTCGTCCTCAATGTGAATGTCGTAGATCAGGCCGAAGATTTGGTAAGCATTTCCCAGCGGGATGCGCACCAGGCTGCCAAAGGCGGGCAGCCCCGCCTGGGCAACGCGGCAGCCTACCACACACGCGCTGGTATTGGAGCGCAGCAATCGTCCGATTTCAATTTCCGGCATGTTCACCTCGCGTTACTCGAGTCTTTGGCGGTTTGTTTGGGCGAGCGGTCCCCCACCGCCACCCCCTGGCGGCGTAGTTCGCCGACGATCATGGACTCCACCTGCTCTTTTTCCTGGAAGCTGACCACGGCGATCTCGTGGGCGCGGTGGAGAATGTAGGGGTAGGGGCTGGCGCCCATCTGGGCGGCCTGGGCCAGCAGCACCCCGTGCAGCAGGTCGAGCGAGGCGCGACTTTCGGCCACCCAGCGGGGAATTTCGACCCGCGCCAGGTAGGGGTGTTTCTCGCGCCCCACGTTGAGATAGAAAAAGTGCAAGCTCAACGCCCCGCTGAAGGCCTGGGCCGACATCGAGCGCATCTCGAAAACTGCCGAGCGCTGTCCGGGCTTGAGCAGCCCCGCCAGTAGGTCGCGGTCACTGACCGGGAAGAGGGGGTGCTTGCGCCCGGCTTCGTCCATCTCCCCGTCTCGCAGCAGCTTCACCAGTTCCAGCAGGCGGACCACCAGATCGGAGCGCGGCTTGTCCACATACCCGGCGGTGACGGCGCCCATTTCAGCCAGGCTGCCCAGCACCTTTTTGTATTCTGTCAGGCGCGGGCCAAATTCCTTGTCGTCGCGCCCTCCGTGGAACAGTTCCAGGGGGCCGTCGGTGAGGGTGATCACCGGTGGCTGTTCCTGTTTCGCCAGTACGGCCAACTGCTTGCGCTCTTCCAGATCGCGCATCAAGGCCACCACATCATCACTCAGGTAGCCTTCCACGGTGCGGATTTCGTCATCAAACAGCAGGCGGCTTTGCACAAACTCGCGGGCGGTCTCTCCGGCCTTCAGGCGGATGGCCCCCACGTTGATGGCCCCAAACTCCACCGGGCTGTTGCGGTCGGGAGTGATCTGCGAGCCGTCGGCGGCTAAAACGGTCACCGCCGCGCTGGGGGCAGGGGCCTGCAGCCCGGCGTCCAGCCGCTCGGTTTGCTCCTCCACAGGGACGGCGCAGCGCAGGGAGGTGTTCTTGGCAGCGCCCACCTGTACCAGCTCGCGCAGGGTGTTGCTTTTGTCGGCAAATTCTTTCAGCAGGTCAGCCGCCAGCGCCAGCTTCTCTTTGAAAGCCTCGGAACGCCGGGGAGCCTGCTCGCCCCACTGGTGGATTTGTTCTCGCGCCTGTTGAAAATTGATCGGCATGGCGTGTTCCTGAAATCTTCCTGGCCTTCAGCGGAATTGTACCTAATCACCAAATCAGGGGAAGTTCCCGATTTTTCGTAGGGGCAATTCATGAATTGCCCCTACGAAAAATCGGGCCTCTTCCTATTTGGCATGAGTCATTCCACACAAAATTACTCGAACATTTGTATTATTATACCACCCCAACCGTTCAGCCAGCAAAAGCGCAACTCCAAATTCAAGGTGTTTGTGAGACGTGAAACACCCCATAAACACCTTGAAACTAAAAATACTTCTACTGCCTCGAATAACTCAAGAAAAGCTGCTCAACCTGGGCTTGGGCCTGATTCAAGGTGCGGATGGGGTCCTGATGTTGATCCAGCACCGACATGGCTGAGAAGCGGTATTCACTGATCATCCCGCCCAGGGCCATGTGATCGTAAACGCCCATGCTCATGATGATCGTATCCTCGGGCAACTGGCGAGCCAGGCGCAGCGTGTCGGGGTTGGCGATGGCCTCATAATCCTTCGATTCCAGTATCGAACGCCGCGGCGGGATTTGAATCCCAGAGGCTGCTTCCTGATCCATCAAGAAGCGGATCCATTGCCAGGATTCCTGGGGGTGCTCGGAACCCTTAAAAACAAAGAAAGCGTCTACTTCTGCAAATCCTAAAGGTTCACCATCCATGGTTGGCAGGGGCAGGAAGGTGGTTTCAATCTCCACGTCTGAGCGGTACGCCACCACATCGATGAAGTTCATCCAGAAACCGCATTGCGAGGCGGTGATGAATTCCATCAACTGGTCATAATTTCGTTGTTTGGGCAGGATTCCATAGAATTCGTCCAGGCTGGCATACCACTTCAACGAATCGATGTTTTCGGTGGTGTTGAGGGTGGGAGCGCCAGGGTTGACGAACGAATCGATCAACCCGCCGCCGTACATATAACTGATGACCATCGGGTCGATCCACTGCGCCGTACTGCAAAAGCCATAGTTGGCCTCGCCGGTGAGGGGGTCCGGCTCGGGTTGATTAATCGCTTCGGCAGCGCGAACAAATTCCTCCAGCGTCCAACCGTCCTCAATGGTGGGCAGTTCCACGCCGGCGATGGCGAACTTGTCCGGTTCGTAGAACATCACGTAGGGCGCAATGCCCGCGGGGATGCCCATTTGCTCCATTTCATCTTTATCGTTCTTCCTTTGCAAGCTTTCCAGGGTACTAAACAAATAATCATTCGCCGGAAATTTGGGGTCGGTTTCGATATAGGAATTCAAAGGAAGCACCTGGTCAAGCAGCTCTTTGCTCAAATAAGAAGATCGACCGCGCACCACATCGACGCTTCCTTCAGCCTGCTCACCACCCCACATGAGGCTGTTCATTTGCACAACCTCCACGGTGATGTGTGGATATTCTTTCTGGAATTTCTCGATCATCTCTGTATAATCGACCCAGGCGCTCTGATATACATAGCGGATGGTGACGGGTTCTTTCGGGGGGCCGAAGGAGATGCTACTACAGGCTGTGGACGCCAACATTCCGCACAGCACCAGCCCGACCAGTATTTTGTTGAACAACTTATTCATGACCTATGCTCCTGGATAAAATTGCCCTTTGATGGATGAAAGCCCCTTGATTTGAGGTGTATTCTACCTCTGGATGATTAGTTTCATAGAGGTTCATTGGGAATCGACGGGGGTCACCACGGCAGTTTGTGGATAACCCTCATAGAGAATGCCATAGATTTCTGGATTTTACAAGTTTTTGGGGAACTTATTTTCATGGCGCGCGTCTTACCTCCAGAAAGGAAAAGAGGTAAACACTATGTTCAAAAAACTACTCCCCGTATTGATGACTGCCGTTTTAGCGCTGGCGATCACTGCTTGCTCCGCCGGAGGGGCCGGTCTGCCTGGTAAGTCGGAATTAGCTGTACGCACATTGAATGTGGCCGGAACCGGCAAGGTCACCCTGGCCCCCGATGTGGCTTACGTTTATATCGGTGTGCAAAGCCAGTCGGAAAACGTGAGCGATGCGCTCAACCAGAACAACGCCAAGGCGCAAGCCATCTCCAGCACGCTGGTCGAGAAGGGCGTGGATATCAAAGATATTCAAACCTCCAGCTTCAACATTTACCCGCAGCAGCAGTACAGCCCCGAGGGCGTGATGACTGGTACCATCTACGTGGTGGATAACACCGTCAACGTCACCGTGCGCGACCTGAGCAAACTGGGTGAACTGCTGGACGCCGTCGTGCGCTCGGGCGCCAACAACATCCACGGCATTAGCTTCGACGTGCTGGACAAGTCCGCGGCGATCACCGAAGCACGCAAGCTTGCCATCGCCGATGCGCAGAAACAGGCCGGTGAACTGGCCGCCGCCGCCGGAGTGACCCTGGGTGAGCTGCAATCGCTGAACGCCTATACGAACACCGGCTCAATCCCCTACTACAGCGCCAAGGGCGGTTATGACGCCGCTGCCGCCTCGGAAGTGCCCGTGTCCGCCGGTCAGATGATGATCAGCGTAGACGTCAACATGGTCTACGAAATCAAGTAAGAACGAAATCCGCACAACACAAACACGGCGGGCGCGAAGCGCCCGCCGTGTTTGTGTTGTGCGGATAACTGCTCAGAGGGCGGGGCTTTTCCACCTCTGGCTGAGTAGTTTGACAATGTCACTTTAGATCTTCGAGCTTGTGGCCCCACCCCCGCCCCTCCCCGCTGGCAATGCACCTTGAAAATTCAGGCCATGGGCGGGGAGGGGAGAAGATTTCGCAAAAGTGAGGGGCTGAAAGCCCCTCACTTTTGCAGAATTCTTTCCCTCCCCCGGCAAAGTACCTGAATGATTGAGTATCTTGGCTACCGGGGGAGGGCAGGGTGGGGGCAACACCCGAACCTGAAGGTTGTGATCTTTTAATGTGACATTGTCAAAGTAGTTACGAATTTTCTGCTAATATTCGATTCCGCTAATGCGGTTCAGCTTATCCAGATGATGCGTGGCCTGGATGCGACGGTAAGTGCCGGTCAGCCCGCGCATCACCAGGCTGTCGGTCGTAGCCCCGTTGCCAAAGTAATCCACGCCGCGCAGCAAATCTCCGTTGGTGATGCCAGTGACCGCGAAGAACACATCCTGGCTCGCCACCAGGTCTTCAATGCGCAGCACTTTGCTGAAGTCGTAACCCAGGTCGCGCCCGCGAGCCTCTTCATCGGGCGTGCGCGCCACCAGCCGCCCCTGAATGTTGCCGCCCATGCAGCGCAGCGCACAGGCCGCAATCACCCCCTCGGGCGTGCCGCCAATGCCCAGCAGCACGTCGATCCCGGATGCGGGCCAGGCGGTCATCAAGGCCCCGTTGACATCCCCATCGGGGATCAAACGGATGCGCGCCCCGCAAGCCCGCACCTCTCGGATCAGATCGGCATGCCTGGGGCGGTCGAGGATCATGACGGTCAGGTCTTCAACCTTGTCGCCCTTGGCCCGGGCAATCCGTTTTAGATTTTCCGCGGGCGGGGCGTCCAGGTCGATGACGTCGCGCGCCTCTGTGCCGACAGCGATTTTATCCATGTACAACACCGGCCCAGGGTTGAACATGGCCCCGCGCGGCGCAAGCGCCACGGTGGCCACCGAGTTCCACTGCCCGTGCGCCAGCGGGCGCGTGCCATCAATTGGGTCGACGGCGATATCCAGTTGGGGCGGGTTGCCGGTGCCAAGGTGCTCGCCGTTATACAGCATGGGGGCTTCGTCTTTTTCGCCCTCGCCTATGACGATGACGGCGTCCATCTCGATGGTATTGAGCACCAGACGCATGGCGTCCACAGCAGCCTGGTCGGCGGCGATTTTGTCTCCGCGGCCCATCTGTCGACCGGCCGCCAGCGCGGCGGCCTCCGTCACCCGCACCAGATCCAAAGCCAGATTCCGGGTGGGTTTGTTTTCAGGCAAGATTACCTCCACAAGAACGTGATCAGGTAATATCCCAGGGGGGCGGCCCACAGCCACGAGTCGATGCGATCCATAATCCCTCCGTGGCCGGGCAGGAGGTTGCTGGTGTCCTTCAGCCCAAATCCACGCTTGAGCAGGCTTTCGCACAGGTCGCCCAGCGGACTGAGCGCCGAGACGACGAACCCGATCACCATAGCCTGCTGCAGGGTGACCAGGGGGTTGAAACTGCGCCAGATGGCGGCCACGGCAACGGTGGCGGCGGTTCCCAGCACTACCCCGCCAATGTAACCCTCCCATGACTTGTTAGGGCTGATGTGTGGGGCCAGCTTATGCTTGCCAATCCGGCTGCCTACAAAATACGCGCCGGCATCGCACAACCAGGTGGCGGGCATGACCAGCAAAAACCACACCAATCCCGCGGGCATATCGCGCAAAGAAATCAAGTACGAGCCCAGCCAGCCCAGATAAAGGACGCCGCCCAGATTGATGTTGAAATCCAGGGCGGCAGTATCTTCGTTTTTGGCATAGCGGAACACTTGCAAGGCCATGTTGCCCAATGCCAGCAGCGTGAGCACGGGCGCGGCCCACTCAAATCCATTCAGGTGGCGGGTGAAAGCCATCAAGGCAGCGCCGCCCGCAAGCAACAACAAAGAAGGATGGTACCCACCCAGGCGGTACATGCGCCAGTATTCCCATCCGGCATAGCTGAGGACGGCGATGATTAAGACCGCGAACGGCCAGCCGCCCACGGTGATGGCCGCCACGCCAAGCGGCGCCAGAGCAATGACCACCAGCAATCGCTGGGAGAGAGCGCTCAGTTTACTCAATGCTGCCGTCTGTGGCAACGAGTCCATAACGACGATTCCGATGACTGAATTCAACAAGCGCTTTATAGAATTCATCCCGGTCAAAATCGGGCCAAAGGGTTTGAGTGACGAACCATTCCGAATAAGCGCCCTGCCAGATGAGGAAGTTGCTGACGCGCATCTCGCCGGACGTGCGGATGATCAAATCGGGATCGGGCACGCCCGCCGTGAACAGATACTCGGAGACCAGTTCGGGAGTCACCTGCTCGGCAGAGATGCCATTGCGGATGATGTCGCGGATGGCGCATACAATTTCATCGCGCCCGCCGTAGTTGAAAGCCAGATTAAGCACCAGGCGGTTGTTATTTTGGGTCATTTCCACCGCGTCGAGCACCTTTTCTTGCAGCGTGGGCGGCAGGCGGTCCAGGTGACCGATGTGACGAAGTTGGACGCCTTCGCGGTGCAATTCGTTCAGCTCACGGTCGATCACCTCTTCGAGAATGTTCAGCAGCCCCTCGATCTCTTCCTGTGGCCGGCCCCAATTCTCGGTGGAAAACGCATAGATGGTCAGGTACTTGACGCCGAATTCTACGCTGGCGCGGATGACGCGGCGCAAATTCTCGGTGCCTGCTTTATGGCCTGCCAGGCGCGGCAGCCCGCGCTTTTTGGCCCAACGCCCATTCCCGTCCATGATGATGGCTACGTGGGTAGGAACCTTGGTCAGGGCTATCTTTTCGTCTTTGGGTGTCATGGGTTATCCGGAGGAATTACACCTCCATGATCTCTCTTTCCTTGCGCTGACCGATGAAGTCGGTTTCTTGAATGAATTTGTCGGTCAGCTTCTGCAGTTCTTCTTCGGCCTTCTTCAAGTCGTCTTCCGAGATCATTTTCTCTTTTTCAAACTCGCGCAGATCCTTGATCAAGTCGCGGCGCACGTTGCGCACAGCCACCCGGCAATCTTCCAGGCGGGTGTGGACAATCTTCACCAGGTCGCGGCGGCGCTCTTCGGTCAGCGGGGGGATGGTCAGCCGGATGACCTTGCCGTCGTTGTTGGGGGTGAGGCCCAGGTCTGAAGCCAGGATGGCCCGCTCGATGGCTTTGAGTCCGGTGGAGTCGAATGGGCGGATCATGAGAATGCGTGGCTCGGGCACGCTGGTGGTTGCCAGTTGGATCAACGGCGTGGGCGCGCCGTAGTACTCAACTTGCAATCGTTCTACCAGGGCTGGGCTGGCTCGCCCGGTGCGGATTGCACCCAAATCTTCTTCCAGGGTTTGAATGGCGCCTTTCATGCGCGTTTCAGCTTCTTTGAGGGTTTCCTTAATCACAGCGGCCTCCTAAATGAAAGGATCATCCCACCCAGCACCCGTCATCGCCGCGGTGGTTTGCTTAAGCATACCTTAAATTGGTAAAATCCGCTACTTGACGCCGAATTTATTTTTGATGCGCGCAGGTTGGGGTAGGTTTCTCAGAGAGTTGCCACGGCAACTCCATGAGAATAGCAAGCGGCGCGTGCCAAAGCACACGCCGCTCATTGTACAATTTGTGAGAAATCAAGATCAGGCTTAGCTCAATGCGCGCTCGCCCTTGCGTCCCATCGCTTCGGCAACCACCAGGAAATCGGTAGCCGAGATCATGCCCATCACCATTCCGGCATTGTTCACCACCGGGATGTGGTGGATTTTCTTTTCGTGCATCAATTTGGCGCAATCGGCAATTGGCATATCCGGCGGCACAGAGATGATCGGGCTGGTCATGATTTCGGACACCTTGACCTGGGCCGGATTGCGCTCGGCGGCAACGATCTTGTCGCAAATATCGGTGGATGTAACGATGCCATACTCCGGGTTATTGGGGCTCTTGTTCACGATCAGGCTGTTGATGTAGCGGCGGCGCATGGTCGCCAGGGCATCGGTCACGGGGATTTCCGGATCGACGAATACAACCAGGTCAATCATCCAATCACGCACAGTGAACTGCATACGACACGCTCCTTTTGAGTCTGAAATGGTTGAATAGGCTCGTTCAGGTGTCTTCAGTATAGCAAAAAGGCCGACGATATTGCAAGTTATCCAACTATGCTAGGATTTGAGTACAATATCTGTAACTACTTTAACAAAGTCACTTCTCATTTTTGAGCTTATGGCCTCACCCCCACCTGCTGCGCGACCCGCCGGTAAAGTCCCTCGGAAAATTCAGCCTATGAGCGGGTAGGGAGGGGGCAACACCCGAATTCAAAGGTTATGATGCTTTTCTGTGACATTGTCAAACTACTCAGTCAGAGGTGAAAGAGATATGAATGATCATCAGGCAGTCATCGAAGCGTTGAAGGCAGCGGTAGAAGCAACGCCAGGCAACCAGGCTTTGCGCACCCACCTGGCCGGACTGCTGCTGGAGGCCGGGCAGTTTGACGACGCCGTCGCCCATTACCGCAAGGCGCTGGACGGCGCGCCCACCGACTCTGAACTAAAGGCCGCTCTGGCCGAAGCTTACCTGGGCGCGGGCAAAGCCGACGTGGCCCGCGTGGTGCTCGACGACCTCATGCGCTCTAGCGGCGCTGCCCCGGCTGCTTTGCTGCGTGCGGCTCGCCTATACCTGCGCCTGGAAAGCCTGTCCGAAGCCGCTCACGCTTATCACCAGGCACTGGTGGGCGACCCCTCTCTGACAGACCCGGATCTGGAAGATCAGGTGGGGGACTTGCCTTTGGAGGAACACCCGCCCGAGAAAACCGAGCCTCAACGCCTGACGGTAGTTTCTACCGAAGAGGACGGCGGTCCGCTGATCGAGGTCGAACGCCCGCGCATTACCTTCAAGGATGTGGGTGGGATGGATGCGGTCAAAGAAGAAATCCGCATGAAGATCATCTACCCGCTCAGCAACCCCGATTTGTTTCGCGCTTACGGCAAGGCCATTGGCGGTGGTATCTTAATGTATGGGCCACCCGGCTGCGGAAAGACCTATCTGGCCCGGGCCACTGCCGGAGAGGTGCAAGCCAACTTTATCTCCATTGGCTTGCATGATGTCCTGGATATGTACATTGGGCAGAGTGAACAAAACCTGCACC
Source organism: uncultured Anaerolinea sp. (assembly GCA_964567255.1). GTDB lineage: Bacteria > Chloroflexota > Anaerolineae > Anaerolineales > Anaerolineaceae > Anaerolinea. The sequence goes on from CAZMMI010000014.1 coordinate 9,617, forward strand.
GCATCTTTGAAGTAGCCCGCCGGCAAGCTCCCTGTGTGCTGTTTTTCGATGAGGTTGATGCCCTGGGCGCTAACCGCGCCGACATGCGCCACAATGCCATGCGCCAGGTGATCAACCAATTTCTGGCTGAGATGGACGGTGTGGACACCTCCAACGAAGGTCTGCTAATTCTGGCGGCCACCAACACGCCCTGGTACGTGGACCTGGCGCTGCGCCGACCAGGGCGCTTCGACCGGGTGCTGTTCGTCCCGCCGCCCGATACCGCCGCCCGCGAGGCCATCCTGCGCATTCACATGGCAGGCAAACCTGTTGAGCGTATCGATTACGGGCGTCTGGCGCGTGAAACCCGCGAGTTCTCCGGCGCCGATCTGCGCGGGCTGGTGGACCGGGCCGTGGAACGCAAACTGCACGAAGCTATGCGCAGTGGAAAACCTGTGCCGCTGACCACTCAAGATTTGCTGTCCACGATCAAAGAGACCCGCCCCACCACCCGCGAATGGTTCGACTCGGCCCGTAATTACGCCGTGTACGCCAACGAAGGCGGTCTGTACGACGATATTCTGGCGTATCTCAAAATCCGCAAGAACGATCTGCCTCAGGCATGAACAGAAGCGATCCGGCCCAGAACCTGTTCGAGCGCGGCGTGGGCTTGTACGAACTGCGCCAGTATCCGCAAGCCGAGGAGCAGTTTCGCAAAACCCTGGCCCGTACCCCACAGCACGCGGCGGCCCATGCCTACCTGGCCCTCAGCCTGCTGGCCCAGCACGCTCCGTCCAACCCGCAGCCCGCTCAACTGCATGAGGCGCTGAGCGAGGCGCGCAAAGCTGCCGCGGCGACTCCCGATCAGGCCTTTGTGTTTTACGTTTTATCCTTGGCCAGCCTGATGAACGAGCGGGAGAACGAAGCCCTGGAAGCGGCCAAAACCGGGATGCGCCTGGAGCCCGAGGACACCTGGGGGTACCTGATTTATAGCTCTATCTACATCAACCGCAGCGAATGGGAGAAAGCCCTGCGTTCGGCGGAGGCGGGGCTGCGCCTGGACCCGCAGCATGTTGGGCTGCTCAACAAACGTTCCTATGCGTTGATCATGCTGGATCGCATGGACGAGGCGGAAAACTCACTGTTGTCGGCGCTGTCTCTGGACCCCAACAGCGACACGGCCCATTCGCACCGCGGCTGGCTGGCCCTGCATAAGAACGACCGCGCGACGGCATTGAAGCACTTCCGCGAAGCCCTGCGCCTGGACCCACAGTCTGAGGCGGCGCGCAAGGGCTTTTTGACCGCCATGCAAGCCCGCAACCCGCTGTACAACCTGCTGCTGCGCTACTCGCTCTTCACCAGCCGCTTGAGCCGCGAAAACGCAATCAATTTTGCGCTGGCTCTCTCCGGGCTGTACACTGTGCTGCATGTGATGGCCCAGGCTTTCTTTCCCTTCTACCTGATCTACTGGCCGTTTCGCATCTTTTATTCGATCTTTGCCTTCTTCACCTGGACAGCCGACGCCTTCTTCTATTTGCTGCTCGGCCTGAGCCGCTCCGGGCGGCTGCTGCTCTCCAAGGATGAAAAGGCCGCCGGGGCGGCCTTTGGCGTGTGCAGCGCGGTGTTCCTGGGTAACATCATCGGCGCCATCATCCAATGGGAATGGGGCTTCGCCGCCGGGGCGGTGCTTTCGGTGTTGATGATGCAGCCCGTGGCGGCTGTGTACAAGCTCAGCCCGCAAGCCAAAGGCCGCCGCGCGGTTCTGGCGGTGATGGCCACCTGGCTGGGCATCACCGCGGTCTGCGCCCAAACCGGGGCTTTCCTCATGCAGCCCTGGGCCATCCTCGTTCTGGTATTCTTCTTCTTCGGCTGGGTCACCTTTCCGTGGGTTGCCAATTTGCTCATCCTGGTCGAGTAGATCGCTTCCCTGAAACATAATCCGTGAACGTCATCTTCTTCAACCCACGGCAAGCTGCCTGGCGATGCGTGTCCACCAGGTATTCTTTCACCTGGCTCTGACAGTGTTTGCGCTGTTCCAGGCGTCGCTAAGTAGGGGGCAGTTCATGAACTGCCCCCTACAAAGCACAGCTACAGTCTCGGTAGTCTCGGTAGGGGCAGGTCTTTCATGCGGGCTTTACCGCCCTGTTGAACGAATACATGACGGGCTAGAAGCGTGGGTCTACCCGGCAGACCTGCCCGGCCTTCACACCCGGCGGGTCTACCGGGAAGAAACCCAACCCTGGCCCGCCGAGGTGCTCTGCAAACATGCACACTTAGCCGGCGTTGAAGACCCGCCGCTACAAAGAATTAAAAACGGCACGAGAATTTGGGCGCGCCCAAATTCTCGTGCCGTTCGGAAGGTAATTTCACCCCGAAGGGTGTTAATTTTTCTGGAAGGTGATCGAAACCGTCATGCCCCAGCGCAGGCGCGCATCGGGGTCGTTGAGCTTGAGTTTGGCCGGGTAGACCACGTCTCCGCCCTTCTCGCGGTACGCATCGCCGATCGACTCCACCACGGCGGTCATGGTCAGGTCCGGCAGCGCATCCGCCACCACCTCCACTTCCTCGCCCACTTCCAGATCAATCACTTCGATCTCGCTCAGGTCTACGGTCTCGATGTAGAGAGTGGACAGATCGGCAAACACCACCATCGTCTGCCCGGTCAGAGCGGTTTCGCCTGCCGAAATGTTGATCTGCAACACGGTCCCGGCATAGGGCGCTTTGATGACGGCATTGGCCAGCGCCTGCTGCGCGGCGGGCACCTGGGCCTGGGCCTGGCTCAAGCGGGCTTCGGCCAGCGCCAGAGTCTCTGTGTCGGGCCCGTCGGCGCGGCGATCCACGTCGCGCTGCGCTTCAGCCTGGGCAGCCTCCGCCAGCGAGACAGCCGCGCGAGCCTGTTCGAGTTCGTTCACCAGGCGGTCGTACTCGCGCACCAACCCGTCGTAACGAAGCTGAGCGGCTTCCAGGGCATTCTCGGCGTTTGTGCGCGTGGAGTTGTCCTCGTCCAGGTCTGTGTATTTATCCACATCTTCCTGGGCGTCGTCCACGTCTTCTTTGGCATCGTCCATGCGCACTTTGGCGTCATCGATGCGCTGCTGGAAAGCATCGGTATCCAGGTCGTCCAGTTTCTGGCGTGCTTCCACAGCAGCTAATTTGGCGTCCAACAGGGCCTTTTCTGCCTGGGCGCGGGCCACGTCGGCACTGCGCTGGAGTTTATCCAACGCTTGCTGGGCGTTCAACTGCTCCAATTCGGCGGCTTTCAGGCTCGCTTCAGCCTGAGCGCGGTTATCCAGTTCAATCAGCACCGTGCCTTGATCGACCACCTGTCCCTCGCTCACCAGCACGGCCCCCACTGTGCCTGGGGAAACAAAAGACAGGTTCGCATAATCGCGCGGCATGACCCGCCCTTCGGCGACAACCCGGTTAGAAGCCTTGGCCAACGCATCGGCTGCCGGTGTGGCTGTCGAGGTGGCTTGCTGGCCATCGAGCAGCCCGCAAGCGCCCAGGGTCATGGCAGCCAGAACACTGAGAATGACTTTCGCTAAGGTTTTCATAATTTGCTCCTCCAAATATTACTCAAAACTACTCGCGCACAGTAGAAATCCCCCAAATTTGAGGTAGTTGTGGGGCACTTCTCCCAGCTTCGGTGAGTAGATACATTACTCATATGCAAGCACTTCGCGGATGGTCAACCGCGCAGCATTGAAAGCAGGCAGCACGCTGGCCGAGACGGACAGCGCCAGCACAACACCCAACCAGATCAAGAACCCCGTGGGCGTGTAAGTGGGCGTGGCGGGCGCATCAAACAAGGCCATGCTGATCGTATTCGACATCAACTGGCTGATGGGCAGCCCCGCCAGCGAGCCAAGCAGCCAGCTCAACCCGCCAATGATCATGCCTTCCACCAGCACCAGCGAGATGACGGCCCCGTCGGAGGCGCCGATGGCCCGCAGCACGCCGATTTCGCGGGTGCGCTCCATCACGTTCAAGCTCATGGTACCCATCAAGCCGATGCTGCCGACCAGGGCGGTGAGCAAGGCCATGATTAGCAGGAAGGTGGTTAAAATTGTCAGGCCGTTGGTGGTGGTCTCCACCAGCTCGAGTCCGGGGGTGCTTTCGGCGACATCAAAGCCGCGGCTGCGCAGCAGTGTTTCTACTTCCAGGGCCAACTGCTTTTGCTCTTCCAGGGTCAAGTTGTGCCCGCGCTGCGCCACCACGCGATAAGCCGCGGCCTTGTTGCGCTGGCTAATTAAATCGGAGAGGTAATCGTAGTTGGCATAGGCCAGGTAGCCGCCGCTCTTTCCAGCCAACTGGAAAAAGCCCACCACTTCCCATTCGTATTCCTTGCCATATAGCTTGAGCTGTAAAGTGTCGCCCACTTTCATTTCTGGGAAAGTGGAGGCAAAGCGCTCATTGACGGCAATCGCGTTGGTGTCGGCTGCATTGATCCAGCGCCCGGCAAGAATCACAGGGTCAACCAGTTTGCTGTCTCCCGGCGGGGCCAGAATGTGCACTGCCTCGCCGGTGGTGCCATCCTCAAAGACCAGTTCAGCGGTGGCTGCCGACCAACCTTCTACGATGAGCGGCTCGGGGAAATCAGCCAACACAGACTGCACCCGCGAGATGCGCTCCGGCGCGTCCAGAGTCAGGTTGATATCGGCCAGGAAGTAATTGCTAATCCGCGCGATATAAGCAATGATATAGGCTTCCACATTGAAGGTAGCGATAAACAGCGCTCCGCCCAGGGTGAGGGTCAGCAGGGTGAGAGCCAGCCGTCCGCGCCGCCGGAAGGTGTTGCGCAGCGAGATGATCAAGGGGCGCGAGATGCCGCGAGTTTTCTCCAGCCAGCGCATGAAGCGGCCCTGCGGAGGGGCCTCGGCCTGGGTCAAGCCGCTAATGGCTTGCTGGATGGTAATGCTTGACCCGCGCAGGATGGGGCCCAACCCCGCCAAAATGGGCACCAACACGGCCAGAACGGCCTGCAAAATCACCGCCAACGGGACGATGCGCAGGGAGAGCACCTCAGTGTTGATGGACTCCGAGATGAAGCGCGCCATCGCAAAGGAAGCCTCGGCGGATAACGGCACAGCCACCACAAAGGCAATCACTCCGTACAAGACGATCAAGGTGATGTAAATCTGGATGATGTGCCGGCTGGTGGCGCCGATCGTTTTCATGGTGCCAATCTGCTGCACCTGCTGGTTGAGCAAGGCCGAGAGCGTGTTGGTGATCAAAAAGCTGCTCAAGAAGACAACAAAAAAGCCCAGCATGAACAGCGTGCCGGTCATGGCGTTGGCATAGGTGCTGTTGGGGTGGTCTTCCGAGGTGCGGGTCAAAATCGAGTAGATGTAATAACCGCCATCCTCGATTTCCTCGCGCGCCACTTCAGACAGCGCGCGCAAGGATGCTGCATCCATGCCCCCGTCCGCGGCGGTCACGTACAGCATGTTGTATGCATCCGGCTGTTCCAACCATTCCAGCGCGTCGGTAGAGATATATCCCTGGGCCGGGGCAGTGAAGAACCCGCCGCCCAGCGAGGTCACCCCGATGGTTTGGTCGTGAACGATTCCCACGACGGTCAGGCGGCGAATTTTTCCCGAATCAAGCTCAAGTTCAATCGAATCTCCCAATCCCAAGCCCATTTCTGCTAGCTTGGTATGGTCCAAAACGATCTGGTGGTCTTCGGGCGCCCAAACGCCTTCCAGAAGCTTGATCTGGTTAATCGTGGACTTTTCATAATCAGGGATGGCTTTCAGGCTGATGCTTTTCCAATCGCCCTGGGTGGTGCGGTAGCGCGAATTGAACTCACGGATGCCTTCCACCTCTTTGACTCCCTCTATGCCTTCTATCTGATCGACCAGTTCATCGTCAAAGGAAGAAATGGTGATGAGCAGGTTGGCCGGGTTGATGCGGCGGTAGCCTTCGCGCATGTCGGTGAACAAGATGCCGTGCAGGTTGGTGATCATGCCGATGGCAAACAAGCCGACGGCGATAGAGGCGACCACCAACAGCAAGCGGATGCGGTGACTCCATAAATCCGAGAATACTTTTTGCCAGCGCGGTCGCATTATAGCCACCCCTTTCGAGGCGCTTTGGAGACCTCAGCATAGCGTGCCTGACGTTCGGCCCGCTCGCGCGAGAGCCCCGCGCGCAGCATGGGTGTTTGAGAAAGCAGCTTGCCGGCTTCGTCCACCAGCAACGCCTCCACCATCGCGCTGCAAGCCTGCACCTGGGCTCCTTCGGGCAAATCTCCCAGCCAGAGAATTCCGCCGCTTTCCACCTTTTCGGCCACGGCCTGGCCGCCGCGCGGCCCTGGCAGGGTGACCTCGACACAGCCATGTTGGATGAGCGCCCAACTGCCGGGGGGCAGTTCCTGCCCGCCGCGCATTTCTACTTGCCGGGCGGCTTTGGTGATGGACAGCATCTCACGGTGCGGCAGGTTCGGCAAAGCCCGCGAAACGGCTTCGTTGACCAACTCACCATCCACCAGTACCAAAACGCGCTGCGCGCGCCTGGCCAGCAACGCATCATGAGTCACCATAAGCACAGTCTTGCCCTGCTCAGCCAGTCGCTCAAACAAGGCGAAAATTCCTTCGGCAGCGCGAGAATCCAGGTTGCCGGTAGGCTCGTCGGCCACGATGATGGGCGGGTTATTGGCCAGAGCGCGGGCAATGGCTGCGCTCTGCTGCTGCCCGCCCGAGATACTGGCCGGAAAGTGATCGGCCACCTCGCTCAAGCCGACCATGTCCAACAACTCGCGCGCTCGGGCGTCCCGCTCTGAGGACGGGTAGACGCGGGCAAAATCCATGGGCAGGAGCAGGTTCTCGTTCAGACTGAGCATGGGCAGGAGCTGAAAAAACTGGAACACCACGCCCATCATCTTGCCGCGCCACACCGAAAGCTGACCTTCATTCAGTTTGTGCAGGTACTGACCGCCAATCCGCACCGTGCCGGTGGTAGGATGGTCAATGCCGGTAATCATGTTCAGCAAGGTCGATTTTCCGCTGCCGGATTTGCCGATGACGCTGACAAATTCGCCCTGGTTCACCTGCGCGCTGATATTCTTTAACACGGTCACTTCACCCGCGCTGGTTTTGAACGTTTTGACGATCGAGTCGAGTTCGAGGAGGGGTTCGCTATGGTTCATTCGATCACCCCTGCGGTGCTGATCGTGCCGTCGATCATGGGCAGCACACGGTCCATACGCTGGGCCAGGGTTTGATCGTGCGTAACCATCAAGATGGTTTTGCCTTTGCGCACCAACTGCTCAAAGACCTGGAAGATGGTCTCAGCGGTGACGGAATCCAGCCGCCCGGTGGGCTCATCAGCCACCAGGATCTTGGGGTCGTTGGCCAGGGCTCGGGCAATGGCCACGCGCTGCTGCTGCCCACCCGAGATGTCGGAGGGTCGCTTATAGGCATGTTCTTCCAGCTCCACGTCGCGGAGCAGTTCGAGAGCGCGCTCGCGGCTGTGGCGGTGCTGGAATGTGCCACAAAAATCCATTGGCAGCATGACATTATCCAGCAGGTTGAGGCCCGGCAAGAGCTGGAAGGATTGGTAAATGACCCCCATGTTGCGCCCGCGCCAGAGGGCCAGCCTGGATTCGCCCAGTTGGTGAATGGAAAGCCCGTCTACAATCACTTCGCCGGAAGTGATTGTGTCGGTGCCACTGACCATGTTGACCAGGGTGGTTTTGCCCGCTCCCGAGCGTCCAATCACACCGATGAGCTCGCCGGGGTAAATATCCAGGTTGATGCGATCCAGGGCGCGCACGGGGCCCGCGCTGGAAGGGTAATCTTTGACAACATCCCGCAGCCGAATAAGAGGCTGTTGGGAAGGAGAGTCTGCTTGAAAATTGCCGCGGGTTTCTGTCACCCGTCCTCCAAATATGGTAAAATAAACACAGTATCCAATAATAGACAGCTCGTCTATTATAAAACCGCACGTTTGGGATGTCAATTAGAATTGGTTAAGAAAATTGCAAACTTGGGGATTGGAAAAACCATTCGGAGAAGCGATTGAACAAATACGACCGCCGGGTGCAACGAACACGCCGCAACCTTCGCGAAGCCCTTTTTGCGCTTGTGCGCGAAAAGGGCTACGACTCCATCACGATTGAAGATATCACCAATCGGGCCGAACTGGGCCGTGCCACGTTCTACTTGCACTACCACGATAAAGAATCGCTCCTCCTCGAGAGCATCGAGTTGGTAGCCTCCGATTTAATTGCGCAGATCGATCAGGTTTCCCCGGACGTAATGGACAGCAGCGTGCACAGCGGCCCCAACGTGGTCATTCGCCAGGTTTTCCAGTACGCCGCCGACCAATCCGACCTGTTCCGCACCATCTTGCGCGGCGAGGTGGCCTCGCGGGCCACAGCCCGCATCCAGCAAATCATCCGCGAAACGTCCATGTCCTTGTTGCAGTCGCGCCTGGCACGTCTCGGCCCCAATTACCAACCACCCGTGCCCCTGGATGTGTTCAGCAATTACCTGGCGGGGGCGCTGCTTTCGTTTTTAGCCTGGTGGCTAGAGGAAGATCAGCCGTACACACCCGACGAAATGCACCACATGTTTGTGCGTTTGTTTTTCGGCGGAGCGCTGACAGCTCTGGGAATCTCTCAGACGACTGGTATGGACGATATCCGCTGAGTTGGAATTGGCCGTGGAACATAAGCGTTTTCTAAGAACCGGCGGATAAACTTGATAATTCGGCGAAAGAAAATATAATTAAGATGTTGATTACGAAACACACCGGTTTCCGGAAAATTTGACACATAAGGAGTTCGTATGTTGAGTAAAACCATGTTAGATGAAATGAATCTGCAGATCAAGCTGGAGCTGGACTCGGCTTACCTGTATCTGGCGATGGCCGCGCATTTTGAATCCGCCAACCTGAGCGGTTTCGCCACCTGGATGAAGATGCAGGCGGGCGAAGAGCAAGAGCATGCCCTCAAGTTCTACTCGCACATCCACGACCGCGGCGGCAAGGTGGTCCTTCAGGCCATCGACCAGCCCGCAGCCGACTACGGCACGCCCCTGCAAGTTTTCCAGCAGGTGCTGAAGCACGAAGAGGGCGTCACCGCCCGCATTCACCATATGTATGCCGTGGCCCAGAAGGAAAATGATTATGCTAGCCAGGTCTTTTTGAACTGGTTCGTGGACGAGCAGGTGGAAGAAGAGAAGAACGCCACCGAAATCGTCGAAAAACTCAAGATGATCGGCGATTCGACCAACGGCCTGTTCATGATCGATTCCAAGGTGGGCAAGCGCTCCGAGTAACCTCGCCGAGCCCATAGATTTAGTTAGCCAGAGGATGCGGCGCAAAAGTGCCGTATCCTCTTTTTTTGCGTCTGCGGGTCTGTGTAGTGGCAATTCATGAATTGCTACTACACAGACCCGGGGTAGGTTGTGAATGGCGGGCTTTGCCCGCCTCAAAAAACAGAAATAGGGAGTTTTAGTCGCACAAAGTGCGACTAAAACTCCCTGACACCTTTTTTCTTAGACGCCCAAAGGGCGCGATACCGTCTCTCCGGTTAGCTCTGGTGCTACCGACACCGCCAATTTGCTTGACAGCGGGCGGTTCTCAGATATACTGACAGCACACTCCCCCGAAGGGACAAACACCTATGAGCGATGCGATTACCCCCGAAATTTTTGCCCACCTGGTCGACCTGGCCGCATTGGAATTGAGCCCCGAAGAGGCCGAATACCTGCGCCGCCAACTTAACAACCAGCTCAAAGCCATCCACGAGTTGGAAGCCATTCCGCTGGATGAAGCCCTGCCAGTCGCCGCGCGCGGCGTGCCTTACACCACCGCCATCAGCCAACTGCCGCGCAAGGACGAATGGAAGCCGACCGAAAAGCCCGAAGAAATTTTCCGGCAGTCTCCGCAATTCGATGATGGTTACATCATCGTGCCCGACATTCCCACCACCAAACTGGATTAGGCCATGGAACTCTGCGACCTTTCTGCTCTTGAACTCGTACAACTGCTGCGCGCCCGCAAAGTTTCGGCGGTGGAAGTGCTCGAATCAACCCTGGAACGCATTGGGCAGGTGGATGGGCGCGCTGGTTCGCCGGATTCCAGCCCGTTGAGCGAAGAAGACAGGCGCAAGGTACACGCCTTCATCACCCTCACCGACGAGCGCGCCCTGGAACAGGCCCGCGCCGTGGATAGCAAGCTGGCGGCGGGCGAAGACCCCGGCCCGCTGGCAGGCGTGCCGTTCACCGTCAAAGATATTTTCTGCGTCAAAGGCACTCCCTCCACGGCGGCCTCGCGCATCCTGGCCAACTTCACCGCGCCCTATACGGCCACTCCCGTGCAACGCATGGAAAGCGCCGGCGCAGTCATGGTGGGCAAGGTCAATCTGGATGAATTCACCTACGGCTCATCCAACGAATCCTCGGCCTTCCAGCCCAGCCCGCGCAACCCGTGGAACACCGGTCATGTGCCGGGTGGGTCTTCGGGCGGCAGCGCCGCTTCGGTGGCCGCCGGGGAAGGCGTGCTCAGCCTGGGCACCGACACAGCCGGCTCCATCCGCCAGCCGGCCTCCTTCTGCGGGGTGGTGGGCGTCAAACCCACCTATGGGCGCGTTTCGCGCTACGGACTGATCGCCTTCGCCTCCTCGCTGGATTGCCCCGGCCCGCTGGCCCGCGATGTGCGCGGCGCGGCCCTCATGCTGCAAACCATCGCCGGACTCGACCCGCGCGACTCGACCACCGCCAACGTGCCGGTCGAGGATTACCTGGCGGCGCTGGAGAAGGGTGTCAAGGGGCTGCGCATCGGCCTGTCTCCCGACTACTTCCGCATCGTCACCCCTACCCCGGATGGCGACTTCCAGGAGCACCCCCTGCCCGCCGAGATCGAAGCCCCGGTGCGCCGGGCCGCCGACCTGCTGCGCCAGATGGGCGCCGAGATCGTCGAAGACGTGCCCATGCCCAACACGCGCTACGGCATCCCAGCCTATTTTGTCATCAGCCGGGTCGAGGCCGCCTCCAACCTGCACCGCTACGATGGGGTCAAGTACGGCTATCGCACTCCGCAGCGGGTCAACGATTTGCGCGTCATGTACAAAAAATCGCGCGCCGAAGGCTTTGGCTTGCAGCCCAAGCTGCGCATTCTGATGGGCATGTACGTCAGCGCGGCGCAGTACAGCGAGCAGTACTATCAGCGCGCCCTGCGCGTGCGCAGCATGATCCGCCGCGATTTCGACGTGGCCTTTGACCCCAACGGCCCTTACCGCCTGGACGCCTTGCTCACGCCTACCACGCCGACCACGGCCTTCGAGATGGACGCTGTCTACGGCGACTCGGTGCTCATGCAGTATGCCGATCAGCTCACCGTGCCTTCCAACCACGCCGGGGTGCCGGGCGTGTCCCTGCCCGCCGGGCTGGATTCGGCTGGGCTGCCTGTTGGCATTCAACTGCTGGGGCCGGACTACGCCGAAGCCAACCTGCTGCGCATCGGGCGCGCCTACGAAGAGGCCACGCAAGATGATGATTGGCGTAAAGTTCTGCCGCAAGTGCTGCGATAAAGCATTTTTTGATATGACTTAGCCGGCGGAGATTGCTCTCTTCGCCGGCTTTTTTGTGCGTTTTATTCTTTAGGGGTGGTGGCGCGTAGGAAGCCCAGGAACAAAAGGATGGCTCCGAGCAGTTCGCTTAGGTACAGCGCGCCCGGAATTCCAAAGCGGCTAAAGGTTCCGCCAAAGGCCGGAAGGATGGCCCCGAAGGCAATCAGCACATTCCCAATGGCGCGGTGTAACAATACTCGCTTTCGCCAGAAGATGAAAGCAGAATATAGCGCGCCGCCCACCAGGGTGACTGTGCCGTACAGGTTGAAGAACGGCGTCAGCGTGCGCACACCGGGGGTAACGATGGCGTGCCCGCTCAACTCGCTGCCGGTGTGTACGCTCTCGGTCATAAGGGCGGGGTCGAGCTGGGCGTTAATAACAACCACCAGCGCATAAATAGAGCAGATGCCCAAAAGACCCATCAGAATATGGGCGATCAAGGGTCTTGCCAAGAGGTAAACCGTTCCCTGCCCCAACCAGGCTGCCACCAGGATGGCTCCGAAAAGATACCACAGCCGGAAGATGAGCGGGCTCCAGCCGAAGAAACCGTAATAGGCCTCACAAAACCCGCCGATGCCGTAAAAGATCATCCCAACACCCCATAGCAATAGGTGCAAGCCGCGCTTTTTGAGGTAGCGGCGCAAGATAAAGAAAGCGAACACAAAGCTAATCACCGATGAGGCGAGCGGAAGGAAGGAGAGAAAGTTCATAATGGAGAAACCTTTGGGAGTAGGAGATAATTAAGACCGTGCGCCGAGCAGCACAACGGCCACAACGACCAGCAAAACCAAAATGAGCACAGCAATGAAGATCATCGCAATGGGCAGCACTTTTTCATAAAACGGGGGATAGCGTCGGTTGGACAATGGGACCCGCCTTGGTTATCAGGATTTTCGTGATTCTTGCAATTGTTCGAGGAGGCCAGCTGTAAGTTGTTTAATTTCTATTAGAAAATTTAAGGGGAGGTTGAGATCTTGAGTTTTTGAATAAGTTGTTAGGGATAGACCGCGAGGGTTGCTTTTATTGAGTGTAGCCCCGCAAAGTGAATGGTCGATTAAACCCAGGTGAAAAGAGTATTAAGAAAAAAGGCTGTTTGGGATTTGCCTTCGTAGGTACCGCATTTTGGGGTGTGAAAGCGGCGAAGCCGCTTTCACACCCCCTGAATGTCTAATTGGTATGCCAGCTTGTTGGAGAGCGTAGCCACCCGCCACATATAGGTGAAACCAGTATCTTCGGCTTATCTGTGGCGGACGAAAAGCAATGGTGTAGAGATGAGCATACCGAAAAGACATTCAGGGTTTCACACCCCAAAATGCGGATTTCACCACGCAGATTCCCAGTGAGCTAGAAAAAAGAACCAGGGACGAAAGGCATATCCTGAGATACAATCAACAACCATGACAACCCAACAATGGAACGCACAAGATTACGCCCGCAATTCATCGGCGCAGTGGAAGTGGGCCCTGGAATTGATCGACAAGCTGCCCCTGCGCGGCGATGAGACTCTGCTGGATATCGGCTGCGGTGACGGCAAGATTACCGCGCTGCTGGCCGAGCGTTTGCCCAAAGGCCGCGCCGTGGGCATCGATGCTTCGGCTGCCATGGTGACCCTGGCGCAAGAGCGCTTCCCTGCCGCGGAAAACCCTAACCTGTCTTTCTGCCAGATGGACGCCGCCGCGCTGGACCTGGCGGAGCGCTTTGACGCCGTCTTTTCCAACGCCACCCTGCACTGGATCGCCGATCACCGCGCGGTGCTGCGCGGATTGAGCCGCTGCCTGAACCCCGGTGCGCGCATCCTGTTCCAGATGGGCGGGCGAGGCAACACATTGGGCATCGAAGCGGCCTTCCGCAGCCGTATGCAAGACCCGCGCTGGCAGGAATACTTCATCGGCTTCCAAAAGCCACATCACTACTACGGCCCGGAAGAATATCAGCAGTGGCTGCCGGAGGCGGGCTTTCGCGCCCTGCGGGTGGAGTTGATTCCCAAGGACATGCAGCACGAGGGCGCCGAAGGGTTGAAAGGCTGGCTGCGCACCACCTGGTTCCCCTATACAAACCACGTGCCCGAAGCGCAGCGCGACACCTTCCTCTCGGAAGTGCTGGATGTTTACCTGACGGCGCACCCGCTGGACGAGCAAGGCAAAACCCACGTCGCCATGGTGCGTTTAGAGGTCGAAGCCGAGTTTTTGGGGGGCGATGAAGCATGATCGATAACACCGTCATTATGGAAGCATGCGCCCGCTTTGAGGCACAGCCTGCCTCGGTGCATCCGCTGGCGGGCGGCACGTTTACCGCTGTGTTTGGCTGCCGGGTCGCCGGGCGCGATTGTGTTCTGCGCATTTTGCCAGGGGAGCAAGCAGAACTGCTCTCTGCCACGCTCTTCTGGCTGGATTTTCTCTCGCAGCGCGAAGCGCCGGTAGCGCGCTCGCTGCGCTCTCCGGCAGGCAAGCTGGTCGAGCCGCTGGAGGCGGGAGAGGGCGGATTCGTGGCCCATTTGCTGGAAAAAGCTCCCGGCGTTCTGGCCGAAGATCTGCCCCCCGAAGCCTGGGATGAGGGCCTGTTCGAGGACATTGGCCGGGCTACGGGGCGTTTTCACACGTTGAGCGCGCAATACCAACCCTCAGCCGGTGACCCGCGCCGCCCCACCTGGCAAGAAGAAAACGCGGCTTTTCTCTCGGGAGAGTGTCACCACGCCCTGCCCCCGGCCCTGCAAGCACTCAACCAGCGCCTGAGCGCCGAGATGCTGGCTCTGCCGTGCGGCAGCGAAGATTTCGGGCTGGTGCATGGCGACCTGCACTTCGCCAACTTCTTTGTGGATCATGAGCGGATCACGATTTTCGATTTTGATGATAGTTGTTATGGCTGGTATGCACTGGATGCGGCCATGATCCTGTTCGATGTGCTGGTGTTGTATCCAGGCGAAGACAAAGCAGCCTTCGCGCAGCGCTTCCTGCGGGCCTTCCTGCGCGGCTACCGCTCGCAACGGGCTTTCTCGACCTTCTGGCTGCAGCAGATGCCTTTGCTGTTAAAAATCCAGGAGTTGTGGATTTTTGCGCTGTTGCTGCCCGAAGAACAAGATTGGGAGCCGGGTTCCTGGCCGGCCAAATTCATGCCCGGCCGGCGCGCCCGCCTGGAAGCCGGACAACCCTATGTGAATGTGGACTTTAATCAAATGGATTAGTGAGATGTGATCGGTTTTCAAAAACTGTCACAGTTTTTCTATACACCCCAAATTCTCTCGGTCAGTTCTTCGAGCGTGGCGCACTCGGCCAGTTCGGCATGCCTTTCCATGTGCATGCCCGTGACGTTGAAGGGGAATAGCAGCGTGTAAGCCATGGCCCGGCGGGCAAAACCGCTGCGCTGATCCGCCGTCAGCCCGTAAGTATCCAAAAAGGTGCTCAACAGGGTGCAATCTCCGCCGAACAAATCCAGGTGCAGGGCCACCCACTCGTAGAATGGATCTCCGGCACGGGCGTCGCCAAAGTCGATCCACCCGCTGGTGATCCAGCGCCCTTCGCGCACCTGTCCCAGGAGGTGGTCGCGGGTCAGGTCGCCGTGCAAGAAGCGCGGCGGCGCGGACTCGTCGATCAACTCGGATAGGGGCGGGAGGAAGCTATTTACCTGCGCGAGCAGGTGCGGCGGGAGGGCTTTCCATTCCACCAGGCGTGCCGGGCAAGTGGTGTATAGCTCGCTCAGAAAGGCGCGGAAAGGCGCCCAATCGCGGCACAGCGGGCCTTCGGCGGGCAGGGGCAGGCCGTGCAGCTCGCGCACCACCAGGGCCATGTCGCGCGCCAGGCGCAGCCTTTCTTCGGGAAGCACTTGATCGTAGACTTCCCCGATGCTGACACCGGGTAAAAAGTTGTAGACCAGGTAAGGCCAGGGCCAGCCGTCAGGCTCATCCCGCAACTGCCCTTCGGCCTGGATTTGGGCCACCGGCAGGGTCTGCCACCCGCGCAGCAGGTGCGCGGCAGCCTGTTCCACGGTGTGGGCCTGTTCGCCGTCAAACAGCCGTCCGAAGAATTTGACCACCCAACGCTCGGCCACAATGAATGTGGGGTAGGTGCCCGCCAGCCCCGGGCGGATGGATTCCGCCGGGAATCCGTGGCGGGCGCACACGTCCAACACGTGCGGAGTCCAGAAGTCTGAGTCCATGAAGTGTTGGCAGTAGTGGTCGAAGTTGTCGAAAGAGTCGAGGGTCATTGGGTTTCCTGGTGTTTCCAGAAAACGCTAAGGGTCTCAGAAGACCCTTAGCGTTTGATTTCGTTCGTACCCCTTACGGTTATTCTTCGATCTGATACACCTGCGGCACAAAAGTCTGATCCGTGATTGGCGGGCGGACGTAGGCGGTGTCCTCCTGGCGCGGCGGCAGGACCATTGGCTCAGGGGTCAGATCCTCGTAGGGGATCATGCCGAGCAGGTGGCGGATGCAATTCAGGCGGGCGCACATCTTGTTGTCCGCGTTGACCACATACCACGGCGCTTGCTTGATGTCGGTGTGGGCAAACATCTCGTCCTTGGCGCGCGAGTATTCCACCCAGCGCGAGCGGGATTGTAAATCCATCGGGCTGAGCTTCCAGCGCTTGGCGGGGTCTTCGATGCGCGCCTGGAAGCGTTTCTCCTGTTCGCGGTCGCTCACCGAGAACCAGTACTTGACCAGAATGATCCCTGAGCGCACCAGCATGCGCTCGAACTCGGGCACCGAGCGCATGAACTCGGCATATTCCTCATCGGTGCAGAAGCCCATCACCCGTTCTACGCCGGCGCGGTTGTACCAGGAACGGTCGAAAAGCACCATCTCGCCCGCCGCCGGCAGGTTGGCCACGTAGCGTTGGAAATACCACTGTGTCTTTTCGCGGTCGGTGGGGGTGGGCAGAGCCACCACCCGGCAAGAGCGCGGGTTGAGGCTTTCGGTTATGCGCTTGATCACCCCGCCCTTTCCGGCGGCGTCGCGCCCTTCAAACAGGACCACCAGCTTGAGCCCCTTGGCCTTGATCCACTCCTGCATTTTGACCAGCTCAATTTGCAGTTCGCGCAATTCTTCCTCATAGCGCTTCTTGTTGATCAGAATGACCTCATCTGTGGGTACGCTCGCCCGGGCAGGCTGCGGCTGGGTTTCTTCGATGACTGCCTTTTTCTTGCTCTTCTTGTGCTCGCCTTTGTCTTTTTTTGCCATATTGCCCTCGCTCATACTATCAGAGTGCGAAAAGAAGGGCCGATAAAGCCACCGGTAATTGAAGGCCCCCTGTAGTTTTTATGTAACTGCTCAGAGGGTGAGGAAAGTTCCCGAATTTGAGGTGTGTGTGGGTGCGAAGCACCCACACACACCTCAAATTCGGGCCTCTTCCACCTCTGGCTGAGTAGTTACATTTTCATTATAGAGAATGCCTGTCGAAAATCAAGTCGCACGCCGCGATTTGCCTTTCGCGATATGCCAGACGACCCTGCCGCGGACTGAGGCAGGGTCGATTGGGCCAAAAGTGCGGCTGTCCACGCTGTCGATATCGTCGCCGCGAACGACCAGACTGCCGTCCGATTCTATGCGCTCGATGCGTTTGATCAACCGGCCATAGCCGGGCAGGGTAAAGACGATGACCTGCCCAACGGCAGGGTGGTGGAGGCGGGCGCAAAGGACAAAATCCCCGTCTTGATAGGCCGGAGACAGGCTGTTCCCGCGGACCTTATAGATCCGCATCGGGAGCTTCAGCATAGACGATTAAAGCACCGGGTAGGTGATTTCCTCTTCCGGTTTGTAAGGAGCTTTGACCTTCTTGGTGGCGACGCCCTTGATCTCCCAGAAGATCTCGGCGAAGCGGTTGACCATGCCCAGTAGCTCCAGGGCGGCCTCGCGCGAGGCGGTCTGGCGGCACTTGGATCCCATCTGCATGATCTTGTGCACCAGCGGGGTCAATTCGGGGTATTTCTGAACATGCTCGAGCTTGATGAAGTCGCCCCAAATGACGCGGATTTCGCGCTTGCACAATTCGGCGTGCTCTTCTTTGATTAGGATATAGCGGGTCATTGAGTTGTGGAACTCAATGGTCTCTTTTTGGGCGCCCTTGGCCAGGTCATTCATCAGGTCGATCATGCGGATCACGGTCAGCACGGCCACCTGAGCCTGGTGCGGGTCATAGATGCCGCAGGGAATATCGCAGTGTGCCTGGGCTTCTTCAAAATCAAAAGTCCGGTCCAGCGTTTCCATTACACGATGAAGCATACCAACCTCCTGGTTGAAAGTGAAAAATAATTTGCGTCGATACCCGGCCAGATGCCGTATGCGCCAGAACAAATTTACTGGCTCATTCATGATAATAGGTGGATCGGAAGGAATTGTCAAGAAAATCCGGGCTCTCTAGGAGTTGCCGTGGTAGGTGCCGCATTTAGGGGTGTGTGAGTGGCTTCGCCACTCACACACCCCTAAATGCGGGTTCCACCACGCCAATTCCCAATGAGCCAAAATCCGCTGTTCGACGACGGCCTGCGTCTTGCAGGACGTATTTATCCACCGGAAACCCCCGTTTTATCCCCAATCCAGGGGGATGTTATCCCCACAATGGGGGATTTTATCCCCGTTCTCTCTCGGTTTATCCCCCAGAGAGGGATGGTTATCACCATGTTTTTGAGATTCTATTCACAGATTACCCCACTGTTATCCCCACGCCAGGGTGAGTTATCCACAGTTATTCCCAAGTTATCCACAGAAAAGCCAGGGTTCCCCACTCTTTGCCGATTCTGCGTAGGGGCGCAGCGATGAGAAAAGACAAGAGTAAGTGCCCGAGTCAAGCTGCGCCCAGGTGGAAGAGAGGAAGAACCGCGAACCGCGTCTGCCAAAAACCTTGACAATACCGCACGCCATTTATATTGACTTGAGTTACAATTATCTTAGCGAAAATTACTCTCATAGGAGGATTGTCACCATGTTGGTTGGAGAACGAATGTCTCATCCCGTATTAACCATCACCGCCGATGTACCCGTTCAGGACGCATTGTTGCGCATGCGCAAGGACAAGGTCCGGCGTTACCCGGTGGTTGACAAGCGCGGCAAGCTCATCGGCATCGTGACTGATACCGACTTGATGAATGCCTCGCCCTCCGATGCTACCACCCTCAGCGTTTGGGAGATCAATTTCCTGCTGTCGAAGATCACCGTCGAGCGGGTCATGGCGAAAGACGTGATTACCACCACCGAAAACACACCCATTGAAGAGGCGGCTCGGATCATGTCGGATCACCGCATTGGCGGCCTGCCCGTGATTCGCGACGACCGGTTGGTGGGCATTATCACCGAGACCGATCTGTTCAACATGTTCCTCGAACTGCTGGGCGGTCGCTGCGAAGGCGTGCGCGTGACGGTCGAGGTTCAGGACCAACCCGGTAAGCTGCACGAGTTGTCTGGCTTGATTGACGACCTGGGCGGTAATATTCGCGGAATGGGCGCCATTCAGGGCGATTCCAGCGAGACTGCTTTTGTCACTTTCAAAGTCAGCAATATCGAATTGGAGGCCTTCAAAAAGGCCCTGGAGCCGAAGGTAGAGAAGATCGTCGACATCCGCTACGAAAAAGCCGGGGAATAAACTGCTTCGCTTTGGCGAATGGCAATGATGCAGCAGGTGAAAGTTTCCGAATTTAAGATGTACGTGGGGGTGCTTTGCACCCCCACGTACATCTTAAATTCGGGTCTGAGTAGTTAACTCGCGATCGCCTGGACAATGATGTCGAAGTTCCGGTGAATCCAATCCAGGGCTTTCACTTCGAGAGCCACCGACTCTAGAGTAGATAAATTCAGTGACCAATGCGCCAGCATCAAGTGGTAAGCCATCATTCCGTAGGGAAGCGCTACGAATTCTTCCGGCAACAAAGCTTGCTGAGAATTGTATCCGCTCAAAAAATATGGGAGACTGGTCAACCAATGGTCGGTGGCCGCCTTGTCTTCAGTCACCCATTTGAGATGGTGCAAAATGTAATAGGATAGATCGAAGAAACGCGGTCCAATGCAGATGTGGTCGCAATCGATAAAGCCCGCCACGCGAGTTCCCTGAACAAGGACATTGCCCGGATGACAGTCTCGGTGGATGAGTTGTTCTGGCAGCCCGCGCATGGCAGCCTCCATCGCCGCGCCGCGCTCGCGCAGCGTATGCTCGATCACGGCTGCCTGGGGCGCGGGGAAGCCCTCTCCGAGCGTGGACACCCAACCGGGCACACGCCCAGCCGGGTCTTCGCGCCATGTCTTTTGGCCCGCCTGTGTGTCCGGGTAAGAAGCCAGCGCCTGATGCAGCTTTGCAATGGCCTGCCCCGTGTTAAAAAATAACTCCGGCATCAGCGCAGGGTCTCTAGGATACTCACCTGCCTCGATGAATTTGGTCAGAAGAAAGAAGTGCGTGTCGACAGGGACAACGAACTGAGCCGATCGCGTAAGATACGGTAAGGGCACCTGAACGCCAGCGCGAGTGACGTGCTCGAGTAAATCATGCGTGAACGCCAGCCTGTTCAGGTCGGGAGCATTCCAAATATCTTTAAGCACGAAAGTTTCGCCAGCCGTCATGACCTTGACCACGGCTTCCTTTCCGCCCAAGACTTCGATCGATTGGATCGGGGGAATATCCCAGTGAGTCAGGACGGTTTGGATAAGGGCGAGGTGCTCGGCGTTCAAATTACCTCGCTGGTTACCGGATCAGCAGTTCTTTGAGCTTGTCCGGCTGAAAATCTACCACGATCACTCCATCGATGTCGAATGTGGGAGTGGTTTCGTTGCCGTTGGCCCATGCGCGCACTTGCGCGGCTGCTTTGCGGTTTTGGGCAATGTTGACTTCGGTGTAAGGCAGGTGCTGCTCTTCTAGCCAGGCGCGGGCTCGCTTGCAGTCGCCGCACCAAGGCGTGCAGTACATCACAATCCCGCCGTGGGGCAGGGGTTGCTCCTGCGCTTCTGCCTGTGCGCCGGCAGCGGCACGCGGGTCGACCCTGCGCAGCACATCGCGGAGTTCGGCGTTGCTGGGTTGGTTGCCGATATCGTGAATATCAATGTACTGGATGATGCCATCCCGATCGATGACGAAGATGGCTCGTTCCGAAAAACCGTCTTCGCGCAGCACGCCGTAGCATTCCGAAACCCGCCCGTGGGGCCAAAAATCGCTCAGCAGAGGGTAGGAAATTCCCCCCAGGCTGCCGGCCCAGGCCTGCAAGCAAGGCACGTGATCGATGCTGATGCCCAGAACCTGGGCATTCAATCCCGCGAATAAGGCCAAATCGGCCTCATACGACGGGATCTGGCTCGTTCATATCGGCGTCCAGGCCAGGGGGAAGAAAGCCAGAACCACGTTTTGCCCGCGCAGGTCGCGCAGGCGCACCGATTTCCCTAAATGTCCCGGCAACTCGAAGTCCGGCGCCGGCTGTCCTACTTTTAGTTTCATGGCTGCCTCCAGTGGATTGGTCAATTGTACATCCAGTTTCGCCAGAGGAGAACAGAAAAATGGAGGCTCTCTGGGAGTTGCCGTGGTGGTGTAATCCGCACTTTCTTCAACCCGCTGGGTAGTTACGGAAAAACGGTATAATACGCGCATTACAATTCATGAAGCTCCCAATTAAAATTTCGCAATCCTGGTTCCCTCTGCTCATCCTGGCCCTGTGCGCGGTGACTTTTGGCCGCTGGGTACTGACCCTCGGCTACTTCTGGGATGACATCCCTATTCGCTGGATCATCCGCGAGTATGGTATGCCCGGCTTGCAGCAGTATTACTCCATCGACCGGCCCTTCATGGCCTGGGTGTACCAGGCGACGACAGCGCTGATCGATTTCACCCCACTATCTTCGCAGTTGTTTGCCCTGGCATGGCGGGCCATCAGCGGGGTGGCACTGTGGGGGCTGCTGCGGTTGGTGTGGCCCAGGCAGCGCGATCTGGCTGGCTGGGCGGCGCTGCTTTTCACCCTATACCCCGGTTTTGGGCAGCAGTATGTGTCCTTTGTCTACGGTCACTATTACTTGTTGATCGTGTCCTTCTTTGCGTCTCTCAGCCTGACGATTCTGGCAGTGCGTCATCCAAAGCATTTCGCATGGTACACCGCCGGAGCCATGCTCTTTTCGGCAGTCAACCTGTTTTGTTGGGAATACTACTTCCTGCTGGATGCGCTGCGCCCGCTGCTGGCCTGGTGGGTGTTGGGTGAGCAGGGGCTGGGTTGGAAGAAACGCCTGGGACGCGCCTTGCTGGCCTGGCTGCCCTGCCTGCTTGTGTTTTTGGGGGCAGTATACTGGCGCTCCACGGTCCTGGGCTACCAGACTTACCAGCCAGTGTTTTTCAGCGAACTGAGCACGGCTCCCTGGAGCGCTCTGCTGCACCTGGGGCAGCAAGTTGTCCTCGACCTGTGGAAGACGACGGGCCTGGCCTGGTGGAAGGCGATTGAAACGGCTGGAACCGCGCCGGGCAACTGGTGGTACGTGGCAGTGGTGTTGGCGGCAGCTTTGCCGGCGGGTATTTTCTTTGCGCTACAGCCAAAGGTCGAGCGTGGGCGCAACTTCCTGGCGGTGCTGTTCACCAGCCTGGTGGCGTTGGTGCTGGCGGGCGGACCCTTCTGGTTGATCAATATCGGCGTTAGTCTGAGTTTTTCCACTGATCGGTTCGTGCTGCCGTTCATGCTGGGTGGCAGCCTGCTTACTGCCTTGCTGCTCCTGCGGCTGCCTCGGCGCGTTCACTTGCCGCTGCTGGCTGTGCTGGTGGGCCTGGCCGCCGGTTTGCAATACAACAATGGGTACGCCTACCGCTCGGACTGGGAGGCTGCGCGGCGTTTGATCTGGCAGCTTTCCTGGCGCGCGCCGGGTCTTGAGCCGGGCACCTCTCTGCTGATGAACGACAATACTTTTACTTACTACACGGATAACTCGCTTACCGCGGCGTTGAACTGGTTGTACCAACCCGAGCCGAGCAGCCGGATGGAGTACATGCTGATGTACCCTTCCGTCCGATTGGGTGGCAAGCTCCCTGCTTTGGAAGCGGGTCGAACCATTACAGTCGATTATCGATCTGATATTTTCGAGGGCAGCACCTCGCAGGTTCTCGTGGCGGTTTACCAGCCGCCGGGCTGCCTGCGCGTGTTGGACCCCGAGATCGAAGCGGCCAATACCGCTGTGCAGGAGATTGTGTTGGAATCATTGCCGTTGAGCAGCACGCAGTGGATTAGCGCGCAGGGCACTGCGAAGATTCCCACAGAGACGTTTGGCGTGCCGCCCGCCGGGACGTGGTGTGAGTTCTACGAGAAGGCCGACCTTGCTCGTCAATTGGGAGATTGG
>CAZMMI010000015.1:0-31123 GCA_964567255.1 uncultured Anaerolinea sp.
GCCACTCACACACCCCTAAATGCGGGTTCCACCACGCCAATTCCCAATGAGCCAGAATACCCAAAGTCGGGAACTTTCCACCTCTGGCTGAGTAGTAACTGACAATGTAGGCCAAGCGTAGGGAAGGCGTACTTTTGGCGTCAAGTAACACGCCCAAGGCTATGCTAATATAGTCTCAACGGGCGACTTTCAATTCTTCTTCTCCTCCGATTGTAAGGGCCGGGCAGGCGTACCCGGCTCTTACACATTAAAGACCCGGCGCTGCCATGTTCTGTAGTAAGGGCAATTCATGAATTGCCCTTACTACAGAACATGGCAGCGTTTTTTAAGGACAGAGAATAGTTCACTTCTTGGTTACTACTCAGCCAGAGGTGGAAGAATCCTGAATTTGAGGTGTATGCGGGGTGCTTCGCACCCCGCATACACCTCAAATTCAGGAACTTTCCCAACCCTCTGAGCAGTTACACTTCTTGTATAATAATTCTGGGCTTTGGTTTAAATTTCATACGGGGGCAGGAGCAACCATGGACAAACCGGAACAGCTATTCCAGGCAATTATGCGCGGCGACTTGGACGCCGTCCGCGTGTTGGTTACTGAGAACGCATCCCTGGCAAACGCCACCACCCCTTCGGGGGTTTCGGCCGTTTTATTCGCCATGTACTACAACGAGCCGCGCATCATCCGCTTCCTGCTCGAGCACGGCGCGCAGGTGGACATCTTTGCCGCCACAGCCATCGGCATCACCGGGCGGGTGAAAGCCTTGCTGGGCGCCAACTCTGCGTTGGTCAACAGCACCGCTGTGGACGGATTCTCACCGTTGGGGCTGGCCTCTTTCTTCGGTCGAACCGAGATTGTCGAACTGCTACTGAAGAACGGCGCAGAGGTCAACCGGCCCTCAACCAACCCGCAGCGCGCGATGCCGCTCCATTCCGCGGTCGCCGGGCAGCACTTTAAAGCCGCCCAAATCCTCATTGCCCACGGCGCCGATGTAAACGCCCGCCAGGCCGAAGATTTCACCCCACTGCAAGCCGCGGCCGCCAACGGCCAAGCCGAAATGGTACGCCTGCTGCTGGATCACGGCGCCGACCCTTCAGCACGCACCAAAGACGGGCGCACCGCGCTGGACATGGCCCAAGCCCTCGGTCACACCGAGGTGGTGGAAATCCTCACTCACCCCAGAGGCTGAAACAACGGGAAAGTTTCCCGATTTGAGGAGTATGCGCGCACAAAGCGCCCACACACCTCAAATCCGGATCTTTTTCACTTCTGCGTGAGTAGTTACGGCCTTGCCGGAGGGTGGCAAATGACCGTATAATTCAACTCGCCCATGAAAGCCGTCCTTCGCTTCCTTCAAAAACCCGAGATCCAACTATACGGCGTATTGTTGGTGTTGGTTTTACTCAGTTACGGCATTGTTCTTCCGCAGTTAGGACTGTACGGGGACGATCCGGCTTTTTTATATACCTATCATCGCTACGGCCCGGAAGGCTTCCACGATTATCTGGGCGGATTTCGACCGTTTGCCCCGTGGATCTACCGGCTGATCACGCCTTTGTTCCAGGAAACTATCTGGGCCTATCATGCCTTTTTGCTCCTGCTGCGCTGGTTGATGCCGGTGTTGTTCTACCAGGTGCTGGCATTAACCTGGCCTGAGCGCAAACGCATCTTCACCTGGGCAGCCTGCCTGCTGGCCGTGTATCCAGGGTTCATGCAACAGGCCATGCCCCTGGAATTCTGTCTGCATTTTGCCACCTTCTGCCTGCTGTTGGTTTCGCTCATCTTCATGGTGCGCTCCATCCAACAGCCGCGAGCCTTTATCCCATATACGATCGCATCCCTGGTCACGGGCTTGAGCATGTTCGGGATCGAATACTTCACCGGCCTGGAACTACTGCGCCCGGTGCTGCTGGGCGCCGTCATTTGGCGGCAAAACCCTCCCCGGCGCTGGCAGAAACTGGTCCTACACTGGCTGCCCTACTTGCTCCTCTTTGGTGGTTATCTCATCTGGCGCGGCCTGGTATTTCAATCGGTGTACTATCAACCGGTTATTTTGCAGAACCTGCGCGCCAACCCCTGGGAGTGGCTGCTCCTGGCCCAGAAGGTCACCCACGACGTTTTTACCACCGGGCTGCAAGCCTGGGGGGGCATTTTCCAAATTCCACGCGGCGGCGTCACCCTATGGATCTACCTGGCCTTACAGGCAATCTGCATCGTTTTCCTGGGGCTGTTCTTCTTCGCGGATTCGCGCCGCCACTCTGCCGAAAGCATTGCCGCCGATGAGGGATGGGGGCGGCGGGGGTTCCTCCTGGGGTTGTTTGCCATGCTGGCGGGGGGCATCCCGGTGTGGGCGGCGGGGCTGCAAGTTACCTTGAGTTATTCCTGGGACCGCACCACACTGCCCTTCATGGCCGGGGCATGCCTGGGGCTGGCGGCGCTGGTGGCAGTGTTTGGAAAATCGCGTCATATTCCCGCTGTCCTGGCGGTTTTGATCGCCTTCATCGTTGGTTTTCAATTCCAGCAGATGAACACCTATCGCCGGGAATGGGACCTGACCCGCGACACTTTCTGGCAGCTCGTCTGGCGCGCACCGCAACTCCAGCCGGACACCCTCATCATCACCCACCAGCCCCCTTCCAAATACCTGACCGATAATTCGCTCACCGGGCTGCTCAATTGGGTCTATGACCCTGAAAACTACGCCCCAAACGTGCGCTACAAACTGTTCGACATGGCATACCGTGACAACCATCTACCCAGCTACGAGCCCAACACGCCCGTAACCCACCTGACATTCACGGGGAACACCTCGCAGTCTGTGGTGATTTACGCCACGCCGGGAACCTGTCTGCGTGTACTATCCCCCGAGGACGCTCTCCTGCCGCATTTGCCCGAAGCACTGCTAAGCGCGCTGCCGTTGAGCAATACCGCCCAGATTCTGGACGGTGAATCTGCGCAGCCACCGGCCTTCCTGGGGCCCGAACCGGCTCATGGATGGTGTTACGCCGTGAGCAAAGCGGACCTGGCCGCCCAGCAGGGGGATTGGGAAGAGGTCAAGCGCATCTATGAACAGGCCGGCGCTGATGGCCTGAGCCCTTTGTCTCCGGCAGAGTTGACGGTGTTCATCAAAGGCTACGCGCAAACCGGTGACCTGGACAGCGCTCTGACCCTCTCTGATCAAGCCATTCAGATCAACGTCGCCATTCGCCCACTGGTATGCCAGGTTTGGCGCAACCTGCGCGACGAGATGAGTACACAAACGGCTATCGACGAATGGATGGACGAGCAAAAGTGCCCTTGACTCTCCCCTTGGGGGACGGGTTAGACTCGAGACATCGAAACCAACCCATGTCTTGTGTCAAGGAGTACAATTAACCCATGAACGCCAATGCTAATCGCCAATATTACCTGGAACAATCGCCGATGAGTGACCCCAGTGAACTGGGCCGCCTGTTCGTCGAGCTGCCCGCCGATGTTCCCAGTCTGGTGAAGACCGTGCAGCAGTGCCTGGTGCATGTGTTTTGGGCCGGAGCCTACGGCTTGGAATTGTCTGAGACCCGCAAGGCCGAGGTGGGCATCCGCCCGGTGAAGCACAAACTGGCCCGCCTGCTGGAACTGGACAACCGCCCCATGAGCGAAGCCCGCGCGCCCGAGCAGCGGCTGGTGGGCAACTGCCGAGACTTCACCCTGACCATCGTTTCCATGCTGCGAGCCAAGGGCATACCTGCCCGCTCGCGCTGCGGGTTCGGAACCTATTTCATTCCCAACCACTACGAAGATCACTGGGTAGCCGAATACTGGAACAGCGAACAGGGACGCTGGGTGATGGTGGACGCGCAGTTGGACGCATTGCAGCGAGATGCGCTCAAGCTCTCCTTCGATCCGCTGGACATGCCCAAGGGGCAGTTCGTCACCGGCGGGGAGGCCTGGCTGATGGCGCGGCGCGGCGAAGCCGACCCGGACAACTTCGGCATCTTCGACATGAGGGGTATGGCTTTCATCGAAGGTGATCTGCTGCGCGACCTGCTGGCCCTGAATAAGATTGAGGTTCTTCCCTGGGACGGATGGGGAATCTTGGAGCGCCCCTTTGAGACGCGCACCCCAGCCGAACTGGAGATGCTCGACCATGCCGCCGGGCTGACCATGACGGAGGATTTGGACGCCATCCGCGCCCTGTACCAATCTACGCCCGATTTCCAGGCCCCCAACGAATGGAGTGACTGATGCCGCGATACGGTTTCAATTTCTTGTGGATGTTCTCGCGCAGGGGAGATAACACTCCCCTGCCGCCGGCTTTGGATGAGCTGGATTTCCTGGCTCATTACGGTTTCGACTTTGTGCGCATCCCCACCGATTATCGCTTCTGGACAAAGGACTTCGACTACTTTCACCCGGACGAGGGCGTGTTCGAACAGATCGACAGCTACCTGGCAGCCTGCCAGGAGCGCGGGCTGCACATGAACCTCAACATCCACCGCGCGCCGGGCTACTGCATCAACGGCAACCACCTGGAAAAGCACAACCTGTGGCTGGACAAGGAAGCCCAGGACGCCTTTGTATTTCTGTGGGAAACGTTTTCCCGCCGATACAAGCATGTACCCAATGAACAGCTCAGCTTTGACCTGCTCAACGAGCCGCCCAACGTGGGCCAGTATGGCTTTACCCGCGAGAACCACGCCGCGGTCATGCGCCGTGTAGTGGCTTCTATCCGCGCCATCCACCCCGAGCGGCAGATTACCATCGACGGCATCGGCGGGGGCGGCATAGCCGTGCCCGAGCTGGCCGATCTGGGCGTAACCCATTCGGGGCGCGGCTACGCCCCCATGGCCATCAGCCACTACCAGGCCGGCTGGTGGGACGGGCACGAAGGGCTGACCGAACCGGTCTATCCCGGGTTGGAATGGGATGGCAAAATCTGGAACCGTGACGCACTGGCCGAGTATTACCGCCCCTGGCGGGAAGTGCAGGCCCAGGGCGTGGCGGTGCACATTGGCGAGATGGGCTGTTACTCCAAGACGCCCAACGATGTGGCCCTGCGCTGGTTCTCCGACCTGCTGGGGCTGTTCAAAGAGTACGGTTGGGGTTATTCCCTGTGGAATTTCGTCGGCGCCTTCGGCATCATCAATCACGGTCGGCCCGGCGCGCGCATCGAGAAGATGCGCGGGTTTGACGTGGACCGGGACTTATTCGACC
Source organism: uncultured Anaerolinea sp. (assembly GCA_964567255.1). Classification (GTDB taxonomy): domain Bacteria; phylum Chloroflexota; class Anaerolineae; order Anaerolineales; family Anaerolineaceae; genus Anaerolinea. Next base: position 5,192 of record CAZMMI010000015.1, read on the forward strand.
TCGTGCTGCAGAACCGGGTGTAGATGAATTCAGCCTTCGCCGAATTCCTCTCCTCGCCCGCCGAGGAAGGCCTGGCTCGAGCGGCATTGGAGCCGGTCGGTTTCACCGACTGGCGTGCTGCCCACCGCAGCCTGGAACGGCTGGCCGCCCCACCCGAACACCGCCCAGCGGTGATACAGTTCCTCCCCCATCTGTTAACCGCCCTGGCTGAAGCCGCCGACCCAGACCGGGTACTGGCGGGGCTGGAGCGCCTGAGCGACCGCTTTGCCCGGCCCGCCGACTTATTCAACCTGCTGGCTGCCAACCCCCGCGCCGTCGAAATTCTGGTGGCCATTGGGGCGGGCAGCCAGTTTTTGACCGAAATCTTGCTGCGCAACCCGCATTACCTGGAGCGGTTGATCGAAACTCGCCAGATGGCCAAGCCCAAAAGCACCGAACAGTTCTACAGCGAAGCCAAACATGCCGCTGCCGGGCTGGATCTGCTCGCCGACCAGATGGACGCGTTGCGCCGCTACCAGAGTTATGAATTGCTGCGCATTGGGGCTTGCGATATCCTGGACCTCTACGATGTGCCGGCTGTCACCCGCCAGCTTTCCAACCTGGCCGATGCGCTCATCCGTCGCTGTCTGAAGCTGGTGGCCCGGCAGAGCGGCGTGCCAGAAAACGAAATGGTTGTGCTGGGCATGGGCAAGCTGGGCGGCCGCGAACTGAACTACAGTTCCGACATCGACCTGCTGTTTATCACCCAGGGCGATTCGGCTGACTTTCAGCGCGTGGGCGAGCGCTTGATTTCCGCACTGTCCAAAGCCACCGGCGAAGGCTTCCTTTACCGGGTGGACATGCGCCTGCGGCCCTGGGGGCGCGTAGGCCCGCTGGTGAACACCGTGGTGGGATCGTTGAACTATCTTGAACGGAACGCCTTGCAGTGGGAAAAGCAAGCCCTGCTCAAAGCGCGGGTCATTGCCGGCAACCCCGAAACAGGCGCATCTTTCCTCGCTCAGGCCCAGGCCATGATCTTCGGCGGCTCGTTTGAGGAGTTGCGCGAGGGCGTTTTTGCTATGAAACAACGCACCGAAGAGCAGCTGCGCCAATCGGGTCGCATTTGGGGCGAAGTAAAACGCGGGGCAGGCTCGATCCGCGATGTGGAATTCACCGTGCAACTGTTACAATTGGCTTACGGCGGTAACCTGCCTGAAATCCGCAGCGGCAACACATTGGACGGGCTGGTGCGCCTGGCCGCCGCCGGGCTGATCACCGTTGAAGAACACCGGCAGTTGACCGAAGGGTATGTTTTCCTGCGCACCATTGAGCACTTTTTGCAAATGATGCACTACCGGCAAACGCACACCCTGCCCGACGACCCCGCCGCTCAGGCCCAACTGGCTCGCCGCCTGGGATTCCTCAGCCAAGAGGCCGGCCCGCAGTTCCTGGAGCGCTACCAGCAGCACTGCGACGCCATTCGCGCCATTTACTTGAAATACGTTGGGAGGTCCGAGATGCACGATCCGCTTCCGCCTGAACTGCCAGAGAATTTGGAAACGCATCGTCACGTGGACCGCATGGCCCCTTCCTACGCCGAACGGTTCACCCCGCCCGAGGTGGCTCGCCATGCCGTGCTGGCAACACGCCTGACAAACGCCAACCCGGTGGAGTTGGATCTGCAAGCTCTTGACGATAGTGCCTGGCGCGTTAGCGTGGTGGCCTTCGATTATCCCGGTGAGTTCTCGCTGATTTGCGGCCTTTTCTTCGTCCACGGGCTGAACATCATCAGCGGCGACGCGTTCACCTACGAGCCCGCCCAAACGAGTGCGCAAAAAGACTCGCGGCGCAAAATTGTGGACGTGTTCATCGTCCAGCCGGTGAATGACGACGCCCTCGAAGAGAGCCTATGGGCTCGCTACACCGCGGACCTGGCGGGCTACTTGAACCGGCTGCGCGCCGGTGAGCGCCGCGAGGTGCAGGGCGACCTGCTCAAACGGGTGGCTAACGTGCTCCATGAGGGCACCCATTTCCCGGCGGGCGACTTCGTCCCCACCCTCTACCCGATTGAAATCCAGATCGACAATGATCTGAGCGACCGCCACACCGTCTTACAAATCGAAGCACCGGATACGTTCGGCTTCCTCTATGAGTTATCCAATGCACTGGCCCTCAACCGGGTGTATATCGACCGGGTGACCATCGACTCGACCGGCAGTCGCGTGCATGACACCCTGTTTGTCAGCGACGAAAACGGGCGCAAGATCGTGGAGGCAGACCGCCAGCGGCAATTGCGCGCCGCGACGGTGCTGATCAAACACTTCACCCACCTGCTGCCCTTCTCGCCTAACCCCGAAAGTGCCTTACTGCACTTCCGAGATTTTATCGACCAGCTCTTCCACCGCGCCAACTGGCTGGATGAGCTGGCCTCCCTGGAGCGGCCCGAGGTGTTGCAAGGGCTGGCCCGCCTGCTGGGCGTCAGCGATTTCTTGTGGGACGATTTCCTGCGAATGCAGTATGCCAACCTGTTCCCGGTGGTCAAAGATATTGACGCGCTAGAATCGGCCCGCACGCACGAACAGTTGCAAGCCGATGTGCAAGACCTGCTGCGAGAGCTGCACGCCGGGCCCCAGTCGCCCGATCAAGGCGCGCCGTGGATCGCCGCGCTCAATGACTGGCGCGACCGTGAGATGCTGCGCGTCGATATGCGCCATATCCTCGGCCACACCACCGAATTTTGGGATTTTGCCGCCGAACTGGCCGACCTGGCAGAGGTGGTGGTGAACAACACCTTCCACCTGTGTCACGAGGACTTGCGCCTGATCTACGGCACACCGCAGGTGCAGGACGGAGGCCCGTGCCACATGAGCGTGGTGGCACTGGGCAAGTTCGGCGGGCGAGAGATGGGTTTCGCCTCCGACGTCGAGTTGATGTTCATCTACGCCGGGAACGGCATCACCACCGGCCCGCGGGTGATTACTTCGGCCGAGTTCTACGAAAAGCTGGTGGAGAACTTCGTCAGCGCCACCCGCGCCCGCCGCGAGGGCATCTTCGAGGTCGACTTGCAATTGCGGCCTTACGGCAAAGCGGGCAGCCTGGCGGTGCCCCTGGATTCGTTCCGGCGTTACTTTGCCCCCGGCGGCCCGGCCTGGGCTTATGAACGGCAGGCCCTGGTGAAAATGCGCCCGGTGGCAGGCGACCAGGCCCTGGGGCAGACGGTGTGCGACCTGCGAGATGCCTTCGTCTACACCGGCGAGCCCTTCGACGTCACCTCGATGCGGGCCATGCGCGAACGGCAACTGCGCCACCTGGTGCGCGGGGGAACGTTCAACCTCAAGTACAGCCTGGGCGGGCTGGTGGATATTGAATACTTACTGCAAGGGTTGCAGATCACCCACGGAGCCGCCCATCCTGAAGTGCGCCTGACCAACACGCGCGAGGCGCTGGCAGCCCTGGCCCAGGTGGGTATCCTATCTGAGGACGATTACGCCCGACTGCGCAAAGCGCACACGTTCCTGCGCTGGTCGATCGATTCGCTGCGCGTGGTGCGTGGGAATGCCAAGGATGTGACCGTTCCGATGGACGACAGTGAGGGGATGGCTTACCTGGCGCGACGAATGCGCTACGGCAGCGACGTGGCCCGATTGCAATCCGAGTTAGAGCGCTATACCGAGGATGTGCGCGAGATCAACGCGCGGCTGCTGGTGTAAACGGGGGGACGGAAAACCCGAACTGCCGGTGGTTCATCCCCAATCCGGGCACGAAGCAGAAAACTTGTTTGAGAACGCCTGGCCCGGTAGCCCGAGGGCGTGGTATCATCCAGGTAGATCGCAGTGTGCTTCCAACCAACTACCGATAAAAGGATGGGCTTCTATGTCGCATGATGAAATCGGGATGCGGATTTTCGCGGGCAATTCCAGCCAGACCTTTGTTGAAAAAATGTGCCAGCATTTGGGGGTCGAAAAAGGCCAGGGATATGCCATCACCTTCTCTGAAGGCAATACCTTCGTCAAAATCCTTGAAAAAGTCCGCGACAAAGACGTCTACATCGTGCAAAGCATCGGCTTAAATCCCAACAACGAATTCATGGAACTGCTCTTCTGGATCGATGCCTTCAAGCGCTCCAGCGCCAACTCGGTCACTGCCATCATCCCCTATTTTGGCTACGCCAAGGGCGACAAGAAAGACGAGCCGCGCGTATCCATTCGGGCGCGGGTGTGCGCCGATTGCCTGGAAATCACCGGGGTCGACCGGGTCATCACCATGGACTTGCACAGCCCACAGATTCAGGGCTTCTTCAAGAAGCCTGTTGACCACCTGTACGGCATGGCGCCTTTGTGCGAATACATCCTATCCAAAAATCTTGACAACCTGGTGGCTGCCTCGCCGGATGCGGGCTTTGCCAAAAACGTGCGCAAATACGCCAAATACCTCAAGGCTCAGGTAGTCATCGCCGATAAAGTGCGCGCCTCTCACGACGAGAATGCCGAAATCATGGAAATTATCGGCGATGTGCAGGGCAAGAACGTGGTTATTGTGGACGATTTCACCATCTCGGGGGGCACGCTGGTGAACATGGCTCACGCGCTCAAAGACCTGGGCGCCGAAAAGATTTACGCCTGCTGCACCCACGCCCTGCTGCAAGAAAAGGGACTTAAAGCCCTGGAGAACAGTCCTATTGAGGAACTGGTGATTACCGACACGGTGGAAAACCCGCTGGTTTTTGAGCACCCCAAGGTGAAGGTGGTCTCGGTCTCGCACATTTTCGCCCAGGCAGTGAAGATCATCCACGACCGTGACTCGCTGAGCAGCCTGTTTGAGCAGATCAACCCGAATATCAGCTAGCCCCGCCGGAGATCGCCCCTATCAGGCGGATGGCGTCGCCATCTTTCAGCAAATCATCTTCCTGCAGCAGCACGCCGTTGCGCAGAACCAGGTACAACTCGGCAGGCAAGCCCAGTTGCGCGAGGGCCTCGCCCACGGTCAAGGGGGCTGCCAGTTCACGCACCTCGCCGCGCCATTGCACGGTCACGCTCATTTCAATCGCTCCTGCAAACAAGCCAGCCAGGCGCGCGCAGCCCCTTGCGGCTCGCTTGCGCTGAAGGCCAGGATGGGCCGGACAAGCGCCCCACCGGGCAGATCGCTGATGGGGACGACGCGCACCGTGGAATCCACCCAGCGCCGCGGCAGCATCCCCAACGCGCCGGGATCGGCAGCCACCGTCTCGCGCATCGCCTGCGGAGAGGGGGCTGTTCCGATGGCGCGACCCAGGGCCAGATCAGAGCCCAGCGCGGCTTCCACGAGCAACGCTCGCATGTCACTAGAAGCAAGAGGCACCCAGGCTTGCAATGCCAGCGGCGACTGCCCCAGGAAATCCCAGTCGACCAGATGACCGCCATAGATCAGACGCAAGTCTTCGATATCGAGGCTGGGAATCTTGTTTTCAGGGTGGACAATACCAACCAGTTCTTCGCTGCCCAACTCCGCCGCATAGCCCAGGACGGACTCGGGCGCGGCCCACGCCAAAACAAGATCGGCCTCGGCTTCATCAAAGGCCATCCCGGTGCCCTCCTGCACCACCAGGCCTACCCCATCGGGAACACAGGCTGTGAAGTCTGCGCTCAGGTTGCCAAGCGAGGCCGGATATTGCACTTTGAGCCACACCGGTTCCGTGGTTGGTTCGGGCGTGGCGGTGGGAGCGGCGCAAGCGGATAGCAGCAGGATCGCCGTGAGGGCCAAAGACAACCCGCCCCCAACCGGGTACGGGGAAAATATTCGATGTTTCATACTGCGATTTTACCGCAGGAGTGACACCGCCACCACAAGCGCCGACAAAGCCACGCAGTAGATCGCAAAGGGGTACAGGGTGCGGCGCGTGAGGAAGGACAGCAGCCAGCGGATGGAAAGATAACCCACCACGGCGGCAGCGATGAAGCCGGCAACCATCACAGGCAAAAACTGGGTCAGGTTGGGCACGTCCAACAGGTCCAGCAGCGCCATGCCGCCGGCAGCCAGCATGACCGGAATGGACATGAGGAAGCTGAAGCGCGCCGCCGAGGGGCGGTCGAGATGGCGAGTCATGCCGCCCGTGATGGTGGAACCGGAGCGAGAAACGCCGGGAAAAATCGAGATGGCCTGGAAGGCCCCGATGGTCAGGGCATCTTTCCAATTCATTTGCTCCATCGAGCGGTTACGCTTGCCGATCTTTTCGGCAGCCACCAGCAGGGCGGCGGTGAGCAGCAGGAACAAACCGGTAGCCAGCGGGCTGTTGAAAGCCGCTTCCACCAGGTCCTTGACTAGCAAGCCCAGCACCGCGGCGGGAATGGTCGCCAGGATCAGGTACCAACCCAGGCGCGAATCGGCTTCGGCAAAAGGCTTGCGCTGCACCAGCCCGTTCACCCAGGCGCGGATGATGTTCCACAAATCCTTGCGGAAGTACACGATCACCGCTACGAGCGTGCCCATCTGCACCAGCACGTCGAAGACAAAGACAAAGGCTTCGTCCAACTGCCAGTTGAGCAAGAACGGCACCAGCACCAGGTGGGCAGAACTGGAAATGGGCAGGAATTCGGTCAGGCCCTGGATGATTCCAAGAATAATCGCTTCGAGTAATGACATATCAATGTTCTCCGGTTTTGGGTCGTATCAGGATTTTTTCGAAGGATAAGCCGCCAGAAATTCGGTGGCAAAGGTCTGATAGCGCCCCTCATAAATGGCCTGGCGAGCATCGCGCACCAGTTGCAGCAGCGTGTGAATGTTGTGGATGGAAATCAGCGTTCCCGCCAACATTTCTTTCGCCACGATCAAGTGGCGCAGATAGGCGCGGGTAAAATGCTGACAGGTATAGCAGGCGCAAGCAGAATCAATGGGAGCATGGTCGCGGGCATAGACCGCGTTCATCAGGTTCACGCGCCCGGTGCGGGTCATGGCGGCGGCATGGCGGGCCAGGCGGGTGGGAAGCACGCAATCAAAGATATCAACTCCGCGGGCTATCCCGTGGATCAGGTCTTCGGGCGAGCCCACGCCCATCAAGTAACGCGGCTTGTTGGCGGGAAGGATAGGGTTGACCACCTCGAGCATGGCGTTCATCTCTTCCTTCGTCTCCCCCACCGACAGCCCTCCAATGGCATGGCCGGGAAAATCCAGCGAGGCGATGAATTCCGCCGAACGGGCGCGCAAGTCGGGGAACACGCCTCCCTGCACGATGCCAAACAAGGCCTGGTCGGGGCGGGACTTGAAGCGCGCGCAGCGCTCGGCCCAGGCATGGGTGCGGGCCATGGCCTTCTCGTTATAGGCCCGGTCGTAGGGCGGGGCGCACTCGTCAAAGGCCATAATGATGTCGGCGCCCAGCAACTGCTGGATTTCGATGGATTTTTCGGGCGTGAAGCGATGCATAGAGCCGTCGATGTGGCTTTTGAAGGTCACGCCGTCATCGTCGATCTTACGCATCTCGGCCAGCGAGAAAACCTGGAAACCGCCCGAATCGGTCAGCATGGGGCGCGGCCACTGCATGAATTCGTGCAAGCCGCCCATCTCGTCCACCAGCTCCGCGCCGGGGCGCAAGTAGAGGTGGTATGTATTGGAAAGCACCAGCGAGGCGTTCAGTTCGTGCAATTGCGCCGGGGTGATGGACTTGACCGTGGCCTGCGTGCCCACCGGGGCAAAGATGGGCGTTTCGATAGGCCCGTGCGGAGTGTGAAAAACGCCCGCCCGCGCCGCGCCGTCTGTGGCCAGCAGATCATATTTAAAGGCGGGCTTATCAGCGTGATCTGGCAGACGCGGGTCTGCCAGATCATTATGTTGCGAATTATCCTCGAAATCCATAACCCATATTATACTATGTCGGATGACCCTCCCTCCTTATTCAACCTGGCTGGAAATTGACCTGGAAGCGATCCGCTCGAACGTGCGCCGTCTGGCGCAGCTCAGCGGACGCCCGATCATGACGGTACTCAAAGCAAACGCTTATGGACACGGGCTGGTCGAAGTGGCCCGGGCAGTACGGCAAGCCGGCGCCGCCTGGATTGGCATTGCGCGGGTGGAAGAAGGTCTTGCCCTGCGGCAAGGCGGCATCACCGGAGATATTCTGGTGATGGGCCATGCCGCATCAGAGCAGGTTCCTCAAGCGGCACAGGCAGGCCTCACCCTGGCGGTGTATCACCCCGAACTGGCGGCTGCCTACTCGGCGCGGGCCGAAGCCGCCGGGCTGCGCCTGCGCGTACACGCCAAGTTCGACAGCGGTATGGGCCGCCTGGGCTTGTCCACCGAAGAAGGCATGGATTTCGTGCGCCTGTTACACTCGCTACCCGGCCTGGCCCTGGAAGGCGTCTTCACGCATCTGGCCGAGGCCGATGACCCCGTGCAACCTTCGGTCAACTGGCAGATTGAACGTTTCACCGCCCTGGTGGATGCACTGGCGGCTGCCGGGCTGCGCCCGCCGCTGGTTCATGCTGCCAACTCTGCCGGAACGCTGTACTTCCCCCATGCGCGCTTTGACTTGATCCGCCCTGGGATTGCCGTTTATGGATTGCAACCTTCTGCCGAAGCCCCTCTGCCCGAAGGCTTCCGACCGGCCCTCACCTGGAAGGCCCGCCTGGCTTCGATCAAGATGTTGCCCCCCAACCACGGCATTGGCTATAACTACCGCTACCACACCACCCGCGAAGAACGCATTGGCGTCTGCCCAGCCGGATACGCCGATGGGCTGCGCCGAAAGGTGGGCGTCAACTTTGTGCTGGTGGGCGGGGTGAAAGTCCCCGTGGTGGGCGGCATGTGCATGGATCAGTGCATGATCCAATTGGACGGCGTGCCCGAGGCCAAACTCGGCGACGAAATCGTGCTCATCGGGCGGCAGGGCGCCGCGGAAATCAACGCGGAAGAGATCGCCCATATCTGGGGCACCACCAACTACGATGTGGTCTGCGGGCTGACCGCCCGCGTGCCGCGTCTTTACCTGAACGCCTAAAAGGGGGCGCTATGTTAACTGCTCAAAACAAACGCTGGGAGGTTGGCCAATCCGCCCCGCTGGACGTGTTCAGCGCTCTCGAAGCGTACCCGCCGGTTTTCCGCCAGGTACTGTACAACCGTGGCATCTTTACGCCCGAAGACGCTCAGCGCTATCTACACCCCGAACAGACTCAAGGATTTGATCCCTATTTGCTCAAAGACATGCCCAAAGCCGTGGAGCGCGTTCTATATGCGCTGGATCAGCAGGAAAAGGTAGTCGTGTATGGCGACTACGATGTGGATGGCGTGACCGCCACCGCCCTGTTGGTGGAGGTGCTGGCGGCCCTGGGCGCGAACGTGGACTGGCACATCCCCAATCGCTTCGACGAAGGCTACGGGTTGAACAACGAAGCCCTGCACGAACTGGCCGAGCGCGGCGTGGATCTGGTCATCACTGTAGACTGCGGCATCCGCTCACCCCGCGAAGCCAACCTGGCTGCGCAGTTGGGTCTGGACCTGATCGTCACCGACCACCACCACCCCGCGGAGGAGCTACCCGAAGCTGCGGCAGTGATCTGCCACAAGCAAGACGGCGACGGCTACCCGGACAAAGATCTGGCCGGGGTGGGGCTGGCCTATAAGCTGGCCGAAGCCCTGCTGATGCGCAGACCGCTGGAAGGGCAGCCGGTGGAAAACTGGCTGGACCTGGTGGCGCTGGGGACGGTGGCGGACGTGGTGCCTTTGCTGGGCGAAAACCGGCGGCTGGTGCGCTTGGGGCTGGCCCGCCTGCGCCAGAGCCGCCGTCAAGGCCTGCTCTCGCTGGCGGGGGCTTCGGGCCTGCACGATCTCAGCCAGCTCACCGCGGGCGATATAGGCTTTGTGCTGGGCCCGCGCCTGAATGCCGCCGGGCGCATGGACACCGCATTAGACTCGCTCCGCCTGTTGCTAGAGCGCGACCCGCAGCGCAGCGGGCTGATGGCACAACAACTGGACGGGCAAAACCGCGACCGGCAGAAACAAACGGTGGTCATTCAAGAAGCCGCCACCGCAATGGCCCAGGAATCGGGGGGAGAAGATATCATCTTCGCCTTTTCGCCCGATTTCAGCGCCGGGTTGGTGGGGCTGGCTGCCTCGCGTTTGGTCGACGCTTACTACCGCCCGGCGGTGGTTGGGCATATCGAAGACGGTCACGCGCGCGCTTCCTGCCGCAGCATCCCCGAATTTCACATCACCCAGGCCCTGGATGAATGCCGCGAGTTGTTGGTGCGCCACGGCGGGCACAGCGTGGCGGCAGGGTTCACCGTGCAGCTCGAGCGGCTGGAGGAGCTTAAATCTAAATTGGCCGAGATTGCGCAACGCGAGCTAGGCGGGCGTGAATTGGTACCGGTACTGAAAGCCGACGCAGACATTGAACTGGACACGCTACGCCCCGACCTGTTTGGATATCTCGACCTGCTGGAGCCTACGGGGCAATCCAATTCAGTGGCCCGTTTTGTCTCGCGCAATGTGCGCGTAGTGCGTTCGCGCACAGTGGGCGCAGAGGCCCAGCACCTCAAGCTGACCCTCAGCGGAGGCGGAGTCTATTTTGACGCGATTGCCTTCCGCCAGGGACACTGGTTTGGCAAGCTGCCGGAAGCGATTGACATTCTATACACCTTTGAACGCAATGTGTACAACGGCAACGTGACCATGCAGTTGAACATCAAGGACCTGAGGCCACACGAGGGGTAAATTTTTCTTTAGGTTTCTTCGGCCTCTTGCTGAGTGGTTACGGTTTTTCAAATTCCGCTTGAATCAAATGGGCGGGGACAAGCCCCGCCCACTACAGATCGACTGACTTGAAGGCTAGTTCACAAAGCGGTATTTGATCAGCGTCCACACGGCCACAAACGCATCGGTTATCTTGATCTTCTTGCCCTCGGAATATTCGCGCGGGTTGAAGGCGATGGGCACCTCAAAAACGCGCACCTTCGACTTGAGGATTTTGGCCGTGAACTCCGGCTCGAACTCAAACCCGCGGGCATGCAGAGGCATCTTTTCTACCACCTCACGCCGGAACACTTTATAGCCGGTTTCCATGTCGGTGAGGATATTGTTATATAGGATGTTGGTGAACAGGGTCAGCAGCTTGTTGGCGACCATATTCCAGAAGAGGATGGCCCGATGAGGCGCCCCCAGGAAACGCGACCCGTACACTACATCTGCAAGGTTCTCTTCAATCGGCTTGAGCAAACCGGGGTATTCACGCGGATCGTACTCCAGGTCGGCATCCTGAATGAGCATCACATCGCCGGTGGCAGCCGCGATAGCCGTGCGCACCGCGGCGCCTTTACCCTGGTTACGCTCGTGCAAAACAATACGCACCTGTGGGTCGTTTTCCAGAGTCTTGAGAAAATCGCGGGTGCCATCCGTGGAGCCGTCGTCGACAATGACGATTTCCGAAGCGATGCCCACGGCTTTGACACGCTTTACAATCTCGGCAATCGTTTTGATCTCGTTATAAACAGGCATAAGGACTGAAAGATTCATGGGTTCGATTATACGCCAATTCGGTCGTAATGCGCCGACTTAACAGTTTTTTAAGGCACCGCGATTACCAGCACGCGAGAATAATGACTGAATGCCTGTGCTATAATGAAAGAGTTACTACTTCACGAAGCAGTCGCAAAAGACCTTTGGTCGGAATTCATTGGATGATTTATTGGGAGGTGAACGATGAGCAACGCCCCAGCCCGGCAGGGCAGTAACCGCCTCGGCGGCACTGGTTCCCCTTCACAACCGCCCGCGCAGGTAGGCGTGCCTAGCGCCTTCATGCCCCCGCCCCTGCTCACCCTTGAAGACACGGGCCTCTCGCCGCTCTGGCTGCAGGACCTGGCCCTGAAAGTAATGTATTTTCAAGGTTATTTGACCGGCTATAAGATCGCCGAAGAAATGGCCTTGCCCTTCTCCGGCGTGGTCGATCAGATCATGGAAGCGCTGAAACGCGAGAAATTGATTGAGGTGCGCTCGTCACAGATGGGACTGGGCGAGGGCGCCTACCTTTACGCCATCACCGGAGCGGGCATTTCCCGCGCTCGCGAAGCATTGGAGCGCAGCCAGTACGCCGGCCCCGCCCCCGTGCCGCTACAAATTTACAACGAATCGATCTTGCGTCAGGGGCGCGGGCACATGCAGGTGACCAACCGCATGATGCGCCAGGTTCTCAACAACCTGGTGCTCTCCGAAACCACCTTCCAATCCATGGGGCCGGCGGTCAACTCTGGCACCTCTATTTTCATGTACGGCCCACCCGGCAACGGCAAGACCAGCGTGGCCCGCGCCATTGGCACGATGCTCCAGTCGCAGAGCATCTACATCCCCTACTCTATCTATGTCGATGGGCAGGTCATCAAGCTGTACGATTCGGTCAACCATAAGCTGGCCAACGAAGACGATGCTACCGCGCAAGGCACCGGTTCGCTGCGCACCGGCGCGCGACGCGATCCCCGCTGGGTGCGCATCCGCCGCCCCTTCATCGTCACCGGCGGTGAGCTGACTTTGGCCGGGCTGGACTTGGTATTCGACGATACCCACAAATTCTACGAAGCCCCCTTCCAGGTGAAGGCCAATGGCGGCATCCTGCTCATCGACGACTTCGGCCGCCAAATGGTGCGCCCGCGCGACCTGCTCAACCGCTGGATCGTACCCCTGGAAAATCGCATCGATTACCTGACCCTGCACACCGGGCGCAAGATTGAACTCCCCTTTGACGTGCTGGTGATCTTCTCTACCAACCTGCCGCCCAAGGACCTGGTCGATGAAGCCTTCCTGCGCCGCCTGCGCCACAAGATCGAAATCACCGACCCCAACTACGAAGAATACCGCGAAATCTTCCGCCGGGTCACTACCACCAAGGGCGTGGCATACTCTGACCAGGGTCTGGCTTACCTGCTCCAGGAATGGTACATCAAGCGCAATCGCAAACTGCGCGCCTCCCACCCCCGCGACTTGTGCGACCAGATCCTGGATGTGGCCCATTACCTCAGTGTTGAACCCGCCATGACCCGCGATCTACTGGACCGCGCCGCCAGGGCTTACTTCGTCGAACTATGAACCTGTTTCGCAGCCACACCGGTCCCCTGGTGATCGCGCACCGCGGGGCATCCGCTTACGCGCCCGAGAACACCCTGGCAGCCTTTCGGCTGGCAGCCGAGCAAGGCGCCCATGCGGTTGAACTGGACGCCAAACTATCTGCCGACGGCGAGGTGATGGTCATCCATGACCAGACGGTCAATCGCACCACGGGCGGGCAAGGCACAGTCCGCGAGCTGACCCTGGCAGAACTCAAGCAATTGGAGGCGGGCAGCTTCTTCAAGCCTGAATTTGCGGGCGAGCCGATCCCTACCCTGGCCGAAGTGTTCGAGGCGGTGGGACAACGCTTGCTCATCAATGTAGAATTGACCAACTACGCTTCCCCCGGCGATGGGCTGGTGGATAAAGTCGTGGCGCTGGTGCGCCGCTTCCACCTGGAAGAACGGGTGATCTTCTCGTCCTTCCACCCGCGCAACCTGCTGCGCGCCAGGCGGCTGCTGCCCGAAACGCCGGTTGCCATGCTGGCCCTGCCCGGAGGACCGGGATGGTGGGCGCGATCCTTCCTCATGCAAAGCGTCTCGCCCGAGTTTGTCAACCCGTACTTCAGCGACTGCTCGGCTGCTTACCTGGCCAAAGAAGCCCGCCGGGGCCGCCGCGTCAATCCGTGGACCGTCAACGATCCCTCTGTAATGCGCCAACTGGTTACCGATGGGGCTACCGGCCTGATCACCGACGACCCTATCGCCGGTCTCAAGGCCATTGCAACGGAGAGGTGATGGCGCTGGCTTACCTGCCGGTCAAGAAAGCAGCCCGAAGTGCTCGTCTCTGGCGCGTGCTGCTGGTTTTGGCGCTGCTGTTTGGGCTAACCGCGCCCGTAACTGCCACGCCCAATCCTCAAATCAATACGCCGGAAGCGAAGGCCCGCCAGTTATTGGCTGAGATGACCCCCAAGGAGCGCGTAGGGCAGCTCTTTTTGGTGACATTTGATGGTCAAACGGTGGCTGATAAATCAGCCATATACCAATTGATCACTGCGGGTCATGTGGGTGGGGTGATCCTATCCCGCGAAAATAACAACTTCACCGATCAGGAAGATGTGGTCACTGCCACTTCCCAGCTAACCACTCAGTTGCAACAAACCGAATGGGTCGCCGCCAACCCGACCGGGGATACACCCTCCAGCGGTGCATACGTGCCCTTGCTGATTGGCATTTCGCAAGAGGGCGACTCGTACCCTTATGATCAAATCCTCTCTGGTTTGACCACCTTGCCCAGCCAGATGGCCGTTGGCGCCACGTGGAACACGAACCTGGCCCAACAGATTGGCAGCTTGCAAGGTAAGGAACTGGAAGCTCTCGGGGTCAACTTCCTGCTGGGGCCATCATTGGATGTGCTGGACCCTCTTTATTCCACTGGCTCGCAAGATTTGGGCGTGCGCTCCTTTGGCGGCGATCCCTACTGGGTCGCCGAAATGAGCAAAGCATATATCCAAGGTCTGCACGATGGCAGCCAGAGTCGCCTGGCGATCATCGCCTCGCACTTTCCGGGGCGGGGCAGCGCCGACCGCTCACCCGAAACAGAAATTGCCACGGTGCGCAAATCGCTGGATGAGTTGAAGGATTTTGAGCTAGAGCCCTTCTTCGCCGTCAGCAGCCAGGCCCCCAACGGCGGAAATGTGACCGACGGCATGCTTGTCTCGCACATCCGCTACGGCATTCAAGGGAACATCCGCGACGCCACCCGCCCGGTCAGCTTTGACCAAAATGCGCTCAGTCTCATCCTGCAATTGACCGAGTTTTCTACATGGCGTGAAAACGGCGGCCTGCTGGTCAGTGACAATCTGGGCAGCACATCGGTGCGGCGCTTCTTTGACCCAAGCAACGCTAGCTTTGATGCTCGCCAGGTGGCGCGCAGCGCGTTCCTGGCCGGCAACGACCTGCTGTACGTGGATAACTTCGTCTCCAGTGACGACCCCGACCAATACACCACCATCACCCGCACATTAGACTTTTTTGCGCAGCGCTACCAGCAGGATGCCGTCTTCGCTCAGCAAGTGGACGCCTCGGTCGAGCGCATCCTGACCCTAAAATTCCGCCTGTACCCAGAGTTTGACCTGGAGCAGGTGCTGCCGGTGGCGAGCGGATTGGCAGAAGTCAACCAGGGCAGCGGACTGGTGTTTGATGTCGCCCGCCAGGCGGCAGCTCTGATCAGCCCGGAACAAACCGAACTGCAAGCCATTCTTCCATCCCAGCCACAGGCCGGCGATCGGATCGTGTTCTTCACCGACGTATTGACGGGCAGGCAGTGCTCCAATTGCGTAGACAGAACCACGCTTGGCTCTTTAGATTTCCAAGAAACGGTCCTGCGCCTGTATGGCACCCAGACGGGCGGCTCCATCACCCGTGCCAGGTTATCGTCTTATTCCTTCTTTGATTTGATGCTCTACCTCAACCAGAATCAAGATGCCCCAGACATCGAGGGCGCTCTTTCGATGGCCAATTGGGTGGTGGTGTCATTACTGGATGCCGACCCGGCCCGCCCCACTTCCCTGGCCTTTCAACGCCTACTCTCCGAGCGCCCCGAACTGCTGCGCAACAAGAACGTGGTGGTGTTTGCCTTCAACGCGCCCTATGACCTGGATGCCACCGACATTACCAAACTCTCGGCCTACTACGCCATGTACAGCAAAGGGCCTGAATTTATCGATGTGGCTGCCCGCCTTCTGTTCCAGGATTTGAGCCCAGCCAGCGCACTGCCCGTTTCGGTTCCGGGCATCGGTTACGACCTGTTCAATGCTACCGCCCCCGACCCCGACCAGACTATCCCACTGTCGCTAGACTTACCCGAACCCGAGCCGGCTTCGGAACTGGTCACCCCCGAGCCGACGCCCATTCCCACGTTTAAAATCGGCGAGGTTCTGCCACTGAAAACAGGCATCATCTACGACCACAACGGCCACATCGTTCCCGACGGCACCGTAGTGCGATTCATGTTCACCGTGGGAGCAGAGACCGACGTCGTGCAAACCGTAGAGGCCACTACCCAGAACGGGATTGCGCGGGCATCGTATCACATCGACCGCCCGGGACTGCTGGAAATCAGCGTGATGAGCGAACCAGCCTACAACTCCGACCGCTTGCGCTTGGATGTTGCTGAAGATTCGGGCGCGGTCATCACCGCCATTGTGCCCACCGCCAGCCCCACAGCGACCTTGACTCCCTCGGCAACGCCCACCCCCGAGCCTACGCCCATCCCCACTCAGGCGCTTCCTCCCTTGCCGCCCAGCGCAAAGACCGGAGACTGGAGCCTTTCGGTGGCCGCGGTGTTGGGCCTGTCGGCGCTAGCTGTCTGGCTGGGCATGCGCCTTACAGCCGCGCGGTGGGGACTGCGCTGGGGCCTGTGTATGGCAATCGGTGGACTGGCCGCCTACAACTACATTGCCCTCGACCTGCCCGGCAGCCAGGCTGTTGTAGGCCAGGGCGGAACGGCAGGTGTGCTGCTGGTCAGTTTGGCTGGCGTGGCCTTGGGAGCCGTCGCCGCCTGGGTGTGGCGTTCGGTGGAACGCAGGAACAAGGTATCATAATCACGAGAGTAATTGCTCAGAGGGCGAAGAAAGTTGCCGAATAATTCAGACTTCTTCCGCCACTAACTAAATAGCCCTGGACAAGAAAGATCCTAAGAACCTATCCTAAAATTAGGAAGGGAAGCGATTTTGAGGTGTGTGTGGGTGCTTCGCACCCACACACACCTCAAAATCGCGACCTCCCCCAATATTTTTAGGATAGATCCTAAGGGTTTCCGAAAACCCTTAGGATCTAATTAAACCTGTCTATTTCTAGCGGATTAAGGTAAACAACAGCCCCGAAAGCATCAACCCTGCTGACACCCACAAAAGGGTTTGCTCGGGCTGGGCCTTCCAATACGCGGGCGGGCTGCCGTTGGTCACGGGCAGCGGTCGCGACACGGGGTTGTAATCCCCTAACAACCCGGCGCGGAACTGCGTAATCGATTCCGGGCGCTCGTCGGGATGCAGCGCCATAGCCCATAAGATGCCGCGCTCGGTGCGCGGGTTGATGGCCGGGTTGATCTGGCGAGGCGGCACCAGCGCATTGGGGTTCAAGAAGCGCTCGCGCGCATCCGGGGGCGATTGGTTGGTCAGCAGATGATACAGTGTGGAGCCAAACGCAAAAATATCGGAGCGAACGTCGGTATGCCCGCTGTCCCCGCCATATTGCTCGAGAGGCGTGTAGAGAGCCGTGCCCTGCCCTTGTAAGATGGTGATGGTCACCTCGCCGGGAGCCATGAGTTTGACCAGGCCAAAATCGACCAGTTTGAGCAGCCCGGAGGGAGTCACCTTGAGGTTGCTTGGCTTAATATCGCGATGCAAAATGGGCGGGTCCTGCTGGTGTAAATAACTGATCGCGTCGCACAGTTGGTTGGCCCAACTGAGCACATCGGCTTCCGCCAAGAAGTTGCCTGCCTGGCGTGCCTCGATCATCAGCGTGCGAAGATCTTTGCCAGGCACAAAATCCATCACCAGATAATCGCGGCTGCCTACCGAGAAAAAATCGGATACTTTGGGCAGGTTGGGATGGTCCAGGCGCGCCAACACGGTGGCTTCGCGTAAAAATTGGTCGCGAGCCTCGCGCAGCAGATCGGCGGGAAGACTGCGGTCGTGCTCCACTTCTTTGAGAGCGCAGACCCGGCCTTCCAATCGAGAGTCATCCGCCTGGTAAATGCATCCCATTCCGCCCTGACCGATGATCCGGCGGATGCGATACCTACCACGCAGTACCTCTCCTGGCTTTATGGGTACCGGCATGAAGAGCGTCCTTCTTCTAACGGGCCATGGGTCAGGCCGGGCGGTAAAATTCGGCGTTTTGTCCGCAGCAAACTGGCTGACCCGTGTCCAAATATGAATTTCTCTGTTATATTATACCGTAATGGAGGATGAATGGAGCATGCCACAACCGATCTGCCTGTTTTCATCGCGCAAAGCGGCCCTCTCAATGGTCAACGCTGGCTGTTAGAGGGTGCGCTGTTAATTGGGCGCGATGCGAACTGCGATCTGGTGATTCCCGACCGGCAGGTATCCCGCTATCATGCTCGTTTGTCCGTTGAAGGCGGCGGCGTGCAACTGGAAGACCTGGGCAGTAAAAATGGCACTTTCTGCAACGGGCAACGCATCGTTGACCCGGTGATCTTGCAAGATGGCGACCTGGTGCAGGTAGCCTTGGTCCAGCATTTTACCTACCTGACCTCGGATGCCACCATGCCGTTGGAAGCGGGCATGCTGCCGGTGGATCTGCCCAAAACCCGCCTGGTGCTGGATAATCGCTCGCGGCGCGTATGGGTGAACGGCAAAGAAGTGACTCCGCCTCTCTCGGTGCAGCAGTTCCGTCTCTTGCAAATGCTGGAACAGCGCCGTGGGCAGGTGGTTTCGCGCCAGGATCTGGTGGATGAAGTATGGGGCGAGAATGAAGCCGTAGGCGTGACCGAGCAAGCCTTCGATGCGCTGGTGCGGCGGCTGCGCGACCGCCTGCAGGCGCTGGATCCCGATTACACCTATGTGATCACAGTGCGCGGTCACGGGCTGCGCCTGGAAAACCCCGATCTACCCGAAACATAAACACAAGCCGCGCGAGAGCGCGGCTTGTGTTTATGTTTCGAGTCTCTATTTCTTTAAGTTAGCTTGCATCGAGATGCGCAGAGCCAAGCGGTAGATTTCCTGCACCTGCTGCTGGAATTCGGGCTGGTTCTCCTCTTCCATCTGGGCAGCCAAACTATTGAGCATTTGCAAGAATTCCGGGGTAATCTCTTCGGCGTGTTCGTTCAGCAGCTTGCGCTGCTCTTCCACATCTTGCGTGCTCAACAGCGCCTCAATCAGCTCGGCCCCGGGCGGGGTGGAGGCGTTTTGAATCGCCTCAGCAATCTGCTGAATCTTTGCCGAGCGCTGCAAATCACCCTTCTGGCGAGCGGCCTGTAGTTCGCTTTGCATCACCTGGGCGAAAGCTTCATCCAGGTGCGGCAGCACCTCGCCCAGCACCTGCTCCAGGTTGGGAGTCTTGATCAACTCTTCCAACAAGTCACGCGTCTGGTTCAGATGCGCTTCCATCTGTAAATCGAGCTCTTTGGTAAATTCGAGCAGCTTCTTGCGCAATTCGGTCAATTTCTCGGCCTCTGCGCCCGAAGCGGCGTTGATCCGTTCACTGAGCAGATTGAAGAACTCATAATCCATGCCCTGGCGGGTCAGGCTGGTCAAATTAGCCACGACGTTCTCATTGTCAGAATACTTGATAAGCACATCCAGGAGGATATCGCGCGTGAGCCCTTTTTCACCGGCTTCTTGCAGTTCGCGCACCGCCGCCTGAACGGTGTTCATCTGTTCCTGCATCTGGCGGCCAAACTCAGTCTGGGGAATGATCTCTTGCTGGAGCCCAGCCAGCGCCCGGGCAGATTGCTGGTCGCCGCTGGACAGGGAAGCCTCGATCAAGCGCCCCAGCATCTGGAAGAAGTCGCGGTCCATTAAGGCGCCTTCCTGGCTAATGACCTCGGCACGGCTTTCGGGAGTCGAAATACTTAACAGGCGCTGCAGCAGGTTGAGCCGTTTTTGTGAAGCCTCGATCATATCTTTGGTAATGCCATCTTTTTCCAGAACCGTTTCGATCAACGTCTGGAAGGTGAGCATATTCTTCGGCTGGAGCAAGTAGGCGCCGCGTTTCTCATTGGGCAGGCGGTTCATCACCTGGGTGATGTAAGGCCCCACCAAACGCTCCTGCTCATTCACCGGCAACCCCAAATCGGCGGGGAAATAGGTCAGGAGCAGTTGCTTGCTCGAGTCGTGGTAAACGACCGGCACGCTAACCGGCCCCTGATAACCACAGCTCTGACAGGCTGCCATATTGCTCTGACCGGACAGCAAGCGCTGCTTGGCGCTGGGGTCAGCATCCACGTCGAACAACTGCTCGACATCGGCGATTAAAGGTTGGCGGCAGCGGGGGCAGCTCATCTGAACTTTGGCCATGATACATCCTCAACAGACAAAATGACTCAGCGGGCGAGAAAAGCTTCCTGCCCTTGGCTGAGAAGTTGGGTCGATTATACCAGAATAGCAGCCGAGTCTCTGGGCAGCGAGAAGCAGAAGCGCGCCCCCTGCCCCGGCACGGTGTCTACCCAAATGCGACCTGCATGCGCCTCAACGATAGCGCGGGTCAGGTACAGGCCCAATCCGGCCCCCTTGGTCTGGCGAGCCATTTCCGATGAGCGGTAGAAGCGGTCAAAGACATGGGGGATGTCTTCGGCGGCAATGCCCGGCCCCTGGTCGCTGACGCACACAATGACCATCTCAGGGCGCACCTCGCCGCTCAGGCGGATTTCACCGCCAGGGGCGTACTTGACGGCGTTGCCGATCAGGTTAGTCAGCACCTGCTGGATGCGGTTTTCGTCTCCCAGAATGATGGGAAAGAACTCGGGGAAATCGATGGTGATGGTATGAGATTGCGTCTGGGTTTGCATGCGCTCGGCCACCCGCTGAGCCAGGGCAGGCAGGTTGACATCTGAGCGCTTGAGGGCCAGCCCGCCGGCCTGCAAACGGGAAGCGTCCAGCAAATTTTCGATCAGTTCTGCCAGGCGGTCCGACTCTTCTTCAATAACCTCCAGGCTGTCCTGTACAATCTCGGGGTCCCATTCGGCGTCTTCGCGGCGCAGGGTGCTGACGTAGCCCTTGATCAAGGCCACGGGGGTCTTCAACTCGTGGCTGATAATGGAAATGAAGGTGCTCTTCAGTTCATCGGCCTGGCGGAACTTGGTAATATCGCGCACGGTAGCAATGATGTTCAGCAGGCGGTCTTCTTCGGAAAAGAGCGGCGTGTAGGTGATGCCCACGGCCAACGGCGGTTGATCTCCGTTGCGCAGCAGATCGCCTTCGATATAAAGGTGAGCGTGCTGGGTGAGAGGCCAACCGTCGGCTTCGGCTTGCTCCAGGGTGGGCCCGCTGGGTGGTTTGGCCCAACGGACAATTTCCTCGTGGTGCCGTTCAAGGATGGCCTCGACGGGCAGGTTCAAAATGCGCGCCATGGCCGGATTGACCCGCTCTACGTGGTGGTCGGGTGAAAGGATGAGGATGCCGTCGGCCAGCGAGTCGAGCAGCGCATTGGTGCGGCTCTTTTCCTGGTTGGTTTGGGTATAAAGCTGGGCATTCTGCACGGCGATGGCGGCCTGGTTGGCAAAACTGCTCAAGAGGGTGAAATCGTTGGGTGAAAAACTGTTGACATAAGCCCGAAACAGCAGGATGATGCCCACCACCTGTCCACGAGCTACCAGTGGCAGCCCCAATCCGGTCAACAGGCCGAACGAAGCGCTACGAGCCAGTTCATTGAACAGGCGGCTGATCTCGGGCAGTTCAAAACCTTGCGGGTCGGCATGATCGGGAATCTGGTCGAGGAAACTTTCCACCTCGCGCAAGAATCCCGCCGGAATGCTCTGCGAGACCACCACCCGCCAGCCACCACCTTCGGCGCGCAACGCAATTAACCCGGCCTGCCCCACCAACATCTCGATGGAAATGCGCAGAATGCGTCCCAAGAGCTTATCCAGGTCCAGCTCTTGGGTGAGGGCACGAGCAATTTCGAGCAGGTAATCACGTTGGCGAACGCGAATGTCGGGCAGCATAAGTCTAACCTTCCAGTTCCGCCTGACGGACAGCTTCCGCGAAGATCTTAAGACCTTCGTCCAGTTCCGCGGGGGTGAGGCACAGCGGCGGCGAAATGCGAATGACGCTCTTGCCGCAGCCTAACAACATCAAGCCCTTCTCAAAAGCCAAATCGACCACACGGTCACGCAGCTTCTCGGCGGATTTGTGCGAATGGGGCAGTTTTTTGAATTCCACGCCGATCATCAAGCCAATACCGCGCACATCCCCGATGGAGGCAAACTCGCCGGCCATCTCATTCAACTTTTCCAGGGCCAGCTTGCCCACGCGGGCGGCGTTTTCCATAAAGCCGTTTTCGATCAGGTCAATCGTAGCCAGGGCCGCGGCGCAGGCCAGCGGGTTGCCGCCGTAGGTGTTGCCGTGGGCGCCCTTGGGCCAGGTCATGATTCGTTTACGGGCGATCATGGCGCCCAGCGGAACGCCCGAGGCGATGCCTTTGGCCGCGCAGACGATATCCGGCTGAACACCGAAGTTCTCAATGGACCACCACTTGCCGGTGCGGCCCATTCCAGCCTGCACTTCGTCGGCGATGAGCAAAATTCCGTGCCGGTCGCACAATTTGCGCAGCGCAGGGAAGAAATCCGGCGCGGGGACGATATAGCCGCCTTCACCCTGGATCGGCTCGATCAGTATGCCGGCCACCTCTTCGGCGGGGACAATCTTGCCAAGGATCTCTTCTTCCATATAACGCACCACCGTCTCACCATAGCCTTCGCCGGGGAGGCTGTGCAGCAGCGGGTGAGCAGGATCGGGGTAGGGCACGTGTACCACGCCGCTCATCAACGGGGCGAAGCCTTTGTGATAATGCGGCTTGCTGGCAGTGAAAGTCACCGCGCCCATGGTGCGGCCGTGGAACCCGCCCAGAAAACCGATGAACTGGCTGCGTCCGGTGTGGTAGCGGGCCAGCTTGATGGCCGCCTCTACGCTCTCGGTGCCGGAATTGGTCATGAAGCAAGAAGCAGGCTCGTCGAAGGGGGCAATTTCGGCCAGCTTTTCGGCCAGCTTGACCCAGGGCTCGTGGTAGTAATCGGATGAAATATGAATGAACTTTTCAGCTTGCTGCTGGATGGCCTTGACCACCTTGGGGTGGCTGTGGCCGGTGGAAACGACCGCGATTCCGGCGGCAAAATCAAGGAAGCGGTTACCATCTACATCCCACAACTCGCAACCTCGCCCGTGGTCCATGACCAGCGGCGAACTTCGCGGGTAAGAAGGAGAGATGACAGCGCTATCGCGCTCGATGATGCTTTGGGCGATCGGCCCGGGCAAACTCAATGCGTCTACCATAGATCTCCTATTCCTATTAAACGTATAGAGACAAAAAGAGCGGGCTGCGCCCGCTCTTTAAATACCTAATGACTGCTCTTCTTGGCAAGCGGGCCGGCGCAGATCATTTGGACACGCTTTCGGCTAAAGCCAAAGCGCCCATCAAGCCGGCGTTATCCCCAAGCGCGGCAGTGGCTATGGCCAAACCGTGCAAGTATTCGGGCGACATGACCCGCTCAGACATGGCCTGGCGCATGGGCTCGATCAACAGGGGACCAGTCTGAGAAACACCGCCGCCCAACACGATGATGGAAGGGTTGAACATGTGCAAGAAGTCCGCCACCGCCCAGCCCAGATAACGGCCCGCGCGAGTCAGTGCTTCCCGCGCCAGCGGGTCACCGTTCTCGGCTGCCATGCCTACATCGCGGCTGGAGGGGTTGGGTGTTTGGGATAACGACGAGGGGATACCCTTGGCCAACTGCTCGGCGGCGTAACGCGCAATGGCCGTGCCGGATGCCAGCGCTTCCAGGTGACCTTTGTGGCCGCAGCCACAAACCGGCCCGTCCGGCAGGACAGTGATGTGCCCCAACTCTGTGGCCAGGCCGTTCTGTCCGAGCACCAGGCGGTCATCGCAAATGACGCCCGCGCCGATGCCCGTGCTGATGGTTAGATAAAGCACATTCTGGTGCCCGCGCGCGGCCCCAAAGCGCCATTCGCCCATGGCGGCCATGTTGGCATCATTGCCCAAAGCGGCGCGCGTGTTGAAGCGGCTCTGGATGATTTGAACCAGGGGCAAATTCTCCCAACCGGGGATGTTCGGCGCACGGTAGAGAATGCCCTGCTTGTGATTGGTTGGGCCCGGAACCGCCACGCCGATGGACTTGACCGATGCATGGTCAGGCCAGACGGTAGCAATCAGGTCCAACAAACGATCGACAGGCGAACCTTCTTTTCCATGCGTGCTGGTGCGTTTCTGCAACAGGGGTTTGGTTTCACCCTTTGGATAGCAGGCCGCCCTCAATTGAGTCCCACCAACGTCAACTGCGATATAGGTGTCCATCAAGGCAAATTATAGCATGGATACAACTACTCAAGCAAAGGTTAATAAAACCCGAAATAGAGGTATGTGCGAGCGCGAAGCACTCGCATACACCTCTATTTCAGGAATTTTCCCCTACGCATGGATCGGAGAATATTTGGGGTCATTGGGAATCGGCGTGGTGAAATCCGCATTTTGGGGTGTGAGGGCGGCTTCGCCGCCCTCACACCCCAAAATGCGGTACCTACCACGGCAGATCCCAAAGAGCCAATATTTGTTTCGTTGACTCGCCGGGCAAACACTGCTATATTCATGCTCACATGACCGCGAAGAAAAAGAAGATTTTTGCCACTTTCGGGCGAACTTTGCGCCGCGAAATGTTGTGGTTGATGCCTGGGCTGGGCGTCAAGCGTTGGATTTTACTCATTCTGGCGGGCTGCACCCTCATTGGCGTTGGCTTCGCCATCCTGTTATTGGACTTTTACCGCACCGCCCCCGACACCTGGTGGCTGCCGGTGCTTTCATACCTATCGCTGCGCTTCCTCTCCCGCCCACTGCGCGCCATCATCTTTGGGAGCCTGGGCTTCGGTCTGATCTTCCTGGGAATGTGGGGCTTCAACCGCTCCATCCTCAAGCCTTTCGTGGCGCCCGGGCGCAATGTTATCGACATGCTGGCCCGGCACCGCAAGCGGGAGCGCGCACCGCGCATTGTGGTCATCGGCGGCGGCACGGGCCAATCCACCCTGCTGCGCGGGCTCAAAGAACACACCTATAACCTGACTGCCATCGTGACCGTGGCCGACGATGGAGGCTCATCGGGTGAGCTGCGCCGCAGTCTGGGCGTGCTGCCCCCCGGCGACATCCGCTCATGCCTGACGGCCCTGGCCGATGATGAAACCCTGATGGGCCAACTCTTCCAGTACCGTTTCGCCGGTGGCAACGGCCTGGGCGGGCACGCCCTGGGCAACCTGCTCATCAGCGCCCTGGCCGAGATCACCGGCAGTTTTGCCGAAGCGGTGGCGGAATCGGGGCGGGTTTTGGCGGTACGCGGGCAGGTGTTACCCGCCACCTTGCACGACGTGCGCCTGGCGGCGGACGTGCAACTGCCCGACAACGGAAAAGAAGTGCGCGTGCGGGGTGAAAGCGCGATTCCGCACACCGCCGGGCGCATCCGGCGGGTGTGGTTGGAACCGGCTCACGTGCGCGCTTACCCGCCCGCGGTACAGGCCATCCTGGGCGCCGACCTGGTACTGGTGGGGCCGGGCAGCCTGTTTACCAGCATCCTGCCGGATTTGCTGGTGCCGGATATTAGCGAGGCGCTGCGCGTCAGCCGGGCGTTGAAGTTTTATGTTTGCAATGTGGCCACCCAGCCGGGCGAAACGGATGGCTTCACCGCCTACGACCACCTCAACACCATCGAGAAGCATGTTGGCGGGGGAATGTTCGACCTGGTGTTGTGCAACAACCGCATGGAGGGCACGCTGCCCGCCGGAGTCGAATGGGTGCTCCCCACCGAACAATTACAGGATGAGTTCCCAGCCTATTTGGGCGATTTTATGGATGAAACCAAGCCGCACCGTCACGACCCGGTCAAGTTGGCGCAGACGATTATGGATCTGTACAACGAGCGCACCGGGCCCAGCTCACGCGGGGAGAATTTGGGGTAGTTATCCCGTAGAGGCGGGTCTTTAATGCGGGCTGCAGCGACGTATCTCCTAAAACCCGGCAGGCTAGAATGACCGGTCCACCCACCAGACCCGCCTTCTTCTCTCGCAAGGGAGGGTCTGTCTTGCAGATCATTTGCCAGACCTAGCTGAAACGTCGGTAGGCACAAACACCCAGCCTGACCTGAAGACCCTCCCCTACAGAAGAGAAGCCCCGGCACAACTTGAGCAGTCATACCGAGGTTCATTGGGAAGTC
>CAZMMI010000016.1:0-28810 GCA_964567255.1 uncultured Anaerolinea sp.
TCATTCGGAAAAATTCGTATCGTCTATTTCTTTTCGGCCTGCTTGGCAACCGCTTCAGCAGCCTTCTTCGCGGCTTCCGGATCGCCCAGGTAGTACCGGTTGAGGGCTTTCAGGTTGTCATCCAGTTCGTACACCAGCGGGATGCCCGTAGGAATATTGAGCCCTACGATCTCATCGTCGGGTATATTGTCCAAATGCTTCACCAGCGCGCGCAGGCTGTTGCCGTGGGCTGCGATTAAAAGCTTCTCGCCCTTTTTCAAACGTGGCACAATGGTCGACTCCCAATAAGGCAGCACACGCGCCAGGGTCAGTTCCAGTGATTCGCACGCAGGAAGCACATTCGGATCCACCTTTGCATAGCGCGGATCGAACCGCGGGTGCCGCTCATCGTTCAACTCGAGAGCAGGCGGCGGGACATTATAGCTGCGTCGCCACACCAGAACCTGTTCTGCGCCAAATTTCTCGGCCATCTCAGATTTATTCAAACCCTGCAACGAACCATAATGGCGCTCGTTTAGCTGCCAGGCATTTTCAACCGGGATGTACATCTGATCCAATTCATCCATCACAATCCACAACGTTCGGATAGCGCGCTTCAGCACAGAGGTATATGCAAAATCAAAGGTGTAGCCGCCCTCACGCAGCAGCCGTCCACCTTCGTGCGCTTCCTTCACGCCTTGCTCGCTCAAATCCACATCCGTCCACCCCGTGAACCGGTTTTCCAGGTTCCAGGTGCTTTGCCCGTGTCGAACCAAGACAAGTTTAATCATTTTCCCAACTCCTGTGATACGTAAGTTTGATTGGATGGCAACCCGTACTTGCTGGGCTTGTTTACCGTGATACTCTCATGTATTTTACCCCATTTTCTATTCGCCCTTGCGGGTTTACCACGGAGCATTCGGATTCGGCGCGGCAGGCGCCAAAGAGCCTTTTCCCCTGCAAGGACTTTTTTGGGAAACTGGTGCTTGAATCTCGCTTCCAACTGTGTATAATAGAGGGTCGCGCGCCTCTCCAGAATCGTTTTTCTTTTCTCACCTCGGAGGTAACCCCTTGAGCGTTTCGGCCAGTGTCTTGAATTATGACCTAAAGAATGCTGTGTCCAAAAACCGTCTCGTCGGTCTTTGGCGGATGATGAGTGGCTTCCGTTGGCACTACTTCGGAGCCACAATCGCCCTGGGCATCTCTGCCTTCTCTCAGACAGCGACGGCACTGCTGCTCAATTTCTTCATCGATACCTATCTCACCGCAGGCGAACGCCCCTATCCGCTCTATTTGATCGGATTGGGATTCATCGGTCTTGCTTTAATCCAAGGCATGTTAAGCTTCACGAGCGGTCGTCTCAGCGCCCAAACCGCCGAAGGATCCACTCGCCGCCTGCGCAACTACCTCTTCGATCATATTCAACACCTGCCTTACACCTATCACCGCAAGACTCAAACCGGAGAGTTGATTCAACGTTGCACGTCTGACGTAGACGCCGTCCGCCGTTTCTTCGCCGACCAGGCTATCGGCGTGGGCCGCATCGTGCTCCTCTTCGTCATAAACTTCGCTGCCATCGCTCTCATCAACCTCAAGCTGGCTCTGCTGTCCATCATCGTGGTCCCAATCATCGTGATTACTTCGGCCATTTTCTTCAAACGGGTGTCCAAAGCCTACGAGTCCTTCCAGGAGCAAGATGCCATTCTCACCACCACGCTCCAGGAAAATCTCACCGGCGTCCGGGTGGTCAAGGCCTTCGCCCGCCAGGAGCACGAGATCAACAAGTTCGATCGTGACAATAAAGAGAAATACACCCGCGGTCGGCGCTTGCTGCTCATGCACACCTTCTTCTGGCCCATTTCCGATGTTGTTTGCGGCCTGCAAATGGTCGTAGGCTATATCACCGGCGCCACCATGGCCATCAATGGCACCATCACCTTGGGCAATTACGTCGCCTATCTCAGCCTGATCACCTGGATCATCTGGCCCATGCGCAACCTGGGCCGCCTCATCGTCCAGGGTTCCACCGGCATGGTCTCCTTCAACCGCGTCATGGATATCATCAAAGAGGCGCGCGAACCTTTGGATGAAGGCGACTACCTGCCAAAAGAAGATACCGTCAAGGGCGAAGTAGTTTTCAATGATGTCAGCTTCAAGTATGAAGACGGCAACGAACCGGTCGTGAAGGGCATTAACTTCACCTGCCTGCCCGGCCAGTCGGTAGCCCTGCTCGGCTCCACCGGATCAGGCAAAACCTCCCTGGTCAACCTCCTGCCTCGTTTCTTCGAATACACTGGCGGCTTGATCACCCTGGACGGCGTCGATCTCAAGCGCTATCCCCGAAAATTCCTGCGCCGCCAGATGGGCATCGTCGAGCAAGAACCTTTCCTCTTCTCGCGTTCCATCCGCGAGAACATCACCTACGGCGTCGGGCGAGATGTACCCCTGGAAGAAGTGGAAACTGCAGCCCGCGCTGCCGCAATCCATGATGTGATCACCTCCTTCCCCCAAGGATACGACACCCTGGTGGGTGAAAAAGGCGTCACCCTCTCCGGTGGACAAAAGCAGCGCGTGGCCATTGCCCGCACCCTGTTGAAAAACCCACGCATCCTCATCTTGGACGACTCTACCTCCTCGGTAGACACCGAGACAGAAGCAGAGATCCGCGAAGCATTGCAAGGCCTTATGCAGGACCGCACCACCTTCATCATCGCCCATCGCATTCAAAGCGTGATGGACTCCGATTTGATCCTTGTTTTGGATAAGGGTCTGGTGGTTCAATGTGGCCGCCACGAAGAGTTGGTCGCCCAAGAAGGAATTTACAAGCAGATCTTCGATATCCAGACTCGCATCGAGACCGAGTTGGAAAAGGAAATCTCAAATGTCGATTAATTACTTCGAAGAAGAAGAGTTTAAAACCGGTTTCAATGGCGGCACGCTCAAGCGCATCTTCGCGCTCCTCAAACCCCACAAACTCTTCGCTTTCGCCTTTTTAGGGATGATCCTGGTCACCTCCCTGGTCGACGCCCTCTTCACCTACCTCAGCAAATTAATCATTGATGAAGGTATCATGGTGAAGAACTTGGATCGCCTTTACGAACTGCTCACCTTATACGGTGGGATGATCCTCCTTCAGGCGGTCTTTGTCTTTGGTTTCATGTATGCTGTCGGGCTCCTCGGAGAAAAAGTCCGCTACGACCTGCGCAAGACCATGTTCAACCACCTCCAGGACCTCTCACTCTCCTATTACAGCCGCACACCGGTTGGCTGGATCATGGCCCGCGTCACCTCGGACTCCGACCGTGTCTCCGACCTGATTACCTGGGGGCTGCTCGACATCACCTGGTCTACCACCAATATCATTATTGCCCTCGCCTTGATGTTCTGGCTAGATTGGCAGCTTGCCTTAATCGTCCTCGTCGCGGTGCCAATCCTGATCATCGTCGCGGTCGAATTCCGCAAGCGCATTCTTGAACAATACCGCAACGTCCGCAAGGTCAACTCCAAGATCACCGGAGCATACAACGAAAATATCACCGGTGTCCGCGTGGTCAAGGCCCTGGGGCGCGAAGACGCCAACGCCGAAGAATTCGCCGTGCTCACCGGGGAAATGTACAAAGCGGGCTACCGAGCCGCCTGGTTGAGTGCTCTGTTCCTGCCCTCTGTCCAACTCATCACCGCTTTCGCTGTTGGCGGCATCGTCTACTTCACGGGAATGAAAGCTGAAATCGGCGGCGTCTCCATCGGCACGCTGCAAGCCTTCTTGGGCTATGTCACCTTCATGATGTGGCCTATCCAAGACATGGCCCGCGTCTTCGCCGAAATGCAACATGCGGTCGCTTCCGCCGAACGCATCTTCTCTCTCACCGATTCCGTGCCCGAGGTGGCTAACCGCCCCGAAGCCTACGATCCCGGCTCGATGCAGGGTGATATCGAGTTCGACCATGTTACCTTCTATTACGAAGACAACATCCCGGTCATCAAAGACCTCTCGCTGCATGTCAAACGCGGTGAAACCATTGCCCTCGTTGGGCCGACCGGTGGCGGCAAGTCCACCCTCGTCAATCTGGTATGCCGCTTCTATGAGCCAAAAGAAGGTCATATCCGCATCGGTGGTGTTGACTACACCAAGTACTCGCTGCATGCTATCCACTCGCGCATCGGCATCGTCCTCCAAACCCCTCATCTTTTCTCCGGCTCAATCCGCGAAAACATCCGCTACGGGCGTCTGAGCGCATCCGATGAGGAGATCGAAGCTGCGGCCAAATTAGCTGGAGCCCACGACTTCATTCTTAAGCAAGAGAAGGGTTACGATTCCCCGGTGGGCGAAGGCGGCAACAACCTCTCCGTGGGACAAAAGCAGCTCATCAGCCTCACCCGCGCCATCCTCGCTAAGCCTGAAATCTTTGTCATGGACGAAGCTACCAGCTCAGTAGACACGCTCACCGAAGCCCTCATCCAGCGCGGCATGGAAAGCTTACAAAAAGACCGCACCAGCTTCGTCATCGCCCACCGCCTCTCCACCATCCGCCGCGCCGATCGCATCCTGGTCATCGAGGGCGGTCAAATTGCCGAGATGGGTACCCACAGCGAACTGCTGCGCATGAAAGGCAAGTATTACCACCTGTACACGCGCCAGTTCCGCCACGAAATGGAAGTGGCTTTCGATCCGTTCCTGGAAACGGCCAAAACCGAGAGTTAATCCGTAACACCATAAAAAACCGAAATCCGCCGGAGATTGGACTATTCCAATCTCCGGCGGATGTGTTTTCCACCTATACTCCAACGAGTAAGAATGGTTTACTTCAACTTGACGTGGACGACCACATCCTTGCCGCCGCGTGCCTGGAAGGGCACTACATTCCCCTCCACCGGTTTTCCATCGACGACCATCTCAACGTTGTTCCCCGGCCCCACTCGTTCAACGGTGATCAGATATACGGTGTCGCGGAACACACGCGTAGCCGAAAAGCCTTTCCATTCCCGTGGAATGATCGGCTGCACCATCAATCCATCGAACGTCGGTCGAATTCCCAGAATATATTGCGTGCCTGCCACATAGGTCCAGGCAGCCGTTCCCGTCAGCCAGGCATTTCGCCCGCGCCCAAAATAAGGATGCGTTGGTCCGCATACGTTCTGACAATACACATACGGTTCCACCTGATAATGGTCGTAATTTTCTTTCGTCAGCGGCATTACCTGCTGGTAGTACTGGTACGCTCGCTCATTCCAGCCCATCATCGCCGCGGCAACCATTGCCCAGGTGTTGGCATGGCAGAAAATACCCCCGTTTTCTTTGGAGCCGGGCGGGTATGTGCTGGTACCGCGCACCCGCTCATTTGTGCCGTTGTAAGGCAGATGCATCAACGCCACGCCCTCAGCCGTATTCAAGTGCTGGTGCATGCTTTCCAGCGCTCGCGCTGCCCGGTCCGGCGGTGACGCCTCGCCAATCACCGCCCAGGTTTGGGTGTTCATATTGATCCAGTGGAATGTCTCGCCTTTCACCCCCACCGGGTTGCCGTCATCGTCAAAGGCCCGCGCATACCAATCCCCATCCCAGGCGCAGTCGTTGATCTTCTGAACCATCTCGTCTTTCAAATCTCTGAAGTGCGTGGCCTCTTCGGTTTTACCCAGATGCTCGCACAAATCGGCAAAATCGAGCAGTGTCCGGCAGAATTGCTGCGCCACCATCACACTTTCCGCTTTCCCGCTGCCATGATCCAGGTTCATCGTGTCGTCCCAATCTGAGAACCCCGCCCGCGGTAAGCCATGCGGCCCGCGATGGTTCAGCGTGAAGTCAATGGCCCGCAGCATGTGATTCCACACACTGTCCTCGCCGCCATTCGCATACGGGATCACTTCGTCCAGATAGTGGAAATCACCAGTCTCGCGCAAATAAGCGCACACAGCCATCACCAGGTACAGGTGGTCATCGCTGAACCATTGCGGCCAATCCGGATATTCGTTTGCCAGCCCTGCGCCGCCTTCCCCGGTCAGCGGCATCACCTGGTGCCAGGCATGCCCATCCTGGAATTGCAACTTCCACAACATAGTCAGCGTGCTGCGCGCCCGGTCCGGCACGGTGTGCACCGTGCCCAGCGTGTCCTGCGCCGAATCACGCGTCCCCATTCCACGCCCCAGACCAGTTTCATAATAAGAGACAAACCGCGACCAATACAGTGTGGCGCGGCATTGTACTTGATTCCAGAAATTCAGCATCGCATTCATGGCCGAATCCGGCGTTTCCACGGTAAACCGGCTCAAGTAAGCCGCCCAATCTTCCTTCAATGCCTGGAAGGACGCAGTCACCTCGGTCGGATCCTGGAAGCGGGCCACCACCGGCGCTGCCGCCGACCGGTCGTTCGTCACACCCAGGATATAAACGATCTGGCGTTCTTCGCCCGGTTTTAACTTCAGCTCATGACACAGGGAGCCAATATTATTGGCCCGCGGCGCTTCCGAATTGCGCGGCTGTCCCAACTCTACTACTTCCGGATTGCTCAGATCACGATAGCGCCCCAGGAAGATTTCCCGATCACTGTCATATCCGGCCAGTTCAGCGCTGCTGCCAAAGAAGGTCGTCGCCGGATTAAATTTGGTAGTGCAATAGATGACGCCGTCTTTGAAATTTGAAAACAGAATATGGGCTCCCCAATCCAGATTGGTCATGTCCACCAACGCATCCGGGTATAAGAACTCAACATAGCTGAAAGACCGCAGCGTCCGCTCCTGCTTTCCTTCATTTTTCACTCGCAAAACCCACAACTCGCAGGGGGCTGGGTCGCTGGCCGGAGAAGGCGGCACAAAATATAAGACCTCTGATCGAATCCCCTTGTAAACGCTGGAAATGCGCGTGTAAGCCGCGCCATGCCGGCACTCATAGAAATCCAGCTTCCGTCCCGTCACCGGCTGCCAGGTGGGGCTCCAATAATCACCTGTCTCCTGATCCCTCAGGTAAATATACCGCCCCGGCTGGTCCACCGGAATCCCATTGTAGCGGTAGCGAGTTACTCTTCGATTCTTAGGATCTCGATCAAAGGAATATCCGCCCGCGGTGTTCGAAATGATCCCGCCGTAGCGGCCCTCGCCCAGGTAGTTAATCCAGGGTGTCGGCGTGTCTGGACGAGTAATAACATACTCGCGGTTCGCTTCGTCATAATAACCGTAGGGATTCGAATGAGGTGGCATCTGGATCTCCTCTTAGCAAATGTGTATATAGTTGGGAGCGCTCTTATTATAAACGAGTTCACATAAAATCTGTGAGCCAGCAAAGGGGGTCTTTTTGGAATGAGTGTGGGGAATTCCACGCCTCTTAGTGAAATTAAACGAAGAGGCCGCTCTTTCAAGCGGTCTCTTCTGGGTTGGCTGCGACACCCTCTAGATTATAGGACAATCAGGAGGGGTGTCGCAGCCGTACGCATACTACTTGCCATTTTCAACACCACCTCCTTGTCCTTAGGATAGCAAAGAGTGAACGGTCAGCCGTTCTGGATTTAGTATTGCATAATCAAACAGCGTTGTCAAGTTAGCTTTTACTTAGTTTGCAAAACCGTCAACTGCTTCCTACGGCGCGATCAAGTGGGTGAATTTCCAGGATTCGCCTTCTTGCTCCACCTTCGATGAAGCCCCAATGACTTCCACCCAGGTTTGCCCCGGCTTGAACGCAAATGGCTGCCCATCGGGTCCGACGATGGTCAGCACCGAATCGTCCGTCGGGCGGAACCAGCGCACCGCATAGATCTGTCCATCCCGAGCCAGGTACGCCGGTCCCGTTCCGCCTTGATAGGTCGCTCCATCCGAGGCCACATACATAGCCGAGTTTGGCGATAGGAAAATATCCAGTACTTCCATTTCCTCCGTTCGGTCAAAATACTGGTGCGGCGCGAGGATCATCAGCAGCGATTCCACGGCAACAGGCTCGCCGGTCAACTGATCTGTGAGCTGAGCATAATCCGGGTTGTTGCGGTTCACGTCATCCCGGGTGTCTGAAAAACGCAAATACGTCCCGCTCTCCTGGTCATAATCCCAACGGTTATAAATGGCTCCAGAATAGCGCACATAGACTTGCTCGGCAGTCTGTCCACCGGCCGGAGCTTCCAGCTTGAAGTACATTCCGTCCAGGTTCTGCCGAGAATTATCTACTCCGCGCAAATTCAAATAATCGCCCATTGCGCTCGTATCGGCCATCAGGTAATTGCGTTTTCCGGGGTCAAATCGGCATACCGCCGGGCACGATTGATTGGTTTCCAAAATCAGCCGGTTAAAATAATCAGCATTGAACAAGCGCATGCGCACTTTTTCATAGGCACTGCCAAACACAAACACGCTCTTGTACATGCGGATCAAGTTATCATCAAAGAACCGTGCAGAACGGATTGGCCCAACCTGCTCCGAGTCCTGTCCATAGAATACAGCCGCGAAGCGAGTTCCACCCAACTCCGTATAATACTCAAATACCAGATCCGCCAGCGACAACCCGAATTGTGGACGGTGGTCGCGCGGCAAATTCTCTACTTTGATGATGATCGGACGCCGGGCCAGGATAGCCGGGTCGTCTACCTCCAACCCGGTCAGCGGGTTCACCTCCGCCGGGAAGTTACTTGGTCCCAATCCTTCAGGGGGATAGAGCGGCGTCGGGGTAATGGTGGGTGTTTCGGTCGGAGCCGGCGTTGGGGTGTCGGTAACCGTTGGCGTCAAAGTCGGTGTCTTGGTGGGCGGTTCTGGCGTGAAAGTGGCGGTCGGTGGCAGCGGCGTCGCCTGTGAACACGCAGTAAGCAGGAAGATGAACAGAACAATAACAGCACGTCGCATAGATCGTCTCCTATCCTATATTCAACCCATCATAAACCCAAAGGCGCGCAATCGTCAACCAACGGAAATCGAAGCGTAGGGTAAACGCATTATCGATTTTTGTCTAAAATCCCGGGCCTGTTCGCCATATTTTCGGAATTTCCCCCACCCTTCCCTCCCCCGGCCACCAAGATCCTTGATTAGCTAGGCGCTTTGCCGGGGGAGGGGGGTGGGGACCCAAGCCCAAATGTGAAATGTGGTAGTTCCAAAGTAGTTCGGGTCTCCAAAAATCATAGAATGTCTGACATAAGATGCGTTTACCCTAATCGAAGCGGTTATCTCCTAATGACGTCTTACAGGCTGGTAACGTTCCACAACTTCTGCAACCTTTTGGGGATATTCCCGTATATAGGATTAGAGATAAAGATGAGCAACTGTAACGAGCCCTCGCTTCCATTATTCGGATATAATGCCTCTATGCGCCGTCCGGTATTGATCGGTTTATTGATCTTCGCTGTTGTTGCCTTGGTAACTGGTTGGCTTCTGTTAACCCCCTCCGGGCTATTGGGGAAAGCAGATGCCTTCGGCTATTCGGTTTGCCACCAGGCCCCCAGCCGGTCCTTTGACATCGGTGGACGTCCCCTGCCCCTCTGTGCTCGCTGCTCCGGCACTTTTCTCGCAACGCTGTTGGGCCTGGCTTACTTGAGCACCTTGGGACGCAAGGCCGGATTACCCCCCATTCGCATCGCAGCGCTCTTAATGGTCTTTCTGGGCGCCTTTGCCGTTGATGGGTTGAATTCATTCGTCCGCATCATCCCGGGCATCCCTTACCTGTACACCTCGCACAACTGGCTCCGCCTGGTCACCGGCACCGGCGTCGGTCTGGGAATTGCCTCCATCTTGCTCCCCGTGGTCCATCAAACATTTTGGACTCATTACACCGACAGCCCGTTGCTGGCCAATTGGAAGCAAATGGGCATCCTGCTCGGCCTGGCCGCAATGCTCGACCTCGCCCTGCTCAGCGACAATGCGCTCATCCTCTACCCGCTTGCAGTGCTGAGCGGCCTCGCTGTGCCCATTATTTTAACAATCATCTATACAGTACTCTGGGTACTGGTAACAAAACAAGAAAACAGGTATCATAGATTGAAGGATTTATGGGTACCGGCCCTCGCCGGGTTCCTGACTGCCATGCTGCAAATATCATTGATTGACGCTGGACGTTACTGGCTGATGGGGACCTGGGCCGGAATTCCGTTAATCAATTAGGAAAGAGGGAAGAATGGATCTGTTAGGAATACTGTCTGCCTTTGGGCTTTCTGCCAGCGCTGGATTAAATGCATACATCCCGCTCCTGGTAGTGGCCCTGCTGGGTCGTCTCACCAACCTGATCAAGCTGTCCGAACCATGGGACGCTTTGACCAGTTGGTGGATTATCGGCCTGCTTGCTGTGCTTTCGTTGATCGAGTTTCTGGCCGATAGTTCGCCGGTCATCAATCACATCAACGACGCCATCCAGACCTTCGTCCGCCCTGCGGCAGGAGCCATCCTCTTTGCTGCCAGCGCCAACGTCATCACCGAAATCAGCCCCATCTTATCGATCGCCGCCGGAATTTTGGTAGCAGGCGGCGTGCATGCCGTCAAATCCCTGGCAATCCGTCCGGTGGTCACGGCTTCTACGGGAGGCGCCGGCAACATCGCAGTCGCCGCAGCCGAAGATCTCACATCGACGTTGGTATCCATTATTTCTGTTATTGTCCCGGCTTTGATCGCAATTGTCATCATCGCCGTGATTGCCTGGGTGATCTGGCGTAGAACCAAGCGTCAGGAAGCCCCCCCACCTTCCATCGACTACGTTTGAATATCCACAAGGAGTTGATATGACCGACCTTCCGCAACAACAAGACGCCTCTGAAGAAAACCCGACTCAACTGACCGGCGCAGAACCTTACGCCCCAGGCCCCGTCGAACCCGTTATCCCCGAACCTGAGCCCGTCAATTTGGAACCGGCAAAAGAACTGTTCGAGGTTCCAGCCGTCCCCGAACCGGTTTTTGATATTCCTCAGGTCCCTGAACCAGTCTTTGAAGCCCCCAAAGCTCCCGAGCCTGTCTTCGAGGTTCCCCACACGCCGGCCGAGCCTGTTTTCCAGGCGCCTCCTGCTCCTCAACAATCCTTCACCCCGCCTCCGCCGGTCACTCAGAACTTTGCGCCGCCCCCTCCGCCCCCCAGCCAGTCGTTCAGCGCGCCTGTTGCGCCTCCGCCCGCCAAAAAGGGCCTCTCCAAGGGCTGGATCATCGCCATCGTGGTGTTGCTCCTGCTGTGCTGCTGCTGCGTCGTCAGCGTGTTCCTTGCATACACATACGGGGATCAGATCCTTGAAAATATGGATTTAACCTATCTTCAATCGCTTCTCATGCTCGTTTAGAGAAACAAAACAACCAATCCCTTCATAAGTTGCGGCTGATAATCAGCCGCAACTTTTTTTAGTCTCGAACATTACTCCGAGAAGATTCTGCCACCATGATGCTCGACTGCCATTTTGATTTTAACAATCTCTCTAGCAGAGGCAAGTCTACTGACACACGATTCAAAAATCTAAGACAGCCTGGCTTCTGTGAACTAAGCGTAACTGCTCAGGGGGTGGAAAAAGTCCCTGAATTTGAGGTATGTGGGGTGCGCAGCACCCCACATACCTCAAATTCAGGTCTCTTCTTCCTCTGGCTGAGTAGTTACAACTAAGCAAGGGTATAGCCGGCGCGGACGACTGTGATTCTTGACCTCCGTCTCCTCTTTTCAGTCGAAAGAATACGCTATAATCATCTCCATGCAATGGACCCGCCCCCAACGTGCCATTCTTAATCTGCCCTCTGGCAGCCGGGCTTTTATCACCGGCCCAGCCGGCAGCGGCAAGACCACTGCCGCCGTTCAACGCCTTCTGGACCTGCTGTCCTCGGGTGTGCCCGGCGCGTCCATCCTCCTCCTTGTTCCCCAACGCACTCTGGCAAGCTCCTATCAAGCCGCTCTCCGCGCCCCGGGCGCCGCCGCCGGGGGCCAGGTCGATATTCTCACGCTCGGTGGCCTGGCTCGCCGTATGGTCGATCTGTTTTGGCCGCTGATCGCCCAAGATACCGGTTTCGCTCACCCTGTTCTCCCGCCCACCTTCTTGACCCTCGAAACCGCGCAGTATTACATGGCCCACCTGGTGCGGCCTTACCTGGACCAGGGGTTCTTCGAATCCATTAGCATCGACCGCAACCGTTTATATAGCCAGCTTCTTGACAACCTCAACAAAGCTGCCATTGTGGGCTTCCCTCACACAGATATTGGTGAGCGCCTCAAAAGCGCCTGGAGCGGCGAGTCCAGCCACTTGCGCGTCTATGATGACGTTCAAACCTGCGCCAGCGAATTTCGTCGTTACTGTTTGGAAAACAACCTGCTCGATTTCTCCCTCCAGGTGGAACTGTTCCGCGAACGTCTATGGCCTTCTCTCCTCTGCCGGGCTTACCTGCAAAGCACTTACCGCCACTTAATCGTCGATAACCTCGAAGAAGACACCCCTGTCACGCATGATATCCTGCGAGAATGGCTGCCGGAATTTGATTCTGCTCTGTTAATCTACGACGAGGACGCAGGGTATCGCAGCTACCTTGGCGCCGACCCAGCCTCTGCGCTGGAAATGCACAACCTTTGCACAGAAGAAATCACCTTCACCGAACCGCTGGTCATCCCCCCTTCGCTCGAAGGGCTGGGGGCCCGCCTGGGCCAGGTCCTCAACCAGGTCGAAACCCTGCCTCCGGGCCTCCCTGATGGCCTGGAAGCCCTCGATTACCCGCCAGAGCCGGTTCGCTTCTTCCCCCAAATGCTCGACTGGGTTGTCGACCGGGTCTCCCAGTTAATCGACGAGGGTATCCCGCCGGGAGAAATCGCCATCCTCGCTCCCGTCCTGCCCGATGCGCTGCGCTTTTCTCTGGCCAATCGACTGGATGAGCGCGGCATCCCTTACCGCTCCCACCGCCCCTCTCGCGCCCTCAGCGATGAACCCGCAGCCCGCTGCCTGCTTTCTCTCGCAGAATTAGCCCATCGCGAATGGAACCGCTCGCCCTCCAAAGTCGAAATCACCTACGCCTTATTACAAGCCATTGCCGGGCTCGACCTGACTCGCGCTCACTTGCTCGCGGAAATATGCTGCCGGATGCGTGAAGGTCGCCTGGTTCTCGAACCCTTTGGCCGTTTGCGCCCCGATGCGCAATCTCGCATCACCTTTTCCATCGGAGAACGCTACGAGATGCTGCGCACCTGGATTGAAGCCTACGCCGCTGCCCCAGAAGTTGAATTAGATTACTTCTTCAGCCGCCTGTTTGGTGAAGTTCTTTCTCAACCCGGTTTCGGCTTTCACAGCGATCTGGATGCCGGTCAAGTTGCCGCAAACCTGGTTGAATCGGCGCAAAAATTCCGCTGGGCGATCGAAACCCGCGCCGAGCCTGTTGGGCAGTCCCTGGGTCTGGAATATATCGAAATGGTTCGGGACGGCGTCATCGCCGCCCAGTATATGGGCAACTGGCAGCTCCCTGCCGCCGATGCGGTTTTCATCGCCCCCGCCTATACGTTCTTAATGAACAACCGCGCCGTAGATCATCAATTTTGGCTGGACGCCTCTTCCAACGCCTGGTTCGAGCGCCTCTACCAACCTTTGACCCACCCCTATGTCCTCAGCCGCGCCTGGATTCCAGGCCGAATCTGGACAGCAGCCGACGAATTTGAAGCCAATCGGGCCGTCCTCTACCGCCTGGTTTTAGGCCTGCTGCGCCGCTGCCGCGCAGGCGTCCACCTCGGCCTCAGCGACCTCAACGAAGGCGGTTACGAGCAGCGCGGGCTGCTTCTCAAGGCCTTCTACCAGGTGCAGTTGGCCGCCGGGAAGGATGTATCCAATGGCTAAGATCCGTTTGCGCCCCAGCCAGGAGAACATCCTTGCCTACACGGGTGGGCGCATGGGCATTTCCGCCGTGCCCGGCGCCGGCAAAACCTTCACGCTCTCCCTGCTGGCTGCCAGACTGCTGGCCTCCCGCGCCATTGGCCCCGACCAGGAAGTGCTCATCGTCACCCTGGTCAACTCCGCGGTCGACAATTTCGCCGCCCGTATCTCCGGCCTCATCCGCCAGACTCGCCTCATGCCCAACTTCGGCTACCGAGTCCGTACTCTCCACGGTCTGGCCCATGACATCGTCCGCGAGCGCCCCGAAGCCGTTGGCCTGGCCAATGACTTCCAAATTGTGGATGAATCCGAAGCCACTCGCATCCTCCACGATGTCGCCCTGGCCTATTTGCGCTCCAACCCCGACCTGATCGAAAGTTACCTCAAGCCGGACCTCACCGAGTACGATGCCCAAAAACTGCGCCGCGACCGCATCCCCGATCTCGTTGAATCGATTGGCTTGCAAGCCATTCGCTATGCGAAAGATCAGGAGCTTTCCGCGGATACCCTTCGCGCCCGCCTGGATGAACTCCCCCTTCCGCTTCCCCTGGCCGAAATGGGCTGGGCCTTGTACGCCGACTACCAGCGCGCCCTCAATTACCGTGGGGCTGTAGATTTCGACGACTTGATCCGCCTTGCTTTGCAGGCTCTCAAAACCGACGAGCAACTGGTCGTCCGTTTGCGCAACCTATGGCCGTTCATCCTCGAAGATGAAGCTCAGGACTCCAGTCATCTCCAAGAAGAAATTCTCAACCTGCTGTCCGGCCCCGGTGGCAACTGGGTGCGCGTCGGCGACCCCAACCAGGCCATCTACGAAACCTTCACCACGGCTAACCCCCAATACTTGTTGGATTTTCGCCGCCAGCCGGGCGTCCGTGACGAAGACCTGCCCGAATCGGGCCGATCCTCAGCCAGCATCATCGACCTGGCCAACCACCTCATCGCCTGGGCCAACACCCCCCAGGCCCCCGAAGCACTCCAAGGTGCGCTCATCACCCCCTACATCCAACCCACCGCGCCGGATGATCCCCAACCCAACCCGCCGAACCGGCCCGAACTCATTTATCTCCACGAAAAGAAGCTCGAAGCCGCCAAAGAAATTGAAACCATCGCCGCTTCGGTCAAACGCTGGTTGGAGGTAGAAGAAAACCAGCAGCGCACGGTGGCGGTTCTGGTGCCGCGCAACGCTCGTGGCACGGAACTGGCCGAAGAGCTCAAGCGCCTGGGCGTGGATGTGGTTGACACGCTGCTCAAAACCACCACCGCCACGCGCCAATCTGCCGGGGCCATTGCCAACGTGCTGCGCGCCCTGGCCGATCCCCTCAATGGGCACAAACTCAGCCGGGCCTACCGATCCTGGCGTGGCAAAGTGGAAGATGACATCAAGAAAGTTGTTGAACGAGCCGCCTCCCACCTTCATCGTATGATGCGCATCGAAGATTACCTCGCCCCCCTCCCCGGCGAAGACTATCTCGAGAAGCTCGGCCTG
This sequence comes from uncultured Anaerolinea sp., assembly GCA_964567255.1. GTDB lineage: Bacteria > Chloroflexota > Anaerolineae > Anaerolineales > Anaerolineaceae > Anaerolinea. The sequence continues at coordinate 15,232 of CAZMMI010000016.1, forward strand.
CATACCACCGACGAGCCGGCTTATCACGAGTTGGCCGCCTTCCGCGAATCCGTCCGCCGCTGGCAGGCCGCCGTCCTCCTGCCCATCGATCAGCTTCTCCTCACCCTCTCGCAAGACTTGTTCACCGAACCCGCCGACCTGGCCGTGGCTCACAAAATGGCCGGAGCGCTGCGCCAGCGCACGCACGAGCACCCCGATTGGCTTTTGCCCGACTTGATTGGTGAGATCGAAGAGATCGCCACCAACAAGCGCAAATTCCTCGGCTTCAGCAGCGACGACACCAACTTCAATCCCGACGACTATAAAGGCCGCGTTGTTATTGCCACCATCCACAAAGCCAAGGGCCTGGAATGGGATCGGGTCTACCTGATGTCTGCCAACAACTACGACTTTCCCTCCGGCGCCCCCTACGACACCTTTATCTCCGAAAAATACTTCATTCGTGACCGGCTCAACCTGGAAGCCGAAGCCCTCGACCAGCTTCGAGTGGTTATTCAAGGCGGCCCCGAAGATTGGTATGAAGAAGGTCAGGCCACTCATCGCAGCCGCATCGATTACGCCCGCGAACGCCTGCGCTTGCTCTATGTTGGTATCACCCGCGCTCGCCAGGAATTGGTCGTTACCTGGAATGGCGGCAAGCAGGGTCAAGCCGTGCCTGCCCAACCCTTTGTCGAATTGATCAACTTCTGGGAGCGTCTGCATGGACACCGCTAAACGACGTCTCGACACCCTCGACCCCAACCAGCCCTTTGCTTTCTCTCAAGCCGCCCTGCAAGACTACCAGGATTGCCGCCGCCGCTTTCAACTGCGTTACCTGCTTCAAGCAGCCTGGCCCGCCCCCCAGGCCGAGCCCGTCCGCGAAAACGAGCGTAACATTCGCCGCGGCGAGCGCTTCCACCGACTCGCCCAGCAGGCCCTCCTGGGCGTGCCCATCGACCGGCTTGACGCAATCGCCGCTGCTGACTCGGATGAGCACCTTGCCCAATGGTGGCAGAATTTCACCCGCCTCTTGCCCGATTTGCAGGGTGAGCAGCGCTATGTCGAAACCTTGCTCAGCGCTCCCTTGGACCGCCATCGCCTGGTCGCCAAATACGACCTGCTGGTCTTGCTTCCCGGTCCAAAACTGGTGATTTACGACTGGAAGACCGGTCTCAAGCGCCCTCGCCGCGCCTGGCTGGAAAACCGCAACCAGACTCGTGTATACCCCTACCTGGCCGTACAAGCCGCCGCGGGTCTCCGTGCCGATCTTTCGCTCCTGCCCCATCAGGTCGAAATGATCTACTGGTTCGCCGCTCATCCCGATCAACCCCAGGTGTTCGCCTATTCGCCCGAACAATACGAGAAAGACGAGCGCGACCTTGCTGCCCTGGTGCGTGAGATCGACTCTCTGTCGTCGAACCAGTTTGACATGACGACCGAGGAGCGCGCTTGCCAGTACTGCGTGTACCGCTCATTTTGCGCCCGTGGCATTGCCGCTGGGGCCTTCGATGAAAACGACGAAGATCTCGAGTCTGAGGGCGAAATTCAAATCGACTTTGACCAAATCGCCGAAATCAGCTTCTAGGAATGAACAACTGGATCGAATTACCTCACCTCGCTGTCCCCGACGCCCTGGCTGAATTCGTCGGCGGGCATCCATTGGTCGCCCAAACCCTCCTCCGCCGTGGCATCACCACCCCGCAAGCCGCCCGCGCCTTTATCGATCCCAACGCCTACGCGCCCGCTCCTCCCGAAGACCTTCCCGACCTCTCCCTTGCCGCCGACCGCCTCGAGCGTGCCATTCGCCAGGGTGAATCCATTTGGGTGTGGGGAGATTTCGACGTTGATGGGCAGACCTCTACCTCCCTGTTGGTCCAAACCCTGCGCTTGCTTGGCGCAGACCCCGGTTATCACATCCCCGTGCGTGCCCGCGAGTCTCATGGCATCAACATCCCCAACCTGGAACCCATCGTGGCCGCCGGGGCCAAAATCCTCCTCACCTGCGACACGGGCATCACCGCCCACGAAGCCATTGACTACGCGAATTCACAGGGACTCGAAGTCATCGTCACCGATCACCACACCCTGGCCGAAACCCTTCCTCCAGCCCTGGCCGGTATCAATCCTCGCCGCTTGCCCCCAACCCACCCCCTGGGTACCTTGCCCGGCGTGGGGGTAGCCTACAAGCTAGCCGAAACGCTCTTCCGCCGCTTTGATCGTGCCACAGAAGCAGACCAACTATTAGACCTCGTCGCCCTGGGCATCGTCGCTGATGTGGCCCTTCAAACCGGCGACGCCCGCTATCTGCTCCAGCGTGGTCTGGCTGCCCTGCGCAGCACCCAGCGCGCCGGTTTGAAGGCCATCTACGAACTGGCCGAACTGGACCCAACCTGGTTGACCGAAGAGCATATCGGTTTCCTCCTCGGGCCGCGTCTCAACGCCCTGGGCCGCCTGGATGATGCCAACCCCGCCGTGGAGTTGTTCACCACCACCGACCCAGGCCGCGCCCGAGTGCTGGCGGTTCACCTGGAAGGGCTCAACGCCCGCCGCCAGTTACTCACCAGCCAAATCCTGGGCGCCGCCCAGAAACAAATCGAGCACGATCACACCCTGCTCGATTCCCCCGTCCTGGTGCTCTCGCACCCCGAATGGCCCGCCGGGGTGGTTGGCATCGTCGCCAGCCACCTGGTCGAACGCTACCAGCGCCCGGTGATTCTGCTGTGCACGCCCCCCGGCCAGTTGGCGCGTGGTTCAGCCCGCTCCGTCGATGGCATTGACATCACCGCCGCCATCGCTTCCCAGAAATCACTGCTGGCAGGTTTTGGCGGTCATCCAATGGCGGCCGGGCTATCCCTCGATCCTGAAAACCTCCCGGCATTCCGCCGGGGGGTCTCCCGGCAAGTCAGTAAGATCATCCAGTCCACGGGTCTGGCCCGCGAGCCTCGCCTCGAGATCGATGGTTCCATCCGTCTCGATGAAATCAACCTTGATCTGGTTGCAGACTTCGAGCGTCTGGCTCCCTTCGGGGCGGGCAACCCTGCTCTCGTGCTTTCCATCAAAAATCTCACCCTGGTCAAGCAGACAATAATTGGTCGCGACCAGGCCCACCGCTCACTGACCGTGCAGGACCAGGCCGGGAATTTGCATAAAGTGGTCTGGTGGGGCGGCGCGGCCTGGCCGGTTCCCGAATCCAGATTCGATCTTGCCTGCGTGCTGCGTGCCAGCAATTTCCGCGGTCAGCGTGAAGTGCAGGTCGAGTGGATCGACCACCGTCCGTTGGTTGAGACCGCCGTTGAGCTCTCCGGCCCCTCCCGCTCGGTCATCGACCATCGCGGTCAATCTCATCCCCGCCCTCTGCTCGACGCGCTCCGCGATGCCGGGCCGCTGCTGGTCTGGGCCGAAGGCGAAGCCCGCGCCGCGCTCAACGCCCACGACCGCTTCGAACTTGAGCCTGCGCCCTCTCTTGCCGTCTGGACCACGCCGCCCGGCCCCGAAGAACTCCGCGCCGCCCTTGCGCAGGTCAACCCCCAGCAGGTCATTCTGTTTGGCATCGACCCTGCCTCCGCCACCCCCGAAGAATTCATCAAGCGACTGGCAGGGTTGGTAAAATATGAGCTCAATCGGGTCAACGCTCCCCGCGCCGAAACCAGCCTCTCCCGCCTGGCTTGCGCCACAGCTCAGCGCATTCCAGCCGTACTAGCCGGTCTGGAATGGTTGCACGCCCGCGGAATGGTCACCACAATCGAGATGCAAGGTGACCGTGTATTCCTCGAATACGGTGTTGGCCAACCGACCGGTGATTTTGCTGCTCCACTGGCCCGATTAAGGTCTATACTGGAAGAAACGGCAGCTTACCGCCGCTTCTTCTCCTCCGCCGATCCTGCCGCCATCCTCGACTGACCTCGTTGCAGGAGGATATCATGTCTGCCAATCCTGAATTTTTACTGCGAATCATCGGCACAATTTGCGGAGGTCTCTTCTTGCTGGCTTTCGCCGCCGGAAGCGTGTTCATGATCTTGTCGTACTTCAAGAACAAGAGGAAAGCCGCTGCCTCACTCTCCTGGTCCACTGCGCCCGGAACTATTCTCGAGTCCAGCGTCCGCGAAGCCAGCGGCAGCGACTTTGACGGCCCTGCCACGTATACCGTGAAACTCAGCTATTCTTATCAAGTGATGGGCCAGACATACAAGGGCAAGAACATCCACATTGGCGCAAGGAGCACGGTCCCTCACAGCAAAGCTCAAGCCACCGCCTCGCAATATCCCGCGGGATCCGCCGTGACCGTATATTACGACCCAGCCAACCCCGCCGATGCCGTTCTGGAACGCGCCGCTCCCGCCAATACGGTCGTCCTCATCCTGGGTATCATCTTCCTGTTCATCACCCTCTGCCTGATGTGCGGTGGCTTAATCGCGGTAATCAATACCCTCACTGCCACAACCGGAAACTAAGTTCTGCCTGATCCCACGGTTCCAAATAACCATCTCCATCTTCGACTTTCTTCATTGTAGGAGGATACCTTGCCTAGCATTCCCGAAGACTTTGGCCGGATTTATTGGATAATCTGCGGCGGCCTCACCGCGTTGGCTTGTGCCGCTGGCATCGTATCATTGATATTATCTTACCGTAAAAATAAGAGGAGAGCCTCTGCCTCCTACTCTTGGTTCACCACACCGGGAGCCATCATCGAATCCTCCATGCACAAAAGTGGCTCTAGGTCCGGTGCCATGGTTTCTTACATTTTAGAAGATGGAAAATTCAGGCGAGGCACCCAAAACGATCGCTTCACTTTTTACGTGAAAGTAATCTTTTCTTATCAAGTGATGGGGCAGGCTTACCGGGGTAGAAACATTTTTGCTGGTCACACATTCGCATTATTACATGATGAAGCTCAAGCCACCCTCGCGCGCTATCCCGAGGGAGCGGCAGTGACCGTGTACTACGACCCGGACAACCCCGCCGATGGCTTTCTTGAGCGGCCCATTCCTCCCAGTACGACTCCACTCTACCTGGGAATCATCGCCCTGGGATTTGCGCTGTGCATGATAGTTGGATTCGTACTGCTCTATACCCGTAGAGTAACGACCGGGGGCTGATTAATCCCACGGCTCCAAATAGTAATCACCGTCTTCGCCCTCCAGCACCCATCCGTTCAGCTTTCCATCCGCGCTGGTAATCTTCCACCACAGTCCTTCTCCCACGCAGACCGGCCCGTCGTTGACGGTCATTTCAGTCCCTTCCGGCATCTGCCCCAACACCGTGGCGCTTTTCCCAGCCTCGCTGCGCACCCGCAGGGCTTTTCCATCCGTGAAGGTCACCCGCGCCCCCTTTCCAACTTCCAGCCGCCCATCCATCGCCAGCGGGCAATCCACTGCCGTCGACGCTTCCGGAGCCTTCAAATCCACGGTGGGCTGCACCGAAAGGCTCTTCACCAATGCCTCCAGCTTGTTCAAGGAAGGTGTGAACTCCTCGGCATCCCAGCCGTTCAACTGATCGCGAACCGTTGAGAGGTAGGTTTCATACGTGCTCACATCCATCGAATTCTCGACATCCTTGAATAGATTGACATTCTCAGCAGACGATAACCCCGCATGATCCACCTGGAAAATAGCGGAAACATAGAACTGCTTATCGTAGGTCAACCCTTGGAAAGTATAGAAAAGGCAATCGCCATCCACGGGCAAGATTGCCTGGGCGAAGCAGGTCAAATACAGGACGCCCTCGCCGTTCATGAAATTCACGATCTTCGGGCGGGCATAAAACACTTGCCCAGCGTTCCACAGAGGCAAGAAAGGTAAATACCTGTTTGCTATCCCAGATTGATCGATGTAGTTTTCCAGGTCATCCAGTTGTTCCCCGGCAGCATCGTTCACCGCGGCGAAAGCCTGAATTGGGTAAATCAACACCTGAGGCTTGTGAAAAGTGTCTGCCATTTGATATCGCTCGAAATCAAATTGGTAGTACTCCGGTACCGGCCCGAGCCATCCCCCATAATCGGGTTCGCCCCGTTCCGCCGGGACGATCTTGGCCGAAACGCTCTGCGCCAGGGACAAATCATAGGTGAAACTTACTCCCTGATAGTTCACTTTTGCCCCGTTCGGCGCAGTTGGCGGCGTGGACTCTACTTCAGGAGACTTCTGAGGATCAGCCTGGGGCGTGGCCTGCGATTGGGATGTTTCAGTAGGTCCAACGACTTGTGGATCGGGTTGCGCAACCGGGGCTTTTTCCGTTGCGGTAGGCTCCCCAGAGGTGGGCAGCCCGCAAGCCAGCGATATCAACGCCCACACCAAAACAACACTGAAAATGGCGACTTTTTTGGATGTCATGGGCCGTGTCCTTCCGAAATAATATCAAGTGATGGAGAAAGTTCCTGAATTTGAGGCACTGAAATTCAAGCCTCATCCGCCTTTGGCTGAACAGTAACGTTAAGTGAAGTCTAGCAGAGTCTCCAGCGGTTGGCAAGCAGGTATCACTTCACGGATTAAAAAAACCGCAGAGATCATTTCCCTGCGGTTTCATCGGCAATCTCAGAGATCCTTATTCCAGAAAAACCTCAACATGCTCACCGTCTTGCTCGTCCACCACATCCACAATCTGTCCGACCTCTCCAGAAGCAATCGCTTCGGACAACATATCCATGTCCAGGCCCTCAACCTCTGGGGCAAAGCGGCTGCCCATCTTCAACCCCACATTGACCAGGCTCATCGGCAGGCGCACGTTCACCCGCGGCTTTCCGGTGTTGGTATCTGTCACCCGCACCCGCAACCAACGCGGCTTGCGTCCTGGCGCTGCGTTCATCTCGTTCACCACAATACCCGCCACGCGCCCCTCATCGCCGCCTTCTTCCAACGCTTCCAAAAGACCGGCGGCATCTTCCGCCGTAATTTTGCCTTCTTGCACCATCTGCAGGATTTTCATCCGTTCTTCCATCGTAGCCATTGGTAACTCCTTAATCGCCTAATTCAACTCCATCCGAATCGTCCGGCTCACTCGGTCTTTGCCTCTTCGCGCACGCCCTTCAAGCGCCGCTTGGCTTCGTTCATGTCAATCAAGCCCTTCTCCAAATCTTCCAGAATGCGTTTACGCTCAGCCGGGCCAGGCAAAACTGGAGCAGCAGGCTGCGCTTCCTCGCGAGCCGGCTCGTAGCCCATCGCCCGCAGGATATCGTTCATCCGGTTGCGCAACGTCGGATAAGACAGGCTCAATTCTTCTTCCATCCGGTTGAAACGGCCCTCGCAGCGCACAAAGGTTAGTAGAAATTGCAACTGCTCGGTCGTCAACCGGGAAAACGGCAGCAACCATTTGAGCTGCTCTGGCGTGAAAGCCCCCTGCGTCGATCCAACCGAAGGCTGGAAGCCGCCCTCGATCGAAGTGGCACAAGATGGGCAATGCAGGCGCGTCACCGTCAGGTCACCCCCACAAACTGGACATTTCGTCAATAATGGATTCATCGCTTTTTTCCCTTCCTGGTTCGGCTTTACACTCATTTCCGATGGTTTACGCCGAAATCAAACCAAAGGATGTTGATACAACATTGATTTTCTAAAGTAGATTATAGTCTTTGTTTTAATTTTGTCAATAGCCAGTTTAATATTATTAATATTTTCTTGGAAATTATTAATCCAAACGGCCTCGGTTATCCGAGGCCGCGACGAATCTCTCTAGTATCAGTGCGTTAATTCTCTTTGCGCTCGCCATATAGCACCCAGTGCCCCTTACGATCGTCTGCGTTCCCTGGCGCCCGGTCGTAATACACCTCAAAAATCTGCCCGCCCTCGACTCGCACGCGGAAATAATACCTTCCCACACCCCAAGAACCACGCAACCTTGCTCGCGTCGCATGCTCCGGTCGCATATTCCGTTCTGCTTTACCCCGCCGTCGAAAGTCGCGCCATTCGGCCAGCAGTTGAACCACCCGAAAATGCTCGCCCGCCCAGGTAAATCCACTTGGGCAGGGCGGGTCCTTCTCTAATAACAGAGGTTGATCGAAATCCACCTCGATGGCTTCGGAAATAAACCGGAATGAAAGCGGTTCTAGTTCCACAACCTCAATTGTACCGCAGGTCGCTGTCCGTCCAAGAGGATAAATGGCGCCGCCCGTCCTATGGGGACGCCCAGATTCTTCAAGTCTTCCACTGATCGTAAGTTATTCTTTCGCCGGGCATCCATGATCGCTTTCGCGCCAACCGGCCCCACCCCCGGGATTCGCAGCAAGTCCCGCCGATCAGCCTTGTTGATCTCCAGTGGCATTTCGCTCAGGTTCGCTCTGGCCCATGCCATCTTCGGGTCGACATCAATCGGCAAGTTTCCTTCTCCGGCAAAGGGAAGTTCCTCCAGGTCAAAGCCATAATCCCGCAGTAAAAAAGACGCCTGGTATAGGCGGTGTTCTCGCCAAGGGTTGCATGCATTTCGATCCTCAAAAGGCGTATCTGGTGTAGGTGAAAACCCCGAAAAGTATCCCCTTGCCAGGCGCACATTCTGGTTCAACCAGGCCAGAGTCTGCAATAACTCCAAGTCGCTCTCCCCCACTGCCCCCACCACAAACTGCGTGGTGGTCGATGGCCAGCGCCCCTTCCAGCCTTCATGCCCAGGCCGTTCTCGCCGGATCTGCTCCACCCAGCGCAGCGGTTGCAGAAGCTCTTCAAGAAACACCTTTTGCGGCGCCAGAGCCTGTAAGCGATTGGTGTTGGGCCCTTCTAGATTCACCGAAACTCGGTCGGCTAGTTGCATTGCTCGTTCTACCTGAGCAAATTCGGTTCCTGGCATCAGCTTGAGATGCACATAGCCCTGGTAGTTCAACTTGCGCCTTAGGTATTCGATCGTAGCAATCAAACGATCTTCTGTGCGCACTCCGCCGGCGGCAACGCCCGAGCTGAGGAATACCCCATCCACTACCTTTTTCTTCGTCAGGCGGTCGACTGCCTGCGCCAGCTCTTCCGGTTGGAAGGTCACCCGTCGAAAATCCCGACCAGCTCGAAAAGCACAGTAGTTACAATTCCGCTCACAGGCCGAAGTCAACAAAGATTTCAGCACCGGCATCCGCTTGCCATTCGGCAGACAAACCATGCTGATCGGCAATCCTTCACTCGGATCTTCACAGTCTTTGCCGCTAAAGGACGATTGCTTCCCTGTCGGAGCCCCAGGGATCGAATCATCAACCTCTACGTCCATTTCATGTTTGATCAGAGCCAGTTTTTCAAAAGTGTCCATCGATCCCGTTCCCTGGTGTTGCTTTTTATCCATGGATCTCCTCGCCAAAATCGGAATTTTTCCAGCTTCGGTGAGTAGATGCATATCCATAATAGATCATATTTTCTATTATGTCAAGCAAATTTTTTTCGCCCTGGTTTACCACCAGAGTCAAAACCGGCTCAACACCCATGGTCTCATTCCAGATTGATTGAACGAATTCCGTCCAGGCCGCCCAATTCTTCCAACAAACCATCCACCGTGTGCCCCTCTCGCAATTTGAACTGTAAAACAATCTTTGATCGTTTGTTATGCAAATCTTTTCGAATGCTCAAGGTGGGCTGCAAGACAGCATGTTTCTCAATAATTTCGCGGATTTTGTTCAACATTTCACGTTTATCAACGGTCGTGATGATAATCTGCGAAAGAACCATATGGCGAATAAAGCGCTTTTCAAAAAAATTTATTGCAATTAGTGTAACCATGAGAAGGGCTGTGGTAAAGACTGCGGCCACGTAGTACCCTAACCCCGCCGCCAACCCCACAATCGCCATGCTCCACATAGATGTCGCCGTTGTCAGCCCTTTGACGTTCGGCCCATAGCGGATAATTGCGCCCACGCCCAAAAAACCAATTCCCGAAATCACCTGTGCCGCCAATCGAGCAGGGTCACCATTGGGGGCAATGGACCGAAATTCTGTTGCCAGGTTGATCGATAGAATCATCGCCAGCGCTGCGCCCACCACCAAGATAATATGCGTGCGCAGCCCAGCTGGCTGATTGTTTCGTTCACGTTCGTACCCAACCAAACCGCCCAGCGCAGCGGCAACGAGCAGCCTGATTAACATTGCTTCATTTGTTATCATGTCATAGACCCTTTCATGCCATTCTCATGCCATTGTACTTCAACCGCCTCTCCACTCACAACCCAATCACCGTTCACCCGTTAAGCTTCATTGGGAATCGGCGTGGCGAGACCCGCATTTTGGGGTGTGAAGGCGGCTTCGCCGCCTTCACACCCCAAAATGCGGAACTTACCACGGCAACTCCCAGAGAGCCCCCGTTAAGCTTTCGCACCACATGCAATCCCGGGCTATAATCGAAGATATGCCCCTCCTTGACACCATTCTCAAACCCACGCTTATCCTCAACGAACCCGTCGCCCGCCAGAATTTGCACCGCATGGCAAGCCGGGCCCGCGATGCCAACGTTTCCTTCCGCCCGCATTTTAAAACCCACCAATCCCTGGAAATCGGCGAGTGGTTCCGCACCGAAGGCGTCACGGCCATCACCGTCTCGTCACTGGACATGGCTGAATACTTCGCCTCCGGCGGCTGGAGCAACATTCTCCTGGCCTTCCCCGTCAATTTGCGCCAGATTGCCGCTCTGGATTCCCTGGCTGCCAGCGTCCGCCTGGGCCTTTTGGTAGAGTCCGTCGAGGTCGTGAAAGCGCTTGCTGCGCGCCTCTTCCACCCCGTGGATATCTGGATCAAAATTGATACTGGCACCGGGCGCACCGGGCTTTCCTGGCAAGACATCACCACAGCGCAAAGAGTCATCGCAGCTATTTCAACGAACCCTGTCCTCCGCCTGCAAGGTCTACTCACCCACGCCGGCGCGACTTACAGCACCTCTTCTCCGGCTCAAGCCGCCGAGACTCACCGGCTTTCCACTGCTCGCCTCGCGGAATTGCGTCAGTCGCTCTCTTCTTCGGGCGCTCCACCGCTGCTCCTCTCGGTCGGCGATACGCCCGGCTGCTCCCTTCTATCCAACTTTGCTCCCGCGGATGAAATTCGTCCCGGCAATTTCATCTTCTACGACACTCAGCAGTTAAAAACCGGCTCCTGCACCTGGAATCAAATCGCGGTGGCCCTGGCTTGCCCGGTTGTCGCGCTGCACCCCGAACGGTGCGAAGCAGTAGTTTATGGCGGCGCCATCCACCTGTCCAAAGACTACACCGAAATCGATGGGCTGCGGCAGTATGGTTTGGTTTGTCTGCCCTTCGAAGAAGGTTGGAATCAACCCCTGAAAGGCGCTTACGTAGCTCGCCTGTCTCAGGAGCATGGCGTTCTTCATCTGCCCATGCCCGATCTCGCCAATCTCCGCATTGGCGACCTTGTCTTCATCCTCCCCGCCCATTCCTGCCTGACCGTCCAGGCAATGGGTGCTTACTTGACTCTTTCCGGCAAGAAAATCGAGATTCTCCGAGCGCAATGATCTGGACAATTCTCCTCTGGTGGGCTTTGATTTCATTGGTCGGGTTGGCCGTCTTGCCCGTCGCCATGCTCGTCTTTCGCCGCCTGCCCGATCAAGGCTACACCCTTGCGCGCCCCTTTGGCCTGTTGTTAGCAGCATACGCTCTCTGGTTAGGCGCGTCTTTGCGCGTTATCCAAAACAATTGGGCAGGGATCACTGTGGCGTTCGGAGTTGTAATCACCCTCTCACTCTTCGCCTTGCGCCAGACGGGTGGTTTTCGCGCATTTCTCACCCGGCTTTCTAATCAAAAGAAACTCATTATCTCTGTCGAAACGCTATTTTTCGCAGCTTTCTTAGCCTGGAGTCTCGTCAGAGCTTCCACCGTGTACTTCCGCATCAACCCCTCCGGTGGCGAAAAGTTCATGGAAATGGCCTTCCTCACCCGCATCCTCAACAGCCCCCATTTTCCCCCTTCCGACCCCTGGCTTTCGGGATACGGCATCTCTTATTACTATTTTGGCTACATGATGATGGCGCTTCTCACGCGCCTATCCGGGCTGGCCCCCGAAGTAGCCTTCGACCTCTACGACGCAACCCTTTTCGCCCTTACCTTCACCGGAGCTTTTGGGCTGGTCTACAATCTGATCGCCTCCCGTCCGAGCCATCCAACGCGCTTCTCAAAAGCCGCTCTGGGTGGCCTTCTCGGCGGGCTGTTTGTCGCAATCTCTGGCAACTTACTCGGACTCATCGAAGCGCTCCAGGCCCGCGGCTGGTTGCCATCCGCATTCATCGAATGGTTAGCCATTCCCGATCTCAATTCCGCCCAGGCCACCGGTTCCTTCCTCCCTGCCGGCGATCTATGGTGGTGGCGATCCTCGCGCGTTCTCAACGATCTGGACCTGTTCGGCCAACCCATCGGCGCCAATCCCATCACCGAATTTCCCTTCTTCAGCTTTTTGCTCGGCGACAACCACCCGCACGTCCTGGCCTTGCCTTTCGTGCTCCTGGCCATCGCCCTCTCTTTCAATCTGCATCTGGCGGCGCTGCGTGAAGAGCGCATTCCCATTGCCGAACTTCTCATCACGGCCCTTGCTTTGGGCAGCCTGGTATTCCTCAACACCTGGGACTTTCCCGTCTACCTGTTCCTGGCATTGATGGCCTGGCTCGCCGGTTCAATCGCTCGACGTGGGCAGATTCTCAAACAAAACCTCATCCACACGGGTAAGTTGGCCCTGCTTTTCATTGCAGTCACTATACTAGCCTACGGCCTGTTTTTCGTCAGCTTCTCCTCACAAGCCGGCGGCATTCTCCCTTACATCTTCCCACCCACCCGCCTGCCCCAGTACCTGATTATGTTCGGGCCGTTCATTTTCATCCTGGCGGTCTTCTTGCTGCTCTCCTGGCGCGCCGGGGCCGTACGCGGCACGGCCCCCATCGCATCACGAGGATTGTTTACCACGTGGATGCGCCTCAATATCCTGTTGATGCTTGGCTATCTACTTCTTTTGACCTTCACCAGTCTTTTACTGGTCATCGACAAAGCCCAGGGCGGCTCGCTATTTCAACAAGTAGAAGGTTGGCTGGGTGGGCTTCCTTGGTGGCAAGCCCTGCTCAGCATCCTCGCATCCCGCCTCGCCAATCCCTGGCTCTTCTTGCTGCTCACTGCTCTGTTGACTTTAGCGGCAACAGGGATATGGACTTCGTTCATCCGCCCCGCAGCCCCCGAAGAACTCCCCTCGCATTCCCAACCGGAACCCGGCCTGACTTTCTCTCGCCTGCTAGTCGTTCTAGGATTGACCCTCACCTTTGCGGTCGAATTCGTCTACCTGCGTGATAATTTCGGCGTGCGCATGAATACCGTTTTCAAGTTTTACTTCCAGGGTTGGGTGTGCCTGGCCCTGGCATCCGCGTATGCCCTTCACTGGTTTTCCGAGCACGCCAAAGAGTATGTCTCCAGGTTCTTCCGAATTGCTTTTTATTTCATCACAACCGTGTTAATTTTGGGCGCCCTGGCCTACCCGCTCCTCGCCACCCTTTCACGGACCGGTGGCTTCTCACAGCCGTTTGTCCTGGATGGGTCCTCGCTCCTCCGCAACGCTTTTCCCGACGACTTCGCCGCCATCGATTGGATCCGCGAAAACACGGCTCCCAACGCAGTTATTCTCGAGGCCCCTGGCCAATCCTACAACTTTGAAGGCCGCATCAGCGCTTTTAC
>CAZMMI010000017.1:0-2361 GCA_964567255.1 uncultured Anaerolinea sp.
TGCTCAACCATGCCTTTGCCAACTTTTGGCAAAGCGGCACCCGCAAGGTGGGATTGGGCGTGGATGGCTCGAGCCTGACGGGCGCTACGCGCCTGTATGAGCGAGCGGGGATGCGCATCGCGCGTCAGTTTCCGCTTTATGAGAGGGAACTTCGCGCCGGAGTCGATCTGGCCAGACAAAAGCTGGACTGATCTTCCCCGCGAAAACCTAATAAGCCGCGCCAAGCGCGGTAGCCCACAGTTCACCGTGGAGACGGAATCGCGCCCTTTGGGCGCCTAAGAAAAATGGTATCAGGGAGTTTTAGTCGCACGAAGTGCGACTAAAACTCCCCATTTCGTTTTTTAAGGCGGGCAAAGCCCGCTATACAACCAACCACAGTTTGGCGCAGTGTTAACCCAAGCGTGGCGTGTTGTGTTTTCGCAGGAAGATCAATTTTCTTGCCAATCTTTGAGGGCTTCGGCGTCGTGCAGGGTGATGTGCGCCTGGGCATCGCTGCTGATGAGTCCGCTGCGCTTGAGCGAAACCATCACCTGGTTGACGCGTTTGCGCGAGGCGCCCACCAACTCGGCAATTTCACCTTGTGTCAGGCGGATGGGGATGTAGATGCCTTCGGGGCGCACTCGCCCATAGTTTTCGGCGATGAGCAGCAGTTGGTTGACCACTCGCTCTGGAATGGTCAACGAGGCCAGGATCTGGATTTGTTCGGTGGTGCGGCGCAGGCGCGCGCTGAGAATGCGCAACAAGTTCTGAGAAAGGTCGGGGATGGTTTGGAGCGCCTCCTGAAAATGGCTGCGGCTCATCCATACCACCTGGGTCTCTTCGAGGGTGATGACGCTGGCCGAGCGCCCGGCGCTGTCGAGCACGCTCAACTCTCCGACCGTGTCGCCGGGGCCCATCAGGTTAACGATGACATCTGTGCCGTTGATTTGCGGTATGTAGATTTTGACGGTACCGCTCAAGATGAAGTAGACCACTTCGCCGGGCGTCCCGGCGATCATCAACTCCATGCCCTCCGGAAAAGTGCGCCGGTACAGGCGCGCCGCGATCCAGGCTTTCTGTGAGGCGTTCAGCCCTGAAAAAAGTTGAATGTGATCCAGCCCTTCGAATGTTTCCATCACTACACTCACCGCGGGCCATGCAAACCGGCGCAGTCCGATTACGGCGACCATTGCATCCCTCCTCAATATTATACGCCGAAAAGATTTCAGGTTTTCCCACGACTTTGTGAAAGAAAGTGGTGGGAAAGTCAGGGAGGACTTATCGCACCATGATTGCGGTCGATACCGGAATGGGGGCGCCTACCAACTCGATCTCCAGCCCCTCGCGGGCGAGCAGCGTGCCCGGCTGAATGGCTTCCACCTGGTTGGCGATGCGATCCAGTTGGTCGTCGTCGTACTCGGGCGCATGGTGGAATAGCACCAACTGCCCGGCTTGCGCGGCGCGCGCGGCTTCGATGGCGATGCTGGTGGTGGAGTGTCCATACCCTTGGGTGGTGGCGATGCCTGGCAGCAGGCCCAGGTAGTGTTCATCGGTATACTGCGCGTCGTGGATCAGCAAGTCTGTGCCCAGGGCAAAGCTGGCCAGGCGGCGATCACCGTTGACGTAGCCTTCTGTGTCGGTGGCATAGACCAGGGAGTGATCGCGCCAATCCACGCGGTAATGCAGCACGCCGTTAGGGTGCGCATAAGAGTGCAGCACGCGCACGCGCACCAGGTCGGGGTCGCCGAAGCGGACCCGCGGATCCAGCGCGCTGCACACCAGCGTTCCGCCCACCGATTCGCCCATCAGGAGGACATCCTTCTCGCGCAGCGTGCCGAAGGACAGGTTGCCGTTTAATTCGGAAAGGCTGACCGGAAAGTGCGGGGGTCTCATCACCTTTGAAAGGGTGTCTAGCGGGCTGGAGTCCATGAAGTCGGGACCCAGCACGGTCAGGCGGGAAGCAGGCAGCAGCGCCGGCACGAAGAAGGGGAAGCCCTGGGTGTGGTCGTGGTGCAGGTGGCTGAGCAGCAGGGTGGCTTCCACCGGCTGTCCCGACTGTTGGGCGCGGCGGGCCAGTTCTTTGCCCAGCGCAATGATGCCCGTGCCGCTGTCAAAAATCAGGGTGTAGCCGTTGACCGACACTTCCACGCAGGAGGTATTGCCTCCGTAACGAGCAGTGGATGGTCCTGGGGTGGGATAGCTGCCGCGCACACCCCAAAAGCGAATTGAAAACCCCTTGTTGATCATTTGATTCCCTCTCCCTCGCGAAACGATAAGATGTTGAAGCCTCGTGCTCCTGGGGAAGTTTCCGCGCTTCACGCCAGGCCGGGCCGTTCTTTTGTCTGTTACAATCGTATTATCGGGGCAAAGTGGGCTATCACA
>CAZMMI010000017.1:2461-11225 GCA_964567255.1 uncultured Anaerolinea sp.
GGGCGGGAGCCCTCATTGATATGTCGTGTGCCTTCGGGGTGGGTATTGTTGGCGGGTAGGCAGTATCTGCCCGGGTATTGCATACTGATGGCCGACCCGGTTGTGCCTTCCATCAATGCGCTCGACCGCGCTCGCCGCGCCGAGTTCCTCTGTGACATGTCCGTAGTGGGAGATGCGCTGATGTCCGTGCTGGGTGCTTACCGGGTGAATTACTTTATTGGTGGCAACACCGAGCCGGTGCTGCACGCTCACATCATCCCGCGCTATCTGAACGAGCCGGAAGATCTGCGCCGGGAAGGCCCGTGGTCCTATCCGCAGGAGATGATTGATACAATCCGCTTCGATCCCGAACGCGACCGGGAGTTGATGCGCCAATTGGCGGGGGCAATCCAGGGGTAGGTTCTGCGCCTCTGTTCCCTCGCCCTTTTAGGGAGAGGGTGAGGGTGAGGGTGGAATTGATGCGCACCACGTTTTCAGATGTTGGTAAGCCATTGCTCACCCTCACCCGCGCCGTCTAAGCCCGGCGCGACCTCTCCCGGGGGGAGAGGTGGAAGAGGCTTCGCTAGGCGGCTTCTTCGCTGCGGTCGGTGGCCAGGGGCGGCTCTACGGATAGGGCCGAGACCTCGGCGCGCAGTTCGGGGGTCATATCGATGTCCATGGATTTGAGCGAGCCTTCTAACTGCGTCAGGTTGCGCGCTCCAATGATCGGCGCGGTCACGCCGGGGTGCGCTGCCACCCAGGCCACCGCCAGGGCAGCCGGGTCAAAACCGCGCTGGCGGGCAAACTGCGTGAAGCGCCCGGCGGTCTCATAAAGTTCCTCTTCGGCGTAACGCTTGATGTACATCTGGTTTTCCACCAGGCGCCCTGACTCGGGGCGCACGCCGGGCGCATACTTGCCGGTGAGCAGGCCCCCGCCCAGCGGGCTGTAGGGAATCACACCCAGCCCTTCGGACTGGGCCAGCGGCAGAATTTCCACCTCGGCCTGACGTTTGACCAGGTTGTACATCGGTTGAATCACCGCAAACGGGGCCCAGCCGTGCCGGGCCGAGATGCCCAGCGCTTTGGCAATTTGCCAGGCGGCGAAGTTACTCACGCCGGGGTAAAGAATCATTCCGGCGCTGACCAAATCATCGAGACCGCGCAGGGTTTCTTCGATGGGGGTGTGTTCGTCGAAGTGATGGACGAAATACACGTCCAGGTAATCGGTGCCCAGGCGCTTGAGGCTGGCTTGCACTGCCAGACGCATGTTGCGCCGCGAAGCTCCCCGCGCGTTGATGTCGCTGCCCATCGGAAAGTAGAATTTACTGGTCAGGATGAGTTCGTGGCGCGAGCCCTGGACCTGTTTCCCCAGAATCTCCTCTGCCCGCCCGCCCGAATAGGTGTTGGCGCAGTCAAAAAAGTTGATGCCGGCATCCCGGCAGCGGGCGAATAATGCCGCTGAAGTGGCCTCATCGGCATCGCCGCCAAAAGACATGGTCCCAAAACACAGTTTGCTCACCTGGATACCAGTCGAACCGAGAAAGGTGTATTTCATAACGACCTCCAATGGTTGGGTTATGCCGCTGGTTGCGGCGCGGTTTTCTGCACCCGTGCCATGATCTCTCTGTGCATAGCGATGTTTTCCAGATAGGTGCGCTTGAAGATGGTTTCTTCGGGGATCATAGCGTGTTTGCGCATCATCTCGTTGTAGGCTCGCTGGAACAACTCGCCGGCTTCTTCCATCTGCCCGTTGGCTTCCAGGGCCAAACCGTGGCGGTAAAGCACTTCTTCGCTGGTGCATTCGATGATTTGCACAAAGCCAAAGCGCTCAAATAATCCCATCGCCTGGTTGGAGCTTTCCAACGCTTTTTGCAAATGAAACTGACTTTCGGCTTCGTCGGGCAGACAGCGCGCCAGCCCCAGGTGGGCCGCGGTAGCCTCGCAGGCAGCAGCTAGCTGGTACTGGCGAGACACCAGGTTCTCATCTGCCAGCGTGTGAATGCGCGAGACCAATTCCAGCGCCCAACGCAGGCTGGCCTCATCTTCCCGCGTGTTTGCCAGGATGGCCGAAACAAGGTACAACCCGGCTCGCCCAATGTCCAGGGGATTCTTTTCGGCCAACGGGTGACACCTCTTCAAGATCGCTTCCGCTTCCTCATATTCTCCCAGAGCAACCTTAATCTGGGCCATGCGCAGCAGGCTGAATAGATTTTCTTCGTCTTCTTCCCATCCGCGCAGCGAATCTTCGAGCAAGGCCAGCCCGCCTTGATAATCGCCCAAATAAATGCCGTGGAGCTGTCCGCAGAACATGAGCGCGCTAACTTCGGTGAGTCGTTCGCCGATCTCGCGGGCCATTTGCAGGCGTTTTTGCTCAAACTCGGTCAACTGCCGGTAATAATCTCCGCTGCGTTCGTATTGCTCACTTAATCCACGCAGCACGTCGATTTCCAGGCCTTTGTCATCCAGTTGTTTGAGGATGGGCAGGGCGGCTTCCAGATATTCCATATTGCGCTGGATGTCATCCATGCCGTAGGCGCTGCCGATATTGAGCAGCATGATCACTTCGGAGCGCTGATCGCCCAGTTCGCGAGCCAGGTCCAGCGCGCGCTGGGCGGTTTCAAGGTGGAGGGGGTTGCGCAGCAAGTAGGCGCAGTTGGTCAGGCTCATCAGGCTGCGCAGCTCGCGTTCGCGCGCGCCGATCTTGCGGGAGAGGTCTAAGGCGCGTTGGGATATTTCCAGGCCCTTTTCCAGTTGTTGGCGGCTGGGGTTGGTTACTTCGGGCTGACGAAGCAGCGCGTCGATCATCCAGGGGGTGTTGTCTTTCATCTTTTCCGCCAGCGGGAGCAGCGCGCGCGCATCGGCGTTGCCCGCGGCGATGCTGCCCATGCGGTAATGAATGTCAATGCGCCCGTCCAGGATTTCAAATTTCATGGAAAACGCGGCTTCAATCCGCTCGTGGGGTGCAGAGACGCTTTCAATCATCTCCACCAATTCATAAGCCCGGTTGTAATGCGCCAGCGCGTCGGCATTCGCATAGATGGCCTGGGCCTGGCGGGCTGCCTGCAAGGTGTAGTACAACTCTTTTTCTGCCCGGCCCGCGTTGCGGTAGTGATAGGTGAGTAGGCCGTCGTAACCGGAGAGCACGTTGGAGCTAATGTTGTTCTCGATGTATTCGGCAATGCGCAGATGGTAAGCGGAGCGCTGGGGAGAGAGCATGCTCTCGTAGGCGGCGTCGCGCATCAGGTTGGAGCGGAATGCGTATTGCATACCCAACTCGGACACCTGACCGTTTTCCTGGATGATCTGGGCGCGCTGCAGCCCGGCCAGGATTCTCTTGAGTGGATAATTCTCACCCACCAGTTCCTGCAAAACGCTGAACCAGAACACCGAGCCGATGATGGATGCTACCTGGAGAACATCTTTTTCATCCGGGGCCAGGCGATCGATGCGCGAGGAGAGCAATGTTTGCAAGCTGGCAGGCAGGTCCAGCGAGTTGATATTCCCGGTCAGGCGCCATTTCCCGGTGCTCTCCTGTCGAACCAAAATGTTCTGGTCCACCAGCGAGTAGATCAGTTCCTGGATATAGAAGGGGTTGCCTTCGGAATTGTTGATGATAAGGGCTTCCGTTTCCTTGGGCAGTGCGCGGGAGCCGATCATCGAGTTGATAAAGGCCCGGCTTTCATCATGGCTGAGGGGCATCAATTCAACCCGCTTCAGGCGATGAGGGTATTCGGTTTCAAGAAAATGGTCGAATTCCCAAATGGGGGTGTCGCGTTCGGAGCGGAAGATGATGACCCACAGGAGGGTTTCGCTGTCGCACAGCGGTAAGCAGTAGCGCAGCAGGTCCAGTGAAGCGGCTCCGGCCCAGTGCATGTCGCGCAGCACGACCACCAGCGGGCCTTTTTTGGACAGCCCTTCCAGCAAGCTGCGCACGGCCACGAAGAACTGCTGGCGCAGCGACTCGGCTTCCAGGTAGCGCACGCGTTCGGCAAACTCTTCTTCCACGGGCAGCGTCAGGAAGGAGGCCATGTAAGGGTAATGCTCGGGGGTCTTGTCACCCCACACTTCCTGGCAGCGAATGCGCAGTTGGTCGCGGATTTCTTCTTTCGAGTCGCCCTGCCGAACTCCCAGCCAGTTGAAGAGCAAGTCTCGCCAAACATAGTAGGGAGTGGGTTGGCCAAAGGAACGGCAGCGCCCATTGATCCAGGTGAGTGGGACGGTTGGCGGGGTGTAGCTGTCTTGCGCTTCGGCCAGCAGCGCACCCTGATGTAGGAAGTAGTCCTGCAGTTCTTTAATCAGGTAAGTTTTGCCCACCCCTTTGTCGCCAACCAGGGTGACAATCTGCCCCCGACCAACGTACAGGTCTTCGACGCTGCTTTTGAGGACGCGCATCTCTTTCTCGCGCCCCACCATGGGCACGTTGATGCCAAAGGTGTGGTCAATTCGAGCTTGCGTCTCGCCCGAGGGCATCCCGATGGGGCGGTAGACCGCGATGGGCTGGCTGACGCCTTTGACGGAGATAGAACCCAGCGCTTCCCAGTCAAACTTCGTCGCCGTCTGGCGATGCGCCGATTCGCTGACCAGCACGGTGCCGGGTTGGGCGGCAGCTTCCAGGCGGGCAGCAACGGCAATGGCCATGCCCATGGCGGTATCTTCGCTGTGCTGGCGGGCATTCCCCACCCGAGTAACGATTACGTCGCCGGTGTTGACGCCAATCCGCATTTGGATTTCACGACCGTTTTCTTCGGGCAGTTCTGAAGCAAAACGCTTGATGGTTTGCTGCATGGTCAGCGAGGCCAGGATGGCCCGCTCGGGGTCATCTTCATTGGCGGAGCCCACCCCAAAAAAGGCGACCAACCCATCCCCACGAAACTGGTCTACCACGCCGCCGAACCGGTAGATTTCCCCTTCCAGGATGTTTAGAATGCGGTTCATCAGATCGACCCACGCCTCGGTGCCCAGCCGTTCCAGCAGGGTGGTCGAGCCGGTCATGTCGGTGACGAGGACGGTAACAACCTTTTTCTCGCCTTCCAGGGGCGCGACTGTGGGCGGAGGCGGCAGTTCAAAGGCTCCGCTGGCAGGCGGCACAATGCTTTCGGGAAGCGCCAGGGGCAGGTCGCTGATGGCGGCCAAAGGCTGACCGCATTTTCCGCAGTAGCGGAAGGCAGCCGGGTTGGTGAATCCGCACGACTTGCATGCTTGCGCAAGGCGCGTTCCACACATGCCGCAAAAGAGCATTTCGGCCGGGTTGTCGAATCCGCAATTAGAACACTTCATCTTTACCTTAGAATAGAGCTGCTCGAAATTCGGGGAAGAAGGCTAAATTTCAGGTGGATGCGGGGCCTTGGCCCCGCATCCACCTGAAATTTGGGGCTTCTCTTTGAGCAGATATCCTTAAACTAGCCCGACGGGCGGGCTAGATAGAGTCACTTCTAGGGGCGTGGGAGTTCGCCTTGGGAAGACCGCCTATTGTACCACCGGATTTCGGAGCACATTCGCGCTCCGAAATCCGGGTTTGTTTTCGAGGGTCTAGAGAGCTTCGAGGGCGCGGCGGAAGCGCACAGCCAACTGCTGGAGGATGATCACCGCCATATCGGTGTCCTCGCGCAGTTCGGCGATGAAGTCCCAACTGGTCAGCACCAGGCACTTGGTGGCTGCGGTGGCGGTCACCGTGGCGGTGCGCGGGCCGTCATCCAGCAAGGCCAGCTCGCCAAAGAAATCGGTCGGGCCAAAGCTGTTCACCACCACCTTCTCGCCGTCGCCACGCATGCGCACAGCCTCGGCGGCTCCGGAGACGATGATGAAGAACCCAACGCCGCCCTTGCCCTGTTCAACGATGACCTGTCCGGCTTTGAATTCGCGCTCTACAAAACGCCGGGCCAGCTTTTCAAGCTGGTTTTGCTTCAGTCCATGAAGCAGCGGTACTTTTTGCATAAAACCAACGATTTCTTTTACGTTTTCCATCTTTCCTCTCCATTCAAAGAATCAGACTCGTGGTGATTAATCAGCAAAGGCGGTGGCCCCACTGAACGATACCATATTTCTTGAGAGAATACTATATACTTTCGGCCAGGAAAATCTCAAAAGGCGCTAAGTGGACTCTTTTTAAGCTCACCTTTGGTTTTCTGCGATGGGAGGAATACAGGCAGCGACCAATACTCCCTGCGCCATCCAGCTTGAGCGTATGTTCTTTCTCGCTCATGTTCAATGCCACCAGAATGGTTTGTTGCCCTTCGATCTTGCGCAAGAACACCAGACAATCCTTGGATCTTTCCAGCAGGGGCATATAATCGCCCTCGCTCAGGGCCGGGTTTTGCCTGCGCAAGCGCAGCAACTCCTTGTAAAAGTTCAACAATGAATCTGGATCGGCTTCCTGGTCGGCCACATTGATGCCGTTGGCGTAATTGGGGTTGACCGGCAGCCAGGGCGTGACACCCTGGGGACAGAATCCGGCGTTCGGTGCGTTGCGCCATTGGAGGGGCGAGCGGCAGCGATCCCTGCCATATTGTACCGCCGTTTTTAGCGCTTCTTCGGCTGGAAGGTTCATCAGTCCGGTCATCTTTTCATAGGCATAGACCGAGAGATTGTCCCGGAATAAGGCCGGGTCTTGCAGAATCAGGTTGGTCATGCCAATTTCCTCGCCGTTGTAGAGGAAGGGCGTTCCTTTGAGGGTGAGTACCTCGGCCAGCGAAAGCCGCGCCCGGGCAGCGTCATCCTTTCCGTCGCCAAAACTATTCCACACCCGGCCTGTGTCGTGGTTGCCCAGCGTGTTGGCAGCCCAGGCTCCTGGGGGGATGGCGGCAATGCGTTGCTGCTGGTTCTTGCGAATGTGGGCGGGCGTCTGCGGGCCTTCAATCTCCATCAATGGGAAGTTGAACACCATGTGCAACTGATTACTGCCATCGCCGTAGTAACGGATTTCGCTGGTTTCGCCCACCAGCACGCGGTCAGGATATTCGTTGACCAGGCTGCGCAGTTCTTTCATCAAATCTTGCACTTCGGGTAGTTCGATCTGATGCTTATGGAGGGCTTCGAACTTCTTGCCCAGGGCCTGGCGTTCTTCATCGCTTTGCGCGGCGATATAGGCGCCCTGCAGCTCGAGCAGGGACATACCCACCTGGTGATCCGGTAACTGCGGGTCTTCATAGATGGTCCCCAGCGCGTCCAGGCGGAAACCGTCCACGCCCATGTCCAGCCAGAAGCGAATGGCATCCCACATGGCTTGTTTGACTTGCGGATTGCGCCAGTTCAAATCGGGCTGTTCTTTGAAGAAGAAGTGGTAGTAGTACTGACCCGTGTGTGGATCCAATTCCCAGGCCGAGCCCCCAAAGGTGGAATCCCAGTTGTTAGGGGGCGTTCCATCTGGTTTGGGATCACACCATATATACCAGTCGCGTTTGGGGTTGTCGCGGCTGCTGCGCGATTCCTGGAACCAGGCGTGCTGGTCGGAAGTGTGGTTGAGTACCAGGTCGAGGATCAAGCGCAACCCGCGCTGATGGAGCCCCTCTAGCAGTTGTTTGAAGTCTGCCAACGTGCCATAAGCCGGTTCGACGTTGGTGTAATCGGCGATATCGTAGCCGACGTCAAACTGCGGTGAGGGATAGTGGGGGGAGAGCCAGATGGCATCGATGTCCAATTCTTGCAGGTAATCCAGGCGGCTGATGATGCCCGGCAAGTCACCGATGCCGTCGCCGTTGCCATCGGCAAAGCTGCGCGGATAGATCTGGTAAAAGACTGCTTTTTGCCACCACTTGAGGGTAGAGGTCAAGGACACATCCTTTGTTGGGGAGACATCATTTTCACTACAATCATTTTAATAGCCTACTCGCCTGCATACAAGCATCCTTGCAGGTGAATTTCCCCGAATTCGAGTTGCAGTGCCTGGCCTATCTCCCTACGGTATAATCCTCGTATGCCTCCGCCCACTGCTTTTCGCTTGATCCCGCTGATTGCCGCGATACTGCTGGTTTCCTGCGGTCCTGCTTCCACACCGCCGCCGCCAACATCATTGCCGCCAACGCAGGCGCCAACCTCCAGCCCGGTTCCCAGTCTGACGCCCACGGCCCTGCCCAGCACGACCCCCGCGCCCACCAACACCCCGGCTCCGCTGGAACCGGCGGTCTGTTCACCGATGGCCGATTTTGACTTTGCCGCATTGCGCGAAGCGGTGGTCAATCGCTATGCTCCGCCGCCGCTGGGCCGCGACGAGCCGCATCAGGGCGTGGATTTTGCCTATCTCGACCCGCAAACGCGCATTGCTCTTGCGGGCTGGCCGGTAAAGGTGGTTCTGGAGGGCAAGGTGGCGGGGGTGATCAACGAACGCTTTCCCTACGGCAATGCGGTGATCATTGAAACGCCGTTGGAGGGCATCCTGCCGCCGCTAGAGCTGCCTGAGATGATGCCTACGCCGCAAGCCAAATCACCGCTGACCTGCCCCGACTTTTCACTCCCCGCGGACTGGCCCACGGCGCGGCCCGCGCTATACCTGCTCTATGCGCACCTGGAAAGCCCCATTCCGCTGCAGATGGGTCAGGCCGTGGCTTGTGGGGACCCTTTGGGCCAGACGGGGATGAGCGGCAACGCCCTCAACCCGCACCTGCACCTGGAGGCGCGCATCGGCCCGGCGGGGGCGCAGTTCCCTTCCATGGCCCATTACGACGCGTCCGCCTCCAACGAGGAAATGAGCGCTTACTGCCTGTGGCGCATTTCGGGTTGGTTCCAGTTGGCGGATCCGATGGGATTATTTGATCAATAATCCCCCGGTTGGAGGGCCTATCCACAAAGG
>CAZMMI010000017.1:11325-17093 GCA_964567255.1 uncultured Anaerolinea sp.
AGATAGAGCCGTTCCTGGTAGAACGAGCACTCCAAATCCACCGCCCAGCCCTGGGTGGCCTCCAGGCGCAGGGCCAATAAGGCCAGCGCGCGGATTTGCCCATCGTCCAGGGCGGGCTCGCGGCGCAAGGCACGCGGCACCGCCACCTGCCGGGTGCCTTCGGGGCAGGCCACCGTCATCACCGCTTTGTCGGCGATCTGGCGCGCCGTGACGCGCAGGTCGTCTTTGCTCACCCGGTACAGGTCGGGGGTCACCTCGCCGCCCACCAGGCTTTCGCCGATGCCCCAGGCGGCGTTGATGACCACGCAGCCGCGCTCGCCGCTGGTGGGGTCGGCGCTGAATACCACCGCTGATACGTCCGCTGGGATGAACTGCTGCACCAGCACCGCCACCCCGCTGTGCTCATCCAGCCCGCGCGCCTGGCGGTAAGCCAGGGCTCGCTGGCTGCGGGCCGATTCGATGCAGCGGTCCACGGCCTGGCGCACGGCTTCCTCGCCGCTCACGTTCAGGTAGCTTTCGTGCTGCCCGGCAAAGGAGGCTTGCAAGCCGTCCTCGTCTACCGCTGAAGAGCGCACCGCGACGGGCAAAGGCACTGCGCCGCAGCGCTGTCCCAGCCGCCGGTAGGCCCGGCTGAGGGCCTCGTTGAACGGTTGGGCAAGCTCTGTGCCCGCGCCGATGCAAAAACCCGGGGGCACCGGGTGGCGGGCTGCCAGCCGGGCCAGGTGGGCGGCCTTCCCGCCCACCCTCAGCGGATTCTGAGAAGTCGTCGTTCCCAAAGGGTAAATGTTCATGGTTCACCTCACAAAATGGTCACCTTGCCGTTGTCGCCATCCACCTCGATGCTTTGCCCGTCGATGATAGTATGCGTGGCTGAGCCCGTGCCCACCACCGCCGGGATGCGATACTCGCGCGAGACCACTGCGCCGTGCGAGAGCAGCCCGCCCGCGTCCGTCACCAATCCGCCGGCGATTAAGAACAGGGGCGCCCAGGGCGGGGCGGTGGTGGTGGTCACCAGGATTTCGCCTGGCTGGAGGCGGTAGGCATCTTCGAGGTTCAAAATGACCCGCGCCCGCCCGCGAACCTTGCCTGCCGAGCCGGGCTGCCCGCGCAGTGTGCCGCTTTCAATGGGCTGCGGGTCGCATTCTTCCACGTAGCAGCCCAGGTAGCGAGCCATGCGCAGCCCGTCAGCCGAGTAAATGGAGAGGGGCTGATCGGGGCGCGTGCCCAACTCAACAGGCGCGGGGTAGGTGCTCCAGCGGAGGTTTTCCACCCGCCGCCGGGCGGCCTTCTCGCGCAAATCCAGCCGTGAGCCTTTCATCATCCCGATCAGTTCGCCAATGGACAGATAAAAGACGTCTTCGGGCTGGCCCAGACGCTCGACGGCGGCCAATCGCCGCCCGCATTCCAGAATCACCCGGCGCACCCAGCCGAAGCCGTTGAAATCGATCCAATAGGTGTGGTCTTCACTGAGGGTCAAAGCGGTTTGAGCCGTGGCCAGGAGCTTTTCAAAGCGCTCGATGATGGGCCGGGGATAACCCGTCAGGCGGGCGCGGGCGGCAGCAATGGCTTGCTCGCGTTCTTCCGCGGCGCCGCGAAGCATCTCGGCGGGGTCACGCCCAGGAGCCGCCAGGTACTGCTTGAGGTTGTGGAAGATGGGCGCGGGGTTCTCGCTCCAACTGGGATAGCCCCAATCCCACAGGTCGCTGCGCTGCCCGTATCCCTGCTGGAAAGCGCGCAGTTCGCTCAAGAAAGCCCTTCCTTGTGGCGTGGCCCTCAGGCCGAGTTCGATTTCATTGGACGGCAGCGTGCAGATGGTTTGGCAAACGGTGTCATTTTGCGCGGCCAGGCGGCTCAAACGCCACAGGGCCCGACCGATGCGCAGAGTCTGGTTGTCGAAGCCCTGCAGCAGGCGGTGGGCGTCCAGGCTGGATTGCCCTTCAAACAGGTCGCAGTAGTATTTGGCAAATTCATCCAGGGCCCACCAGATGGGCGGGCCCATCAGATAGTGGATTTCGTAAACTTTTGTGCTGAACTGGATCGTCTGCTCAAGATGGGCGGTCAAGCCTGGCAGGGTCGCCCCACTCAGGTCGAACTGCTGCCAAAAGCGCCAGGCTGATTGCAACTCGGGGAGCCATTCCCGTTCCCACAGCTTTGACAGGCGAAAGGCTGCTGCGCCAACTCGCTCGCGGTTGAAGCAGATGCGCGCTTCCATCTCGGCGGGCGTGCCGCTGAAAGGGACAACGCGCGAGTAGTTGTAGCCGTTGAATTGCAGGTCGCGCCGCGCCAGAATGGCCTCGCCGTATACCTCCACGGTGCGGGCGCGCCCGGCTCCGGCGGTCAGCGCGGCGAAGCTGGAGAACATGGGCGTAATG
Source organism: uncultured Anaerolinea sp. (assembly GCA_964567255.1). Lineage (GTDB taxonomy): Bacteria > Chloroflexota > Anaerolineae > Anaerolineales > Anaerolineaceae > Anaerolinea. The sequence goes on from CAZMMI010000017.1 coordinate 13,698, forward strand.
GGCTGCGGATTGTGCTCCCGGTCGCGGGTCCAATGATAAGCGGCGTCGGCGGGGTCGGTCCAAACGACCGGAAAATCGGCGGGCGGGACGATCTGCGTGCCGGCGGGGGCGAGTGTGGTCATGGGGTTCCTCCTGAATGTGGACTTGCACATTCAGGATAGGGTACGGCGATGACCCGCGCCAGGGCTAACTTCTCAGTCAGGCTGAGAAGTTTAAGGCAGGTTGCGATAAGACAAGAAAGAAAAGAGACCCGAATTTGAAACCTTGCCGGGGCGAAGCCCTGGCAAGATTTCAAATTCGGATATTCTATTTATGACAGGCTTTTAGCCATTACCCCATTCTTTTGATAGTGCTGGAACAATGCTCCCCAGCGAGTCGTCTCCTGCCAATGCTGCGCAATGCCCTTATATTTGAGCGGCCAATACAGACCGTCCTGCTCAAACTCGCCGATGGCGGTGGGCACAATGACGAAGGGCGTGCGGAAGAGCAGCTTCTGCAAGAACTTGGTCGGGCCGTACCAGGCCATCCAGGCCAGGAAGGTGTGCGAATTGCGGGCCACGCGGAAGTGCCAGTTTACGCCCGAAATGTCGTCACCCACGATCTCGATCTCGCGCGGGTCGCCGATGCCCAGGCCGTTTTCGTGCGCCAGGCGAATGTACTTGATGCTCATGGGGTCGAAGCCCATCAGTTTGGCCGCCACCGCGTCGATGGCCACCTGGTCGGCGGAGGCCAGGATCACGTTCTTCTCAATCGGGTCGATCAGGCGCGGGCCGCCGCCATCTCCGGCGGTGGTGCCGTCCATCACGGCGAACAGGCCGGGGTGAATTTCTTTCTGGATGGCCAGCAGGTCTACCAATGTTTCGTGGATCCAGGTGTGGGTGTAGTGGCGGTACTTGCTGAGCAGCCCGCCGAAGGCATTTTTCATGGCCCCGGTGGTGGTGGTGTACATGTGCGTCTTGACCGTGGGCAGGTGAATGATGTTTTTGCCAAAGAAGTAGTCGGGAATATGGATGCCCTCGGGGTAGATGTGATCCAGGGCCAGCATGCGCGCCTTGGGCTGGTAATGCACCCAGGTCATATCCTCGGGCTTGAAGTTGTACTTGACCGGCAGGTCGTAGTGGCGGAAGATGGGCACGTAGCCGTTCAGGTCTTCGCCCTTGAAGGCGTTGGTCACCACGGTCTGGTTTTGCACGCAGACCACATCGGGGTAACCGGCCTCGCGCAGGGCCAGGAGGACACCCTCCATCTGCCAGGGGGTGGTATTGGCGCCGGGCATGGGGAAATGCCAGGTGATGTTGTCTTTCAGGATAGTGGTGGCGGACGGATCGAGGGCTTCTTTCATCCCGCCCAACTCGCACAGGCGGCGATAGTCCTCCAGCACGCTTTCCGGTTTTGTATACAATACGGCAACTTTTGCTTTTGTGGTCATGTCTAACCTTTCGGTAAGTTCCCGGCTTCGCCGGGGGAATTTTTGATATAATACTGATAAAAAACGTCTAAATTAGAGGCGCACAATGGCCTTTGACCGCTTTGGCCGCAACATCCATTATATGCGAATTAGCCTGACAGATCATTGCAATCTGCGCTGTGTGTACTGTATGCCCGAGGATATGACCTTCAGGCCCAGCGCGGAGCTTTTGCAGGATGACGAGCTGATCGTATTAATGCGCCTGTTCACCTCGCTGGGTTTTGACAAGTTCCGCCTGACGGGCGGCGAGCCGACCGTGCGCGCTCACATTGTCGACCTGGTGCGCGAGATGACTGCTCTGCCGGGCGTGCGCTTCATGACCATGACCACCAACGGCGTGTTGTTGGGTAAGCTGGCGGCTCCACTCAAGGCGGCGGGCTTGCAGCGGGTCAACATCAGCCTGGACACGCTGGACCCCGACCGCTTCAAGCGCCTTACCCGTTGGGGATCGCTGGAGCAGGTTTGGGAGGGCATTCTGGCTGCCGAGCAGGCCGGGCTGGCGCCGGTGAAGATCAACGCGGTGGTGGTGCGTGGCTACAACGAGCGGGATGTGCCCGACCTGGCCCGCCTGACGTTGGAACATCCCTGGCAGGTGCGCTTCATTGAGATGATGCCCTTTGCCGGGGCCACCGAGTTACAGAAAACTCAGGTGGTGCCGCAGAAAGAGATGATCGAGCGTATTCAGGCCGATCTGGGGCCGCTGGAGCCGGCCAACGACGGCGAACTGGACGGCGAGGCGCGCCTGTTCCGCCTGCCGGGTGCGTTGGGCGAGGTGGGTTTTATATCCTCGGTCACCGTGCCGTTCTGCGCCTCGTGCACCCGCGCCCGCCTGACCGCCGATGGCAAGCTGAGGCTGTGCCTGCTGCGCGAGAAAGAGGTGGATTTGCTCACCCCGCTGCGCGCTGGGGCCGGTCTGGACGAACTGCGCAAGCTGGTGCTGGACGGGGTCTGGCACAAGCCCTGGGGGCACGGCCTGGCCGACGGGCAGGTGGCCCTCAACCGGGTCATGTCCGAGATCGGGGGGTAGACCTTTGGGTGGTTTTTGATCCGCCAATGTCGCGAATGGTACGCGAATTTAAGCGCCTTTAAATCAACTTGACACCCGCTTTATGGGCCACCCCGCGGATATATTCGACCGCCAGGTCGTAATCTTCGGCTTTTTGTAAATGCTCGACCATTAAAGGCATTTGCGGGTTGAGGCGTTCTAGCTCGGTCAGCAGTACGGCATAATCCAGCGTGCCCAGGCCGGGGCGGACTTCGTCCAGGTGGGTGGTGAGGGTTTGGCCCAGGAGGGTGTCCTTGGCGTGCACCGATTTGATGCGCGGGCCCAGGCGGCGGATAAACTCGCGCATGTGGGCGGCGTTGTGGAAGTAGCGTTCCGGGCAGTTGACCAGGTTGACCGGGTCGTAATGTACACCAAAAGCGGGCCGGTCAATGGCTACCACCAACCGCTCGTAACTTTCGACCGAATCGGGGTACATCCAGGGCATGGGCTCCAGGGTGTAGAAGGTGCGGGTGGGTTTGACCGCGTCGATGATCTTGCGAACGCTCTCAACGATCAGGTCGAAAGTGTCTTCGGTCAGGTCGTCGGGGTGGGGTCCGTCCCATTTTTCGCCCCGTGACCCGGCAATGTTCACGCAGCAGCGCGCACCAATGCTTTCGGCCAGCGCCAGGCGTTCCTGGATGAAGGCGATGTTCTTGCGCGCTTCGGCCTCGTCCCGGCTGAGCGGGTTGCACCAGGCGCCGACTTCGGCAATGATCAGGTCGTTCAGCAGCGCCGCGCGGGCGTATTCCTGTGCTTCGGCGATGCTGGACACGTCAGGACAATAGGCCGCGCCGTAGCCCAGCTTGCGATGCGCCGCCGCCCATTCTGCGGGGCTGGCGGCGGGTGTATACAGCGGTGCTCCAAGTCGCATAATTTCCTCCCA
>CAZMMI010000017.1:17193-21823 GCA_964567255.1 uncultured Anaerolinea sp.
TGAAAAGTTAGTTAAGTCACTTGACTTCTCGGGTACGGATGTTATATTGATAAAAACGGTAATCAGAATTAATCACGATAGGGGTGTTCTATGGCTGATACAAAACGCCGAAAACACACGATTGATCCGGGGCATTACACTGTTCTGGCTCCCATTCCACCCTTTGTGGATGTGATCTTGCAATCCAACCAGATCAACCCCCAGGAATTTGCGATCATCGAAGAGCTGGCGATGAGCTATCCCAACGATCCGCGGATGATTAAAATGGTGCGGAAAGCGGGTGATGCATCGGCAAAAGTTCCCTATTTGATCAATTATGGTGAAACCCCTCAATCAATCTTGGAGATGCTGCGAGAGGTGGCTGCGCCTCATGTTGCGAGCTTAAAGAAATTGCCGCACCCGTTGCAGGCTACAATCCATACCTTACTTTCGATCAACATGGTTCCCAATGGGTGTGAGAAATATGGCATCCCGGCACTGCTTGAGATCAACCGCATTCAACAAGAAATGACGGATAGACTCCGCAGTATGATGGCTGGCAGAAGGCTGGCGCAGGAGTTTCACGAAAGTGACGTGAAAGCGCTGAAACTGTTGGATGAGAAGTGGAGCAAAATTCGCGAGGACTCATTCGCCTGGCCATTCATCCAGTCGCTCCCCGAAAAATCCCAGATGCAGTTCATTCCAAAATACTATGAGGATAATCTGGTGGCGATGCGCGAGATATGCGTCATTGTGGACTCTCCCTATGCCAAAGAGTTGAAAGAGTTGACGCCTGCGGTTTTGCAGAATCCGCTGCCTTTCGATGAACCCGCGCCGGTGACCGGGTCGGCGGACTGGTTGCTGCGGGTGGTGGGAAAAATTGGGCGACATTTCACCCGCGCCATGTTGGAAATTATCAACCGGCACCTGGAAGAAGAGCGAATCCACCCCAGTTCACATGATTTCGATCGAATTAATTACGAGGCGCAGGAAGCGCTGCGATTGTTTGACGAGCGCAATCCCTAAGAAAGAAGGGCATCATGGAGTTTGTGTCGCACGAAGTGCGACACAAACTCCTTTTTATTTTTCAAAGGCGGGCAAAGCCCGCCTTTCACAACCGACAACGATTTGGCGTAGTGCTGTCTGGCCCCACAATTACATCATTTTGGGGTTGCTTTGTCTGGGCTGGCGCGCTGAATCCAGGCCCAGGCCTCTTCTAGCGCCTGTAGCGCGGGGCGCGGGTCGCCCAGACCCAACTCCCGGGCGGCTTTGCTGCGATCATAGAAGAAGAAGCGGCCTGCCAACCTCAGCAAGGTGGGGTCGATAGGCGCATCCAGGTAGTTTCTGAGCCAGTACACCGGCCCTGCCGCTGCCCGCAGCAGGCCCGCCGGCAGCACGCTGGTGGGAGCGGGCACGCCCACCACTTCGGCGGCCAGTTGCAGCATGGCCAGGAAGCTCAGGTTTTCTCCCGACAGAATGTAGCGCTCTCCGCGGCGCCCGCCGCGCAGCGCAGCCAGGTGCCCATCTACCACGTCGGCGATGTGGACGAGATTGATGCCACCTTCGGCTGCCACGGTCAGCTTGCGGGAGGCCAGGCTGCTGAGGATGGAGGTGGCCTGGCGGTAGCGGTCTCCGGCGCCAAACACCACGCTGGGGTTGACGATCACGGCATCCAGACCCTGCGCGACGGCTTTTTGCACCTCCAGCTCGGCCAGGTACTTGGCGTAACCGTAAGGGTAATGCTCGGGGCGATAGTTCCAGGTGTGGTTTTCATTCAGCAGGGAGGGCTTATTGTTGGCGGGCACGCCCAGAGCGGCGACCGAACTGGTGTGCACAAGCCGCCGCACACTCGCCTTGCGCGCCGCCTGGACCACTGTGCGTGTTCCTTCAACGGTCACGGCGTATTGCCTGCCGGCCTGCCCGGCGCCCATCCAGGCGGCCACGTGGAAGACCGCTTCTACATCCTGCATGGCGCTTTCAACAGTCTCCGGCTGGGTTAAATCGCCCAGGGCGTGCTCCACCTCCAGATTCTCCAATAGGTCGAGCGGGCTGGAGGGGCGGTGGAAGGCGCGCACCTGGTGGCCTTCGGCGGTGAGGGCGCGGCAGAGCTGCGAACCGATGAAGCCGGTCGAGCCGGTGACCAGAATTTTCATCGCAGCCACTCGACGATGAGTGCTTCGCCCTGACCAACACCCACGCACAGGGTAGCCAGGCCGTAGAAAGGCCGCGGCATGAAGCGGGCGCGGCGGCGCATTTCGTAGAGCAAGGTGGTGAGGATGCGCGCGCCGGAGCAGCCCAGGGGGTGGCCCAGGGCAATGGCCCCGCCGTTCACGTTGACTATCTCGGGCGACAGGTTGAGTTCGGCCATCACCGCCAATGCCTGCACGGCAAAGGCTTCGTTGAGTTCCACCAGCCCGATTTGGTCGATGGACAGCCCGGCGCGCGTCAGGGCTTTGCGCGTGGCGGGGATGGGTCCCAGGCCCATGATGCGCGGAGGCACACCCGCCGCCGCCGCAGTCACCACGCGCGCCAGCGGCTGCAAACCCAGTTGGGCGGCTTTGTCGGCGCTCATCAACAGCAAGGCCGCGGCGCCGTCATTCAACCCCGAGGCGTTGCCCGCCGTCACGCTGCCATCCTTGCGGAAGGCCGGTTTGAGGCGAGCCAGCGATTCGAGGGTGGTGTCGCGGCGGGGGCGCTCGTCGGTGGTCACCAGCACGGGGTCGCCCTTCTTTTGCGGCACGGGCACCGGCAGGATTTCTTCGGCAAAGCGGCCTTCGTCCTGCGCGGCAATGGCCCGGCGGTGGCTTTCTACGGCAAAGGCATCCTGCGCCTGGCGGGTGATGCCCGTCTGCGCGGCGATGTTTTCGGCGGTTTCGCCCATCGCCTCGGTGCCGTAGAGGGTTTCCATGCGCGGGTTGGGGTAGCGCCAGCCCAGGGCGGTATCGTATGCGGTCAGGTTGCCAAAGGGGTAGCCGCTCTCGGCTTTAGGCAGCGAGTAGGGGGCGCGGGACATGCTCTCCACGCCGCCCGCCAGGAAGGCATCGCCCTCGCCGCAGCGGATGGCGCGGGCAGCCTGGACCACGGCATTGAGGCCCGATGCGCATAGCCTGTTGATGGTCGCGGCGGCGGTTTCGACGGGCAGCCCCGCCAGCAGCGTTGCCATGCGCGCCACGTTGCGGTTGTCTTCTCCGGCCTGGTTGGCGCAGCCCAGGTACACCTCTTCGATTAAAGCTGGGTCGAGCTGGTTGCGCTCCACCAGCGCAGCCAGCACTTGCGCGGCCAAATCATCGGGCCGCACGCGCGCCAAAGCGCCGCCCAGCGCACCGATGGGAGTACGGATGGCATCTACAATGACCACTTCGTTCATGTGATATTCTCCAGGGGTGATAGTAATTCGATTGTACACCGAAAAACGCATCCCTTCCCCAGAATTGCCGCTCTCCGGTATACTTCCAGGAATGAACGCGCCTCTCACCCCGCTGCAAATCTGGACGATGGCTTCTCGCCCACGCACGCTGCCCGCCGCGGTGGCACCTGTGGTAGTCGGCTCGGCCCTGGCCTTCTATGACGGCGGCTTCCGCCTGGGCCCGGCCCTGGCGGCTGCATTGGGCGCGCTGCTGCTGCAAATTGGGGCCAATTTTGCCAACGACGTGTTTGACTACCAGCACGGCGCCGATACCAGCCTGCGCACCGGCCCCACCCGCGTGACGCAGTCGGGACTGCTTTCGCCCCACCAGGTCAAGACGGGGATGCTGGTGGTGTTTGGGCTGGCAGCCCTGTGCGGCGTGTACCTGATCTACGCCGCAGGCTGGCCGGTGGCGGTCATCGGGCTGCTGTCCATTCTGGCGGCGGTGGCTTACACCGGTGGGCCGTACCCGTTGGGCTATCATGGGTTGGGCGAGGTGTTCGTCTTTCTGTTTTTCGGGCTGGCGGCGGTGGGCGGAACGTATTTCGTCCACACCCGCGCGATCACCGCGGCGGCGCTGGCGGCTTGCATCCCCATCGGCTGCCTGGTGGTGGCCATTTTGGTGGTCAATAACCTGCGCGACGTGCCCACCGACCGGGCCACGGGCAAGCGCACCCTGGCAGTGCGGTTCGGCGAGGCTTGGACGCGAAAAGAGTATGTCGTTTTGCTGACGGTGGCCTATTTGAGCGTGTTCTTGCTGGGGTTGTCGACTTTGCTGCCCATGTGGGTGGCTTTGAGCTGGCTGTCGCTGCCTCAGGCCGTGCCGTTGGTGCGCAGCATTTACCACGAAGAAGGACGCGCCCTCAATCGCACGCTGGCCGGTACCGGGCAGTTGGAGTTGTCCTTCTCGCTGTTGTTTGCGCTGGGGCTGGTGATTGCGAAGCTGACCGGCGCGTAAACAGTCGTCCACATATAAAAAATTTCGGTAGGGGCGAGGCGAAATTCGACAACTGAGTCTTCCGACCAGCCTGTAGCCTCGCCCCGCCAGGGGGTTGAGGTTGCAGATGGGCGTAGCTCACAGAACTGGGTGGGTTTCGTTGTCGAATCTCGCTACGCCCCTACATAGGATAGATTCGGGTTATTGGGGTAGGGGTGGGTCTTTAATGCGGGCTCACGTTGGTTATGTTCAGTTGTCCCTTGCGGGTTCGTCGCAATGATCTGCCCGGGAGACCCACCCTGTTGCGC
>CAZMMI010000017.1:21923-28618 GCA_964567255.1 uncultured Anaerolinea sp.
GGGATGCCCAGCAGCGGCAGGAGCAGTTTTCCGGATTTCTTGCGCACCACGCGAATGATCCGCAAAATGGTGTTGAAGGCCAGCCACAGCCCCGCTACCAGCGTGACCATCATGGTAATGGCGGCAAAGTAACCGGAGACGAAATCGGGGTGGCCCATGAGAACCGCCAGGGCCAGCAGCACCCAGCCAATGATCACCAGGGCCACCTGCCATCGCGTGCGGTCGGAGGCCAGCGTGGCTGTATTCCACCAGGCTACCCCCACCAGAAAAGCCAAGAGGAACTCAAAGGACAGTAGTGTCAAGAACCCCTGGAGGCCATCCTCGTGCAAGGCGGTACGACGGTATTCGCCCACCGTCACCCAGGTTTGGGCGCCGGAAGGCGCGACAACCAACACGCCATCGGTACCCATTCCCAGGAGCAAATCTCCGCTGTCTGGCGCAATCATGGCGTCTAGCGGTCCGGAGAGATGATCCAGGTTGGTGGTTTCAATTTGGCTACGGTAACGTTCTTCGGCCTGACTAGGCGGTTTGGGCAAGGGAATCTCGCCCCATTCAGCCGCATTGGCAGCTTTCCATTCCACCTTTTCGCGGATGGTCACCCGGTACTGGGTGTTATCCAGCGTGGTGAACTCCAGTACTGCGCCTGATTCACGCATTTCGCAGCGCTCCGTTGGCGATTGCTCGCTGTACGACCAGGAACGCCCACCGTCGCTGCTGAAATAGCTGGTGTAATGGGTTTGGCCGTAAATACGGTCGCCCTCTTGCGTGAAGCACATGATGCCGTAATCGGGCGCGGCAGCATCCGCGACCCCCGCCAGCAGAACCAGCGCTGCCAGGAGCGGCTCCCAGCGCAGGCGCAGGGGGCGCGCCCGAATCTCATCGCGGAACCACAGCCAGGCGGGAAGGAGTAGGATGGGCAGCAGGAGCAGGTCGCCGGGGTCGGCCACAGCGCGCAGGCGCCCACCGCTCAATCCGACCAGCCAGGCATTGGTTGCCGGAGAGAGCTTGAGCAGCAAGTAGCCCGCCAGGGTGAGCCCCAGGGCCAGCCCGCCCGCCAACTTCCAGCGGCGCGGGAAGATCAAAGTCAGCCCGGCGGCAAAAAGCAGCGGCCAGACCACCAGCGCCCCAGCGTCGCTGAGTTTGCCCGTCCACCAGGAAGGCGCGACTGGGCGCAGCACAAAATCGTTGACCATGATCAAGACTGCCGCCGCCAGGCTCAGCGGGTGTGCCAGCAGCCGGATGGCTTTGCGAAGTATAGGTGTCATCTCAACCTCCCCTGTGTCCGGGCTTAAGGCTGCTGCCAGCGGCAGAAGCGTTTTTCTAACCAATCGACCACGAAGTACAGGCTCAACCCCAGTAGGCTCATGGCCAGCACCCCGGCATACATGGCCGGGTAGTTGACCAGCGTGCTGCCCTGTAGATAGATATAGTACCCCAATCCCAGGCGGGTGGCAAATAGCTCGGCCACATACAGCACCGCCACGGCCGTGCCCACCGATTGGCGCAGGGCGGTGAGGATGCCGGGCAGGCTGGCGGGCAGGTAGACGAAGCGGAACAGCGCCCGCCGCCCGGCTCCCAGGCTGCGCACACTTTGCAGCAGTTCGGGGCGGATGGTGGCGGCCTGGTCGCGCACCAGCACCAGGATTTGGAAGAAGAGGATCAGGAAGATCATCACCACTTTGGGGGCGTCGCCGATGCCAAAAAACAACACCACCACCGGCAGGAGCACCACCTTGGGGATGGGGTAGAGCAGGTAAATGACCGGGGCGAAGATGCGGTCCAGGCGCTTGCTTTGGCCCAACAGCAGCCCCGCGGGCCAGGCAGTCATGACTGCCAGCGCCGTACCCGCAGCGACGCGCCCCAGGCTGGCCAGGAAGTTGATCACCAGATCTCCGTGGATCAACTCGTCAAAGAACACCCGACCCACCAGGACAGGCCCCGGCAGGATGATGCGGTTGACCAGCCAGGCAGCCACCTGCCAGACCAGCAGCAAGCCCACCACCGCCCAAAGCACGTCGCGGCGTTTCATAGTGTGGCCTGCAACTTTTGGCGCAGCACGCGGCACATGGCCAGGTATTCGTCAGTGGAGCGGAAATCGGGCCGGGCTGCGCCGGGGTTATCCACGATCAGCGGGCGGGTGTTGGGGCGCTCGCCCAGGACGAGGATTTTCTGCCCCAGCACGGCAGCTTCTTCGATGGTGTGGGTGACGATGACCAGAGTCAGTTTCTGTTCGGCCCACAGTTCGAGCATCAGGTTTTGCAGCCCTTCGCGGGTGGGCGCGTCCAGCGATGAGAAGGGCTCGTCCATCAGCAGCAGGTCGGGTTGCAAGGCCAGCGTGCGGGCGATGGCCGTGCGCTGGCGCTGGCCGCCCGAAATACGTCCGGGGTAGCGCTCGGCGATCTCACCCAGCCCCAGCCGCTCCAGCCAGGGGTCGACCGGTGCGGGCTTGAATTCGAGCGGCGTGTGGATGTCATCCGGCCCATAAAAGCGGCGCACGCGCAAGCCCAGTTCCACGTTTTCGCGTACGGTGGCCCAGGGAAGCAGACCGTAATCCTGGATGATCAGCCCGGTGTAGGGTCGTGGGCGAGTGAGGGGTTTGCCTTCCACCAGGATGCGCCCCGCGCCGGGTTGGGCCAGCCCGGCCAGCAGCGAGAGCAGGGTGCTCTTTCCGCAGCCCGACTGTCCCAGCACGGCCCAGGCTTCTCCGGATTGGACGGTCCAATCGAAGCCGGAGAAGATGGGGGTGCTGTGCCCGTAAGCGAAGGTCAGGTTCTCAACCTGGATCATGCCGCGCCCAACGCATGCATCTTAGGGCAGAAGGCCGGCGTTGACGCAGTCCGCGTATTTGACGTCCACGGTTAGCAGGCCTTTCTCCTGGGCCCAGGCCAGCGCGTCGGCAAACTGGTCCTCGCTGGGCACGCCCGCGGTGATGAATTGGGGCACGTTAAAGCTCTCTGCCAGGGGCGGCGGCAGCAGCTTCTGCTCGATCATCAAGGGGCGGTACTGGTTGCCGTTCTGGTTGATCAACGCCACGGCTTCTTCGATGGCTTTGAGAAAGCCCTTCATCGCTTGCGGATTGTCATCAATGATGGCCTTGCGGAACGAGTACACGCTGAAGCTGTATTCGGGATGGGTGGTATCGTCGAGAATGTCGACGGCGCCTTGCTGCATTTGCAGCGAAGCCAGCGGGTCGGGCAGCGTGGCGGCTTGCAACTGCCCGTTGCCCAACAGGGCCACCCGGTCGGTGATGCTGGGCACCGAGACGGTTTGGATTTCGCCTGGGGCAAAACCTTCAGCTTGCAGCAGACGGTCGGTCAGGTAGGCGATGACCGTGCCGTCTGAGACGCCGATGGGCACACCTTTCAGATCTGCCACCGAAGCGATGCCGCTGTCTTTGCCAGCCAGGATGCGGAAGAGGGGCGAGCCGCTGGTCGCGGCGCGAGCATAGCGCACGGCCTGAACGGTGGGGGTTTCTTTGTTGAAGAACATGACTGAGACGATCTCGTTGATCATCCCGTCGGCTTCTCCGGCGGCGATGAGTTGGTCTCGCTCGGGGCCCGAAGCCACCGGGATCAGCTCTACCTGCACGCCGTTCTTATCAAACAGGCCTTCCTGCTGGGCCACATACAGGGGCATGGTATCCAGTACTGGAATGACCGCGATCTTGAGCAGCGGAGTTTGTTGTGCTTTGGGTGTGCAACCGGTAATGAGCGCGGCGATGATCCCTGTCAGCGCAATGATTGAAAATAGTCGATTTTTCATGGTCAGACACCTCTACTCATCAAACATGTTTCTGGTTCATTGGGAATCGGCGTGGTGAAATCTGGCGCCTACCACGGCAACTCCCATAGAGCCAAGATTCTCGGGGGATTTCCGTGGTTACGATTATAACTTGATCCACATTACCTAACAATTACTTTACAACCACCCTATTCGGCTCGTTGCCCACCCTTCTCAGCTTGACACGCAAGTGCCCCTGTGTTAAATTTGTAATGGACTATTGTATAGCTATTTTTGCGGGTTACCCTGAAGATTGAGCCCAAGTAAATGGGGGCGAAGGAATTGCCCGCGGGAAATCCCGAAAAGGAGTGCCACCTTGACCAAGTCACGCACGCAAAGTATGGTTGATCGTCTCCGCGAGCTGCAAGCATCCTCGCCGGACATTGAAGCTTCGGCAATCGTAAGTGTGGACGGCTTAACGATTGCTTCCGCACTCCCTCAAGGTGTTGAGGAAGACCGCGTTTCTGCGATGTCTGCCGCTATGCTCTCGCTGGGTGAACGTATTGCCAACGAACTGGGACGCGGTTCTTTGGACCAGGTTTACATCAAAGGTGAAAAGGGTTATGTTGTGCTCATGTCCGTTGGCGAAGAGGCGGTCCTCACCGCCCTGGCCCGCGAGCAGGCAAAACTCGGCTTGATTTTCCTCGATATGCGCCGCGCAGCCGAAGATCTCACGAAGCTGATCTAACAGGAATCGAAAACCATGGAACCTATCCCAAAGAGTGGCCTGTACTACCCCAATAAGATTGCCCGGCTGGCTCTCACCGCATTGGAAGAGGTGATGGGGAAGAATGGCCTGAATGCCATTCTCAACCTGGCGGGGCTTGCCTATTTGATTGACAACTACCCGTCCGATAATCTGGATCGCAAATTTGACTTTGCCGATTTCTCAGCGCTCAACGGGGCTTTGGAAGAAATGTACGGACCGCGTGGCGGCCGAGGTTTGGCGTTGCGCGCTGGGCGTGCTGTGTTTATGGAAGGCCTGCGCAACTTTGGCGCGCTGGCCGGCGCCGGCGACCTCGCTTTCAAGGTGCTGCCTCTGCCCGCCAAGCTGCGCATCGGCATCCCCGCCATGGCCAAAATCTTCTCTACCACCAGCGATCAACTGAGTACGGTAGTCGAGAAGGATGACCACTACCTGTATACCATCCATCGTTGCCCCTGCTGTCATGGTCGCCACGCAGATAAGGCGGCCTGCTTCATGGCAACTGGTTTACTGCAAGAGGGGCTCAAGTGGGTCTCGGGTGGCAAGGAGTTCAGGGTAACGGAGACGACTTGCATCGCTGCGGGCGACCCGACCTGTGACTTTGCCATCTATAAAGAGCCGATCGCTTAGGCTCCCTCCAAAGGAAAACGCGTGGACGAAGCGAAACCTACGATTCTGGTTGTCGAGGACGATCTTGATATTGCGGATATGCTCAATGCATATTTCCGCGTACAAGGTTACGATGTTCTCACCGTGAACTGGGGTGAGGACGGCGTGCGCGCCGCCCAAACCAGCAATCCCGGCCTGGTGATTCTGGACATTCGCCTGCCAGATATCGACGGCTTCGAGGTTGCGCGGCGCTTGCGCAGCAACCGCCGGACCAAAGAAATTCCAATCATCTTCCTGACCGAAAAGCGCGAGCGCCATGACCGCTTGCGCGGTTTGGAGCTTCAGGCTGACGATTACATCACCAAGCCTTTTGATATTCAGGAGCTGCGCTTGCGCGTGCGCAACGCCATGCAACGCTCCCGCCAGGGCTCGCTGAACAACCCGGTCACCGAGATGCCTGAAGGCAGCCTGGTGGATGAAACCCTGGCTGCCAATCTCAAGCGCAGTGACGTGGTCATGCAGGTGATCTCTCTGAAGAACCTGGACCGCTTCCGCGAAGTATACGGTTTTGTAGCCACCGACGATCTGCTGCGCGCCGTGTCGTTGATGATCCGCGATGCGCTTCGCGACCTGGGCACCGGGGAAGAATTTGTCGGGCACATCACCAATAGTGATTTTGTCATCATCACCCGCCCCGCTCAGGCTGCGGCTTTGAAAGATCGCATTAATAAGCGCCTTGAGCAGTCTTTTGATTACTTTTACTCAGATCAAGATCGTGAGATGGGCACTTTCCGCAATCGCCGACTGGCGCTGACCATCAATGAGGTATCCCCCGGCGCCGAAAAATTTTCCGACGTGGCTCAATTGAGAGAGGCGCTGGAACACTACTGTCATTAATCTTGCCCAAGAAAGGGTTGCCCGGTGTGAATGTAACCATTGTTATTCCAACTTACAACGAAGCGGAGAACCTCCCCAAACTGGTCTCCGCTTTATTTGCGCTTCCAATCCCCAGTCTGCGCTTGCTGGTGGTGGATGACAACAGCCCTGACGGGACTGGAGATTTGGCCGAAGAGCTGAACAAGCAGCACGAAAATCGGATTGGCGTGATGCACCGCGCGGGCAAGATGGGACTGGGTACGGCTTACATCCAGGGCTTTCAACGCTGCCTGGAAGAAGGCGCCGAAGCCATTATGCAAATGGACGCCGATTTTTCTCACCCTGTGGAAAAAATCCCCGAGTTGATTGATACCTTGGAGCATTGTGATTTTGCGATCGGCTCGCGCTATGTGCCGGGGGGCAAGCTGGACGAACGCTGGCCGGCCTGGCGCAAGGGGCTTTCGGCCTGGGGCAACTTCTATGCGCGCACCATTTTGGGCATGTCCATCCGCGACGTGACCGGCGGGTTCAAGCTGTGGCGAGCCGCCACCTTGCGGGCCATGCCCCTGCAGCGCATCAAATCTAACGGCTACGTCTTTCAGGTGGAAATGAACTATGTGGCCACGCGCCTGGGCTTCAAGTCCACCGAGATCCCCATTTATTTCGCCGACCGCCGTTGGGGCCACTCGAAGATGAATTTCCGCATTCAAGTGGAAGCCGCCGT
>CAZMMI010000018.1:0-28534 GCA_964567255.1 uncultured Anaerolinea sp.
TGACGCCCTGCGATCCGCCGATTTTGATAACAATCATGGTGTACCTCGCTTGTGGTTAAAATTGCTTATTGGTTGGGTAGACCTCACCCTGGCTCGGCCAGGGTCACCCGCGCCGGGCTCGGACGGCACGACCTCTGCCAAAGGCATGCTTCGCGATCCAAGTGGGAGAGGTGAAAATTCACGCCTTTGCTAAAGCTTCCATTGTGAACACAAAGGATAGGGTCAGAATTCTCCAAAGGTGAGGGGCCGAAGGCCCCTCACCTTTGGAGCCCTCTCCCCTCCCAGCCAAGGTACCTGTTTGCTGGATTCAAAGAATTGGCTGGGAGGGGGCAGGGGGTGGGCCTGAACCTCGGAAGTGAATTGAGAAAGTACTAAATGGGATGCAAACCGCTGAAGCCCAGGCCGGCGGCCTCATCGAAACCGCAGATCACGTTCATGGCCTGGACGGCCGAACCGGCGGCGCCCTTCATCAGGTTGTCGATGGCGGCCATTGCCACCACCCGGTTGTGGGCCGCGTCCAGCTCAAAACCCACATCGGCATAGTTGCTGCCGGCCAGAATCTTGGGTTCGGGCACGCGGTAGATGCCGCGCTTGTCCTTGACCAGGCGCACAAACGGCTCGGCTTCCACCCAGCCGCGGTAGGCGCGCCACAGGTCCTTCTCGGTGACCCCCGGCTTGACCGAGGCATGCGCCGCGGCCAGCGCCCCGCGCACCAGATCGACTGAGGTCATGGTCAGGTGCACGTTCGGCAGGCCCAGCTCTTGAATCACCTCGGCGGTGTGGCGGTGTCCGTATGCCGAGAAGGTGCGGATCACGCCGCTGCGTTCGGGGTGATGCGAGCCGGGGTTGGGTGACGCGCCCGCCTCCGACGATCCCACCTTAATGTCCACGATCACCGGCTGGGTGGTGTCGATCAACCCGGCCTTGACCAAGGGGTAAAGGGCCAGGTTGGCGGCGGTGGCGTTGCAGCCCACCCCGCTGATGTAGCTGGCGCTCTTCATCTCTTCGCGGTGGAACTCGGGCAGGCCGTAGACGAATTTCTCCAGCCAGGCCGGGGCGTGGTGGTCCTCGCCGTAGAACTGTTTGTACAGGGCCAGGTCCTTGACGCGGAAATCGGCGGCCAGATCGACAATTTTTGGGGCAATCTGCGCGTACTGCTCGATTTTCTTCTGGCTTTCACCGTGGGGCATGGCCAGGAAGAGCACGTCGCAGGGGTCGACCAGGTCGCGGGAGGAGAATTTGAGCTGGGTGCGCTTGCGCAGGTTGGGGTGCTGCTGGTAGACGAACTCGCCCAGGTGGCTTTCGGAGGTGGCTTGCTGCACTTCGACTTCGGGGTGGTCCAGGAGCAGGCGCAGCAGTTCCCCGCCGCCGTATCCCGACCCGCCAATGATAGATGCTTTGATCATGGATAATCCTCTTGGAAAAAGATATTATCCGCGAATGTCGCGAATGAGCGCGAATGAAGACAATAAAGAATTCTCTTCCATTCGTGTTTATTCGCGTTCATTCGCGGAGAAAATTCCTAATTCAGAACCGGGTGGGCCGCCACGTTCACCGGGGCGGTTCCGGCGAGCGGGGCGGATCCTGGAAAGGGAGACACCACCGGGTGCACGTTGACTTCGCGGCGACCGACTGCCAGGGTGTAGTCCACAATCACCCCGGCGATGTCCACGCCCGTGACCGGGGCCAGGGCATGGAACTCCATGGTGTGGTTCACCTCGTTGACCAGGTAACCCCGATCGGGGTCTTCGAGGATGTCCACCGCCAGCACGCCGCCGCCCACGGCCTTGGCCGCGTTGACGCAAATCTCGTTCAACTCGGGCGTCACCGGGCAGACCGAACCCTGCCCGCTGCGGGCGGTGTTGGTGATCCAGTGGGCCGAGGAGCGGTAGATGGCGCACACGGTCTGGTCGCCGACCACGAAGGCGCGGATATCCCGCCCCGGCTTCTTGATGTATTCCTGGATGTAGTAGATGGAATGCTGGTACGAGCCGAGAGTCTCTTTGTGCTCCAGCACGGCTTCGGCGGCATCGCGGTCGTTGATCTTGGAGAGCAGCCGCCCCCATGATCCGACCACCGGCTTGAGCACCACCGGGTAGCCCAACTCCTCGATAGCCGCCAGGGCTGATTCGGGGGTGAAGGCCGCCTTGATGCGCGGCTGGGGCACGTTGGCCTTGGCCAGCGCCGCCGAGCTGACCAGCTTGTCGCCGCAGGTGGCAGCCACGTGGGCCATGTTCACGGTGGGCACGCCCCAGGCATTCAAGATATGGGTGGCATACAGGCCGCGCGCAAACGAAATGCTGCGTTCGAGGACAACGTCCAACTGCGACCAGGGGCCCGGTTGAGTCAGTTCAAAGTGCGCTTCCCGGTCGTCGATGCGTTCATAATCGACGCCGCGCTTCTCCAGCGCTTCGAGCAGCCACTTCTCCTCAACCCGGATGCGGGATAATAAGATACCTACCTTCATAAGACCTCGCTTGGTGAATCGCTATCCGCTTTCAGCTGTCCGCTGTCTGCCTGGGCAGATGAGTTTCATCTACTCAAAATAGCATTTCTTGTTGCGGAATGGAAAGGGCTACTCGCCCCAGTCTTCCTGTTCCATGGGGGCAACTTCCACGGTGACCGGGTCGAGGCTGGTCACTTCCAGGTCCACGCCGCAGTCGGGGCAGACCACGATTTCGCCCACCACCACATCGGTCAGGGTGAGGGTCGCGTCACATTCGGGGCAATTAGCAGTTAAAGTAGTCATTTTTTATTCTCCTAAGAAAGATTTTGTCCGCTAATGAACGCGAATGACGCTAATAAGAAGAAATCTCTTTCTTCATTCGCGACAATTCGCGAAATTCGCGGATAATTTTTTAGCTTCCGTCGCCGCCGCGGGCGGTTTCGGAGGGTGGCAGGGCACTGCGTACTTTGTGAACCTGCAGGAAGTTCCGCGCCTGTTGGATTTGTACCTGCACGGCAGCCGGACTGGTGCCGCCGGGCACATCCCGGCGCGCGGCGGAGGCAGCGAAATCGAACACTTCCAGCACGTCGGCTTCGAACACCGGGCTGAGAGCCTGGAACTCTTCCAGCGGGAGCTGGTCCAGGCGCACGCCGGTCTGCTGAGCGCGCAGAACAACCTTGCCCACCAGGCTGTGCGCCTCGCGGAAAGGCAGCCCCTTGCGTACCAGGTAATCGGCTACATCAGTAGAGAGCATGGCCGGGTTGAGGGCGGCCTGCATGCGCTCGGCTTTGACGGTGAGCGTCTTGAGCACGCCCGCCACCACCGGCAGCATCAGGCACAGGGTGTCGGTGGTTTCAAATACCGGCACTTTATCTTCTTGCATATCTTTATCATAGGCCGAAGGCAGGCCCTTGAGCATGGCCAGCACGCCAGTCAGCCGCCCAATGACCGTCCCGGCCTTGCCGCGGGTCAACTCCAACGTATCGGGGTTTTTCTTTTGCGGCATCAGGCTGGAGCCGGTGCTGTAGGCATCGGACAGCTCGATGAAGCCGAATTCACCCGAGGTGTAGAGGATGAGCATTTCGGACAGGCGGGAGAGGTGCACGGCCACCAGCGAGGCAATGAACAGGTACTCGGCGGCTGAATCGCGGTTAGAGACGGCGTCGATGCTGTTGGGGGTGATGGCTTTGAGGCCGAGCTGGTTGGCCAGGAACTTGCGGTCGATGGGGAAGGGCGTTCCGGCGATGGCGCCTGAGCCGAGGGGCAGGACGGCGGTGCGCTCGCGGAGTTGGGCCAGGCGCTGGCGGTCGCGGGCCAGGGGCCAGAAGTGCGACAGCCACCAATGGCTGAGGAGGATGGGCTGCGACTGCTGGAAGTGAGTGTAGCCGGGCAAGAGGATACCCATATCGGCTTCAGCGCGTTCGACCAGCGTGGTTTGCACCAGTTTGAGGTAGGCGTCCACCCGGTCGATGGCGTCCAGCAGCCACAGGACGAAGTCGGTGGCTACCTGGTCGTTGCGGCTGCGCCCGGTGTGCAGCTTGCCGCCCACCGGCCCGGTTAGCTCGGTCAGCCGCCGCTCGATGGCAGTGTGCACGTCCTCGTCCGAGGGGGCGTGCTGGAACTGCCCGCCGCGCACTTCGGCCAGGATGTCGGTCAGGCCCTTGACGATTTGATGCTGTTCGTCAAGGCTGAGCACACCGGCTTTCATCAGGCCTTTGGCCCAGGCAATCGACCCGCGCACGTCCATTTCGGCCATGCGCCAGTCAAACGGCAGAGAAGCGTTGTACTCCCATGCGATTGGGTCTAACCCGCCCGAGAACCGCCCGCCCCATAGTTTACTCATCTTCGCCTCCGAAAGAATTAATCCGCTAATAGACGCGAATAGACGCGAATTGAAAAAAGAGATATTGGTGCTGTATATGTGAGTGTTGAGGTCATATTATATTCTGAATTCGCGGAAATTAGCGTTTATTCGCGGATGATCGTCTTAGTCCCGTTTGAACGTGGAGTAGTCCGGGGCGTCGTACTCGACCTTGGTCCCGGCGACGATATCGCGCATGGCGGCAACTTTGAGCGGCAGGCCGAAGAGGGTGATGAACCCGGCCGCGTCGCTCTGATCGTAGACCGAGTCCTGCCCAAAGGTGGCGAAGTCCTCGCGGTACAGGCTGTGGACCGACTTGCGCCCGGCGGGGATGAGGTTGCCCTTGTACAGCTTGAGGCGCACCGAACCGCTGACGAACTTTTGGGTCACGTCAAAGAAGGCGTCCATGGCCTCGCGCAGGGGGGTGAACCACTGCCCGTTGTAAACCACCTCGGCATAGCGCTGGGCGACCACGTCTTTATAGTGCAGGGTGTCGCGGTCCAAGGTGATCTGCTCGAGCTGCTTGTGGGCTTCCATGAGAATGGTGCCGCCGGGGGTCTCGTACACGCCGCGGGACTTCATGCCCACCAGGCGGTTCTCCACCAGGTCGGCGCGGCCAATGGCGTGCTTGCCGCCCAGTTCGTTGAGGGCCCGTACCAGATTGGCAGGGGAGAGGGCCTTGCCGTTGACCTTGACCGGCACGCCTTCCTCGAACTGGATTTCCACAAACTCCGACTCGTCGGGGGCTTTCTCGGGAGAGACGCTCAGCTTGAACATCTCTTCGTCAGGCTCGGCCCAGGGGTCTTCCAGGATGCCGCCCTCGTGCGAGATGTGCCACAGGTTGGCGTCGCGGCTGTAGATGGACTTGATGGTAGAAGAGACGGGCACGTTGTGGGCGGCGGCGTAAGCCAGGGCATCTTCGCGCGAGGTGATGTTCCACTCGCGCCAGGGGGCAATCACCTTGAGACGCGGGTCGAGGGCCATGGCGGTGAGTTCAAAGCGCACCTGGTCGTTGCCTTTACCGGTGCAACCGTGGGCGAAGGCATCCGCGCCTTCCAGGTGGGCCACGTCCACCATGTGCTTGGCGATGAGCGGGCGGGCGATGGAGGTGCCCAGCAGGTAATCGCGCTCATATTTGGCACCGGACTTGATCAACTTGAACAGGTACTGACCGGCGAACTCTTCGGTGAGGTCCTCGATGTAGATCTTGCTGGCGCCGCTGGCCTTGGCCTTCTCGGGCAGGCCGGAGAGCTCTTCGCCCTGGCCCACGTCGGCTGTGTAGCAGATGACTTCGCAGCCGTAGTTCTCGATCAGCCACGGGACGATGACGGAAGTGTCCAGACCGCCGGAGTAAGCCAGAACGACTTTCTTGAGTTGGGTTGTTTGGGCTTTCTTAGCCATAAAAAATGCTCCTTGGATTGGATGAGAGAGTGGAATCACAAAAAAATAGCCCTCCGGGCGGAGGGCTTGGTTTTACTTGTAGGATGTCGCGTTTCAGGAAAGCGAGTGAACGATATCCCGGCAGGTCAAGCCGACCTATCCCAGAGTGTGGGCAGGCTCGGCTTTCGTCGGAGGCGAAGTTCGCGCGGGAATAACATGGGCGCAAATATACTACACGGATTGGGAAAAGTCAAGCGATTTTCCAGTTTTTACCCAAATCTCGGAATCGACATTCACCCTGCGCCCGTCTGTCCGCCGGGCACGGGGTTTGGTAGAGGGTCAACTTGTCTTGCAGAATCCCCGTGCCGCTACAAAGAAGAAATGCGTTCAAGCCATTTCTTGACCCAAATCGAATCAATCTTCTGTAAACGGTTCTTCTTGAGATTTTCCTTCATGATCCAACGCACATCTGGATCGAGTTCGGCCAGCCATCTTTCCATGCGCGGCTTGCCTTCTTCCGGCAGAGCCGCCACTGCCACGCTCCAGCAGTAAGCCAGGCCTTTGCGCAGCGCCAGGAATTCCTCGCTGCGGCGAGAAGGGTTTGCCGGGATAGACGCGGTGATCTGGTCTAGGATATCCAACACAGCCTGGGCGTGACGGGGGTCTTTGAGCAGGCGCGGCTCGCACAGCCCCGCTGCCGCGGCGCGCTGCTCCAATGGGTTGCCCAGCGCCCACTGCCACATCTCCGCCACCAACCGGTTCATGTCCGCGTCGCCCAGGCGCTGCAGGGCCATGGCTACGGCTTCGCGGGCGCGCCAGCGCGGGTCGGCGGCGCACGCTCGCAGGGTGGGCAGGTGTTCCATGTGCCCTTCAGCCAGCAGCCGCCCCAGGCCCAGGATCCCGCAGAAGGCCAGGAACTCTTCCGGCGTGTTCACCAAGGCTTTTTCTGCAGTGAAGGTCAACAGGCGTTGGAAAAGCACCAGGCTACCTTCGTCGGCCACGGCCTGTCCCAGTTCGATGTTCCCGCGCGGGCCGGGCAAACCGGATTCTTGCAGCAAGAAGGCATCCCAATCTTTGAGCGCTCGCAGTTGGGCGCGGTATTGCTGTATTTTATTCATCCCGGCGCCTCGTTGCGATCCGCGGCCCAATTGTTTTGCCACAACACGGTGCAGTTGCGGCCCTGGTCCTTGGCGGCGTACATGGCCTGGTCGGCCCGGCTGAGAAGCATCTCCAGCGTATCTTGCGGGCTGGAAAGCGGCGCTACGCCGAGGCTGGCCGTTACGGTGATGGAATAAGGACCCACCAGAGATGGCGTTTCGGCGATCAGGCGGCGCAAGCGCTCGGTGAATTCAAAAGCTTCGGCTCCATCGGTTTCCGGCAGCAGGAAGATAAATTCCTCGCCGCCCCAGCGGGCAAAGAGATCGTTTTTACGCTTGACGCGCATGCAGAACTGGGCAAAATCGTGCAACACCTGGTCGCCTACCTGGTGGCTGTAGGTGTCATTGACGTTCTTGAAACGGTCCAGGTCGGCAATGACCACGGACAAGGGCTGGCTCAGGCGCGTGGTCCGGCGCAGTTCGGTCTGGGCCAGTTCCATGAAGCGGCGGCGGTTATAGACTTCGGTGACGGCATCCCTGCCGGCCAGGTCTTTTAACTCTAGCTGCATTAACTTTAACTCGGTGATATCTCGCCAGACGATCAATTTCCCGATCGGTTGGCGCTGCTTGTCAAACAATGGCGAGATGCGCACATCCAGGTAGGTGGGTAGGTTCCCGGCCAGGGTGACCTCGGTGTGGATTTCATCGAGCTGAGGAATGTTTCTTACCAACAGGGTGGTTGCCTTTAGAAAATTCCCTGCCGGTTCGCCAATCTTCAACTCTGGAATGGCGTTTCTGGCCGCGGGGTTAAAATCTACCAGGCGATTGTGTTTGTCTACCACCATCACGCCGTCGTTCATGTTATCGACCAGCCGGTCGCGGGCGATGGGGACGATGTCCAGCAGGCGCAGGCGTAGCAGGGCAAAAGCAAAGACCAATCCGGTGAGGGTAAAAAAGAAGGGCGTGTTGTCTGCGTTGGACAGGATGTCGAATCCCAGCGTGAAAATTAAGCTACTTACCCAGGTGATCCCTATTCCCGCCATGATGGTCAGGTACTGCTGGCGGTAAAGTCCTTTTGCCCGGATGACTGCCCGTGCCAATAAGACAAATGCAACCGCGATCAAGAAGTAAGAGTAAATGATGTTGGCCCAGGAGGCCACCCCGGCATCCAGAATGCTGGCTGTATTCAGTTCGCGTTTTCCGCCAAAGAACAGGTTATGCCAGGGGTCGGTCCACATCAGGATATTGATCAGCACCGGCTCGATGCACAGGGCCAGCAGGAAGGGTTTCTTCAACCATTGCTCGCCCTGCACCACCTGAATCACAAACAACAATACCGCCGTAGGAACGATGGTCACGCCAATGAAGGTGATATCCAGCCAGAAGTAGGGAGTAGGGCCGGGTACATCTGCCCAAAAGAGAGCGTAGGTAATGTCCCACCAGGCTAAAGCGCCCATGAGCATCATGAGCGGTACAGCCCCCGGAGAGTTGCGGCGCATTTGCCAGACGACTACACCTACAACCAGGCAGATGATCCCGGCTGCCAGCAAAATACCGCCGGCTAACAAATTTGGAGGGGCCATTAACGATCTATTTTACCAGCGTGCGCGGTGCTCCTCGGCAAAACCAATCAGGTCGCGGATTTCGATCACCTCGCCGCTGTCCAACACGGCTTTTCCGGCATAACGCCCGAACATCTGGTGAACTTCGCTGTCGATGACGCCCAGTTTTGTGGTGGCGATGCGCTCTTTGAAGGGCGTCAGGGTGATATCCAATCGCCCGGCATTGTCGGTGAAGCGCCAGGGGCGCATATAATCACCGGAGGTGTAGTCGAAGGCCACCTGGTCAAGCTTGTGCACTCGCCCGTCCAGGATGAAGCAGTTTTCGCCGGCCCGGCTGAGATCGCCGAAGCCTTTGCCCAGGTTGAGACCCACGCGCCGTCCATCGGCCAAAAAGCCCGATGCGCTGGCCCAGTTCCAGTAGCTCTGGTATTCCCACACCCCGCGGCCCCAATCCAACGAACCCAGGCTTTCAGCGGGGCGCACTTCCTCCAGCCAGTCACCGTAGCGAATGGACCCGCTGGCGGGCAGGTTATTGATCTTGCGGTTGTAGTAAAAGCGCTTCTGGCCGATGGGAATGACGATGGTCATCGACTCATGCTCGGGCGGGCAAGTCATTTCAATCTCGGCTTTGATTCCGCGCCCGGCGTGAAACCCGGGCCAATCCACAAACACGCGCCGCGAGCCGGGCAGAGCCTGAAAGCGCAAGGTCATCTTGTCATTGGAAAAGCTGGTTTCGCCCTCGCTGCTGTTGCGCGGCAGGGTGATGTCTTTGCCCAGCGGGATGACGGCCCCTTCCTCGTGCAATTCGCCGGTGCTGAAGTCCAGGCTGTAGACGAAAATGTTCCCGGCGTAGCCCAGGTCGGCGATGGTGGCCGAGAAGAAGCGCCGCGGTGTGAAGACGGCGTAGTAATCCCAGCGCTTGATGCGAAAGCGCTGCAAGAAGCGCAGCGTGTAAAAACGGGCGTTTTCCAGGTTGCAATCCAGGAGCGGTTGGCGCATCCATCCGACCTGCGCCGGCTTCCCCTGCGCGTCCAGCAGCGGACCGGTTTGAGTGAGCTCGATTTGCGTGTTCAAATGGTTTCCCTCCCGTGGCTTAGCGAACTTTTTCTCTCGTGTCCCTCACAGCGATGATAATGGTTCCAGGCGAGTCCTGGTAGATCATGTGCCCGCTGTCTTCCGCCAGGACAAATCGCCCGGCTGTCGATTTTTGCGCCAATTCCCTGCTTTGCTCGATCCAAAACTGTTGGAAAGCTTCCGCCGATGCGCCGAAGTTGGAATTGGGTTGAGCCGAGTTAATGACGATCACCGGTAAATCGCCGAAGGAAACAATTTCGGCTAGCTGGCGGGCGCTTTCGCCAAACAACTCATTGTGTTCTGAAGCCAGGGCCTGGAGGTAGGTGCCTTGGGCCTGGTCAGCTTCATTGGCGGATTGCAGCAGCGCCTCGGCCTGTGCGTTTATCTCCTGCGTCTGCGCCTCAAATTGAGCAGTCAGTTCGGGGAAGGTGCTGCCATCCAGCAGCCAGCCCAGAGGGGTGGGGTCCAGCAGGATCAACCCGGCAGTCACGTCGGGGTACTGCATGGCAAAGACCTGCATGTTCACGGCGCCCAGAGAATGACCTACCAGGATGTAGGGCCCGGGCAGGGCGGCAGCCTGGAGCAAGGCGCGCAATTCGCTTGCGGCTTGCAGGCTGTGGCGCGGCAGAGGGCCGGGCTCGCTTTGACCGTACCCCGCGCGGTCGTAGCTGCACACCGTGGTGGTTTCGGCTAAATGGCCCATGACGGCGGCCCAGTTTTTATACGAATCGCCCGCGCCCACATCTATGACCACCACCGGGCTGCCGCTGCCCACGCATTCGAGGTGCAGGCTGTGCGTGCCGATGTCATAAGACTGGCTGACCGGGAATCCGCCGCTTTCGCAGCCAGTGAGCAGTAAGGCACACAGCAGAAGCAGCGAGAGACCAGCGGTGGGGAGCTTGTTCATTCTTTCCTGGAAGCCAGCAATTCGGCTAGTTTTAGTTCTTTTTCGGCGCGGTCTTTGTAGTGAACCGGGGACGCCAGGTGGCGGCGCAGGGTGGTTTCATCGAGGTGAGGCTCGTAGTAATCGCGGAACATTTCGAGGATGGAGAACGGTTCGCCGGAATAACACTCATAGAGGACGGCATCTCCGGCACACACAAACCCTTCTTGCAGGACGCGGCAGTAAAAGCCGGGGCGTTCGGCAGCGCGGAAGTGCTTGACAAAGGCCGGGTCACCCATGCGCGCCGCCAGAGTGACGCAGGGAATGCGCGGCGAGGTGACTTCCAGCAGTACTTCGCCAATGGCCAGCCGGTCGCCGATGAGCGCCTGGGCGGTTTCCAGTCCGGAGATGGTCAGGTTTTCGCCGAACGTGCCTGGCTCCAGCGGCGAACCCATCTCCTGCGCCCACCATTTGTAGTCGGGCCCGCCGTAGACATACACCGCTTGATCCACCCCGCCGTGGTGCTTGGTGTCGCAAATGGCATCGTCTTTCAATCCCAGCCGGGAGATGAAGACCGCTTCGTTGTTGGGTTGCTTAAAAATCCCGGTCAAGCCGGAGGATTTGGCATTCTGGATGGGCCGAGCCTGCCCGATATTCACGCTCAACAAGTAAAGGGGGTTGGTTGTCATAGTAAGGTAAAGTATAGGCACATTGGAGACACAGGTCAAGGAAGGAGATATGTTATGATCTGCCTCATGCCGCGGAAAAACTTGACCACTTTCTTTATCTTACTGGTCACCCAGACCGTCTCGCTGATCGGCAGCCGCATGACTTCGATGGCCATGGGCATCTGGATTTACTCCGAGACGGGCAAGGCCGCGCCGCTGCTGCTGGCATCCTTTTTTGCCGAGCTGCCGGGTATGCTGGTGGGAAGCTTTGCTGGAGCGCTGGTAGACCGCTGGCCGCGCAAGGCTGTGATGATCCTATCGGACGCGGGGCAGGCGCTGGGCAGCCTGCTCTTGCTGCTCAGTTTTGCCTCGGGACAGTTCCAGCCCTGGCACCTGTACGTTGTTTCGCTTTTGCAAGGCTTGTTCGGCACTTTCCAGGGCCCGGCGCGGGATGCGACCACCACCTTGCTGATCCCCGCCGAACGCCGCGAGCGCTTGAATGCGGTCATTGAGCTGTCCTTTCCGCTGGCCAGCACGATCGCACCGGTGCTGGCGGGCTTGCTGTACGGCTTGATTGGGGTGACGGGGGTCATTCTCATTGACCTGGGCACGTTCTTGCTGGCGGTGCTGGTTGTGGCGGGCCAGTCCATTCCGCAGCCGCCGCCCAGCGAAGAGGGCGCCGAGGGCCGCGGGCAATTCCTGAGCGAAGCGTTGGGCGGGCTGCGCTTTTTTCTCAAGCGGCGGTCACTGTTTCTGTTCCTGCTCTACCTGGTGTTCGTCAACTTTCTACTCAACGGCCCGCTTGAGTTGGCCATTCCTTACCTGATCGCGATAACCGGCTCGGAGAAGGAGATGAGCTGGGTGATTGGCTTGATGAGCCTGGGCGCGTTCAGCGGCGCGGCGTTGATCAGCCTGTGGGGCGGCACTCGCCCGCGCATGTACACCATCCTGGGCGGGTTGATCCTTAGCGGCGTTATGTTTCTTATCTACGGCACGGCGCGATCGACTCCTATTCTGGGCGCGGCTTTATTTCTGCTGATGGTCCCACTGCCCATCAACAATGCCCTGGTTGTGTCGATCTTGCAGCTCAAGGCCCCGCCAGATATGCAGGGGCGCGTGTTTGCTTTCTATGGGCAGGCCAGCCTGTTGGGCTCTACCCTGTCTTTTGCGCTCACCGGCTGGCTGGTGGATTCCTGGCTGGAGCCGGCGGTGGGCGGGCCGGGCTGGGAGCGAGTGGCCTGGCTGGTGGGGGATTCGGCTGGGGCAGGAATGGGGCTGGTGCTGGTGGTGGCGGGCGTGCTCATGCTGGCAGCCACCCTGCTGACCTGGGCACAGCGCTCAATCCGCCGGTTGGAAGCGGATTTACCAGACAGAGGGTGAAGAAAGATTCCGAATATGAGATGTATGTGGGGTGTTTTACACCCCACATACATCTCATATTCGGAATCTTCCATCTATAGCTGAGTAGCCAACTTAAATGATTGAAATCATGGAAAGGGTATGCTATAGTTTAATTGTACAGAAATATACGCTAAACCCGTTGCGCCAGGCGCTGACACATTGCAGCACGGGAATGTTCATTGCTCCCGCCTTTACCAGGGCGGGATTATGTTTTCTGGGCCAGAAAGGAAGGTGAAAAATGGCAGTGATCACCATTTCACGTCAATACGGCAGCGGCGCAGATGAGATTGCCGACCGCGTGTGCGAAGCATTGGGCTATCGGACTTTCGACAAGCGACTGATTGCGCGAGCCGCTGCAGAAGCGGGTATCTCTGCTCAGGAAGCAATTGATTACTCCGAGGAGAACTATAAGGTCAAGGGATTCCTTGACCGGCTTTTCTCCCGTTCTTCCCCGGTTGCGCAGGTGCGCGTCTGGCGGGAAGATCCTTCTGGAACACGCAGCACAGAGGATCTTTCGTTGAGCGAAGATGCAGCGTTGAGCCTGGTGCAGCACGCCATCCGCAGCGCGTATGAGGCAGGCAACGTGGTCATCATGGGGCGCGGCGGGCAGGCCCTGCTCAAGGATAAGCCCGGCGTGTTGCATGTTCGCCTGGAGGCTCCCCTGGAGGAGCGCATCCAGCGGGTGAAGGAACGCTTCAAAGAGTCACGCCACCTGTTCCAGGCGGATATCGAAATCCGCCGCGAAGCACAAGACTACATTACCCAACGCGATCAGGCTTCGGGAGATTATTTGCTGCGCTACTACAATTTTGACTGGACCGATTCGTTGCAGTACCACATGATTTTAAACACAGGGAAGCTGAGCATTGATCAGGCGGTGGAGATGATCGTGGCGCTTGCCCGCCAGATGGATAAAGAACTCCTGGCGGCTCACCCCGTCCAGACTTGATGGCGATTCTACCGCAACTACTCAGAGGTTGGGGGGCGCTAGTGAAGACGGGGTAATTGCGGGGCACACTACGCCCCGCAATTACCCCGATTGGTTTTAGCGCCGGTAGACGATCTCACCGTTGATGATGACTACCTCGGCTACGGTTTTGTAGTCGAAGGGGTGTCCACTGAATACCACCACGTCGGCATCTTTGCCTGCTTCCAGGCTGCCCACTCGATCTTGCACGCCGATCACTTCAGCGGAGTAGATGGTGATGGCTTTGAGAGCCTCATCTTCGGGCATGCCTTCGCGCACTGCCAGGGCAGCATTGATGCTCAGGTAACGCACGGCTGACATTTCATCGGTTTGGATGGCAACCTTGACGCCGGCTTTGGCCAGCAGGCCGGGGTTCTTGGGGGTCATGTTGCGCAGTTCGTATTTACTGCGCGAGAACAAGATTGGCCCCACCGTGCAGGGGATGCCTTTTTGGGCCAGAATATCGGCAATCTTGTAGCCTTCGGTGGCGTGCTCGATGTTCAGATCCAGGTTGAACTCTTCGGCAATGCGCACCGCGGTGAGGATATCGTCGGCGCGGTGCGCGTGGATGTGCACGCGCATGCCCCGGTCGAGGATACGGGCCAGCGCCTCCCACTTAAGGTTGCGCTCGGGGGCGGCGGGTTCTTTGGCATCTTTCTCGCCCGCCTTCACTTTGTCTTGATAGGCTTGCACGTCTTTTTCATACTGCTGCCATTTGGCACGGTAGTTTTGCGCGCTCACCAGTGCGTTGCGCAGTTCGCCTGCGTTGCCCATGCGCGTGGAGGGCATTTTGCTCTTGCTGCCATACACCCGGCGGGGATTTTCGCCCAGGGCCATCTTCATCCCGGCGGGCTCGAGCAGGATCATCTCCTCGATGCTGGGCTTGGGGGCGGTTTTGACGCAGGCCCATGTGCCCCCGATCAGGTTCCCGCTGCCGGGGCCGGTCATGATCGTCGTGACGCCCGCCTCGACCAGGTCGGGGAAGGCGATATCTTCGGGGTGGATGCCATCCAGGGCGCGCATGTGCGGCGTGACCGGGTCAGTCATTTCATTGCCGTCGGCGTGCTCCCAGCCGATGCCGTCGCCGAATAGACCGGTGTGGCAATGCGCGTCGATCAGGCCGGGCATGACCACCTTGCCGGTTGCATCGATGATTTGAGCCCCTGGTGGAATGGTCAGGCCGGCGCCAACGGCGGCGATCTTGCCTCCATCGATTAGCACCGTTCCGCGTTCGATGGTTCCGTGGGTAATGGTCATCACGGTTCCGTTGATGATTGCAAGCATGTTTTGTCCTTTCTGGCTAAGGCGCCACTACAATCAATTGGGTTTGCGGCTCGGACAGAAATTCCGCGCCCTGATCGGTGACCAGTACATCTTCTTCGATGCCAATGTATCCATATCCGGGCAGCATCAGGCCCGGTTCAATGGTGTAAACTTGCCCGGCTTCCACGCGGTAGCCGGGAGCCTTGCCGTAACGATCCCAGCGCGGGCCGAGCAACGCGCCGCCATCGTGAGCCAGGCGGCCCAGTTGGTGACCGGTGGCGTACATATACTGCGGGTAGCCTGCCCGGGTGATGTAGGAGCGGGCAATCGCGTCGATCTCTTCGCCCTTGCGCCCCGGCTTGAGGGCTTTGGCGGCGGCCTGGATAGCTTCTACCACCGTGTTGAAGCCGCGCAGCACTTCAGAGGGCGGCTCGCTCTCGCCGGGAGCCAGGTAGTAGGCCAGGCGTTGAATATCCGAGCAGTATTCCGCCTGGCGCACGCCGAAATCGATGTGCAGGATCATGCCGGGCTGGAGGAGAATGTCGCCGGGTTCGCCGTGGCCTACCGGTGAATCGGGCCCGGCGTTGACAATGGGACAGCCTTCATAGCTCCAGGCGGCATCAATGCGGCGCGCAGCCATCTGGTCGTGCATAAAGCCCGCGATCTGCCGTTCGCTCATCCTTGGGCGGGCGAAGGCAAATGTTTGCGCATAGATTTGCTCGGTTGTGCGGATGGCGTCTCGGATACGATCCAACTCGGCGGGCGTTTTGCGCCCTCGCAAGGTGGCAACAAGTTCTTCCGATGAAACCAGCCGTCCTGCAAAGGGCGTTCCCGCCAGCATTTCGACGAGCATCTGGTACATGCCGTGAGTTAGCCCGTCGGCCATCACATCGGTGACCGAGGTGTTAATAGCCAGGCGGCGCGGGTCCAGCCGTTCAAGTGTTTCGCGCAGGTGCGGTCGGAGAGACTCGTCGTAGGGAATCACCTGGGTATAGGCGCCAGTGGCCTCGGCAGCGTGGGCTTCGTGCCGTCCCACCAATGCGATAGTTTCGCCGCTGCGGGCAACGATCAATGCGCTGGGCCAAGTCAGGCTGGCGGAGCCGTAGATGAGGGGCAGTACGGGATCGCCCCCAGCGCTGGTCTCGCGAACAAAGGTCAGCCAGGCATCCAGGCTGTGTTCAGTGAGTAATCCAACAGCCTGGCGTACTTTTTCCTGCACGATTGTGAGCATAAGAAAATTATACTGGATTTGAGCGGTTGCAAACGAGTTTCGGTCAGCGTCCTGGGATGCGGCGCATCAATAAAACGGGCCCTGATTGGAATGTTAATGTGGACTCTGCTTGATAGTTTGATTCAATATAGTCAACCAGTTCCGGCGCATATTTGCTAATCTCCCAGCGTTCTGGTAGATACACGACCCATTCGGGAGGCGATTCTTGAAGAGATGCCAGAATTTTGCCCTTGATTTCATCTGTCATGTACCAGGGATAATGAAATATCCAGTATCGCGGAGGCGGCGCGTTAAGCAGATAGTAAAGGTTAGAAGTCGACTCGTCATCCACAAAAATATAAATACTTTTAGGTTCACCGGCGACTGCTCGAATCTGTGCCGCAAGCGATTCTGGCCCCGAATACTCGGAAATAAGGCGTGGCCCGGTGTTCTGGATGGCGGACACCTGCGCGGGTGCATTGCCAAGCAGCCAGTAAATGGCAATCATTCCTACGACGCCAATGGAAAATGCCCCGGAAAATTTTTCTTGCCGAGAGCTTAACACAACATTCACGATCCAAACGGCAAGCAAAATGAAAATTGCCAAAATGGGCTGGAGTTTCCAGACGCTATATCGCGGGTACAAAACAAACGCGCCCGAGATCATTGTGCATAACCATAGGCCGATTTCTTTCCAGGCGGGGTTTTTCGTTCTAACGAAAATTCCAAACCCCAGCAAGGCGGGCAAGAGCAGTAAATTAATTTCGGCGAGAAATCTTATATGGCCTACGTTCGGAGGGCTAGATGCTAATGTTGAGTATGTGTCCTCGAATGAGTATGTAATGATCCAGTAAAACATGCTCTCGGCCAATCCCGTCTGGAGAATCTGAAAAACGAAGGCAATTCCGAGCGGGATAAACGAGATTAATCCTGTAATGATCAGGTCGCGTAAGATCAAAAGCTTGCTTCGTTCGGTGCTGAGAGCCGTAATCCCTTCCCAGAGCAAGAAAGCGGCAAACACTATGGCGGCATGTTGTTTGATCAAAACGGTGAGCCCGCCAAACAATCCCCAAAATAGCCACCACTTGTATGTGCGGGGTTGAGTGGATGGTTTGTAAGCGAGCAGATAAATCAGGTATGCAGGGGCGAGAAAAGCTTCGTACCATAGTTTGCCAAAGCCGGTGGCGGGCGCCCAGAGCGCAAAAAGCGCAGCGGCTGCCAGCCCGGCCCAACTGCCTAAATGGCGACGCGCCACCATAAAGGTGAACAAGGTTGAAAGAGATAGCAACCCAACCAGTGTGAGCTTGGCTAGCCGCAGCCCGTTAGGAACTATGTATCCCAGAACTGCCAGCAGCCAGGGCATGAGTGGAGAATGAAGGTCGGTGATGTTCTCGTAGATGAAATAGCCGTTACGAAGAGCCCACGGTTCAAAGATCACTCGTGGGCCCAATGAAAGGGGCAATTTGAAATAGAAGAGCCACGCCTGATATAAAAGAAGTCCAACCAACCCAAGCCAGGGAAGATGTTTAACCTGAGGGCGAAAACGTTGGGCGGAGACGACTTTAGACATGGTGGCTAAATCTGGACTCCATTTTCCATACACCAGGTCAGTGAGCGGCGCATCCCCTCTTCTAATTCCACCAGCGGCTGATATCCGAGCTCGCGCTCTGCTTTTTCCACAGAGCTGGCGATGGTCTTGTTCATCTCGGACAGTACATGAATCTTTTGCTGGTACAGGCCCAGGCCCTGGATAAGGGCATCACCGAGTTGGGCCAAATCGCCGGCGAAGGCAGGCAAATGCAGGCGTTTATGGGCCACCTTCATGCCAAACTCAGTTTCCATCAAGCGCTCGACCGTGTCGATGATTTCAGCCATCGAATAGGGCCGCCGGTCGGCTATCCAGTAGATTTGACCATTCGCTTGGGGGCTGGACTCGCTGAGCAAGATACCCTGGCACAAGTTGTCGATGTAAGACATGGAGCGCAGGTTACCCCCGTCTCCTAAAATTGGGGCAGAGCCGTTCTTGATCATGCTAAAGAAAGTGGTTTGGCGCTCGGGCTGGTCAGGGCCGTAGAACCAGGTGGGGCGTAAAATCACCGTTTCGAGCTTGCCACGGGCCTGGAATTCCTTCACATCTAGCTCCATGTGCATCTTGGACCGTCCATAATTCATGTATGGTCTGTACGGTGCCTCTTCGTCAAACAGGTGATCCCGGCTGGGGTTATTTCCAACAGGCGAATTGGAGGAAAGGACGATGACCCGCCGCACTCCCGCGGCTTCGGCGGTTTGAAGAAGATTGCGAGTGCCGGTCACGTTGTGTTCGTAAAGCTCAGATATGGTTCGTCTTGGGTGGACTACACCGGCGCAATGAAAGAGGGTTGCGCCTTGTGCGTCATTGCACAAGGCTTTGGCAGCGGCAGGATCGCGTAAATCACCGCTGATGGTTTCGATGGGGCCGATTTGGCGGATTGGCTCTGGGCTTTGATCGGGGCGAATGAGACAGCGTAGCTTAGAGCGGGCAGCAACGGGCGTCGAGTCGGGTCCAACCGACAGCCCTTCAAAGAGGACACGCACCAATCGCGTTCCGATCCAACCGGGGGCGCCAGTAATTAAGGTCAGTGTCATAATGGCCTCGCTGAAAGATGAGGTAATTCTCAACCTGTTTGGGAACAGAAAAATTATAGCATAGCCGGTAATTGTTTATTCGGAGTGTTTGGGGTTTCATTGGGAATCGCCGCCTTCACACCCCAAAATGCGGAACCTACCGCAGCAATTCCCAGAGAGCCTGTTTGGGATTCGCCGCGGTAGGTTCTTGGTGGGTTCTGGAACGAGAAAAATTGCATATAATAGATAAACGAAAGGAGATTATCCTATGGAAGGCCCCTATAAACTCTTAGCGGTTATTCCCCATCCTGACGATGAATCGTTGGGCATGGGTGGAACATTGGCGAAATATGCCGCCGAAGGCGTCGAGATTTATCTGCTCATGGCCACGCGTGGCGAGCGCGGCTGGACCGGCCCGGCAGAAGAAAACCCCGGCCTGGAAGCGCTGGGCCAGCTCCGTGAAAAGGAATTGCGCGCGGCGGCTCAGGTGTTGGGCGTGCGTGAAATAAACTTCCTCGATTGGATTGACGGTGAGGTGGATCAGGTGGACGCTGCCGAGGCGGCAATGAAAATAGCCTGCCACATTCGCATGATTCGCCCGCACGTGGTTGTAACCTTTGATCCCTTTGGCGCCTATGGTCACCCTGACCACATCGCCCTATCGCAGTATACGGTGGGGGCGGTAACGGCGGCTGCGGACGCGGGTTTTCTCAGCCCTTACTGTGATGCGCCTCACCGGGTAAGCAAGCTGTACTACATGACCGATACGGTTAACCTCGTCGAAGATTATCGTAGGACGTTTGATGGGCCGATAACCTATGAAATAGACGGTGTGACCCGTGAACACACCGGCTGGCCGGCCTGGGCCGTCAGCGCGCGTATCGATACCCGCGCTTACTGGCCGGTGATGCTCAAGGCCATTTTGTGCCACCGCAGCCAGGTGAGTGAAATGGCCGAGAAGTTGATCGACACGCCCACCCTTTTCGAGCACCCGGATTGGTGGGCCGAACAGACCTATTACCGGGTCTTCAGCCTGGTGAACGGTGGGCGCGAGGTGGAAACAGATTTGTTCGAGGGCTTGCGTTAGCCCTGCTCGGTGGCTGACTGGCCAAACTTCCAGGTGTTTAACTCGGGCAGCCAGTGGTAGGCAGTCAGGTCGAGTTGGATGGGCGTGATGCTGACGTAACCTTCGGCCAGCGCGCCGACATCGGTGCCGCGCTCGGGAATGCCGCCTGGCACGCTGCCGATGGACCAATAATAGGGTTTGCCGCGCGGGTCTTCACGTTTGTCGAACTGCTCGTGATAGACGCGCAGACCCTGGCGGGTGATCTGCATGCCTTTGATCTGCTCCAGCGGCAAGTACGGCACGTTGACGTTGAGCAGCAGGTGTTGGGCAATGCCGTATTGAATAGTCGCCTCGACCACCTGGGTCGCAATGGCAGCAGTGGCGTTGTAATCGACCAGGCCAAGGTGGTTATCAGGCGAGTCGACCGAAAAGGCGATGGCGGGCATCTCCCAAATGGCGGCTTCCATGGCGGCGGTAACGGTGCCGGAGTAGGTCACGTCATGGCCCAGGTTGGCGTAGGGATTGATCCCCGAAACGACCAGGTCGATTTTCTCGTCAAAGAACCCGGCATGGGCCAGGGCCACACAGTCTGAGGGGGCTCCATCACAGGCCAGGGCTTCGGACCCGTCGGCGAGGACCACCGGGCGCACCCGCAGGGGCCGGTCGAGGGTTTTAACGTGCCCCGAGGCAGACCAGTTGCGGTCGGGGGCTAAGACGCTGACTTTGCCAAACGGTCGCACCGCTTGGGCCAGGGCTAATAATCCAGGGGCAGTAACGCCGTCATCGTTGGTAACAAGAATATGCATTCAAAATCTCCTTTATTTCCTATCAACAGCATACCTTGCCAAGATTAAGCGGCGATCAAGGGACGGTTATGGTTGTGTAAACCTGTGAGATGCCCGGAAAAAATTTGTTAACAATTCAAAACCTTGACGTATTTCTCCCAGGTGGTAAACTTCCGCCTCAATGAGATCCATGTTGTTAGTTGTCCAGACCACTGATAAGCGCTTGAAGCGCAAGCTGCCTCACCCCAACCGGGCGTGCGGGCTTTCAGTGGTTTAATCGGGTTCCGAACTCAGAACCCTTACCCACGTGTAAAAGCTCTCCGTACCGGAGGGCTTTTTTGTTTTCCACTGCGCTGGAACACAAACCCCTCCGACCCGGCTGGCAAACCTATTTTTTGATGGAGGTGAATGATGGTCGAAATTTTGGATAGCACGCTGCGAGAGGGCGAACAGACTCCCCAGGTGAACTTCATGATCGAGGAGAAGCTGGAGATTGCCCGGCTGTTGGACCGGATTGGGGTGGATATGATCGAGGCGGGCGACCCGAGCGTCTCGCCGAACGTGTTTCAAGCGGTCAAGCGCATTGCCGGGCTGAAGTTGCGCGCCGAGATTGTGGCGCACTCGCTGGCGACCAAGAGCGGCATTGACCACGCCCGCGATTGCGGCGTGCAGCGGGTGGTGGTGTTTTACCCGACCTCCAAGATTCACCTGGAAGCCAAAATGCACCGCAGCGAGGATGAGGCCGTGGCGATTGTCTGCGAGCAGATTCGCTATGCGCGCAGCCTGGGCCTCAAGGTGCGCTACACTCCCGAGGACGCCTCGCGCACCGATTTTACCTTCCTGGTGCGGGTGTGCAATGCGGCCATCGAAGCCGGCGCCGATCGCATCAGCTATGCCGATACGCTGGGCATCCTCCAGCCGCACGAAATGTTCGAGCGCATCACCGATCTGCGCCGAAGCCTGCTGCCCTGCAAAATTGATCTGCACTGCCACAATGATTACGGCCTGGCCCTGGCGAATGGGTTGGCGGGCATTCGCGGTGGGGCGGATTGCATCCACACCACGGTCAACGGGCTGGGCGAGCGCACGGGCATCCCGGATTTGTGCGAGACGGTGCTGGCGCTGCGCAACCTGATGGGCATAGAGAAATACGACCTGCACGGCCTGACGGAAATTTCGGCATACCTGGAGCGTTCGACGGGCTTTTTCATGGCGCCCAACAAGCCGGTCACCGGTTTGAACGCCTTCTCGCATAAATCCGGCGTGCATACCAACGGGATTCTCAAAGACCCGCGTACCTACGAGAATTTTGACCCGGCTCTGTTAGGGCGCGAGAGGCGCATTGTGATCGATAAATACACCGGCAAACGGGCAGTACAGGTGCGCCTGGAGGAATATGGGGTGACGGTGGACGGCCAGGAGCTGGACCGCATTGTGGATGAGATCAAACGGATGGGGGACGAGCGCAAAATGCTGCACGACGCGGATATTGTCGAGATTGCCGAGCGCGTGACGGGGCGCATCATTGACATTTTCCCCAAGGATATCAACGCCCTGGTGATGATTGCGGTAGAGTCGCACGTCTATACCGGCGCGGTGGTGCAGCGGTTGAAGGCGCGCAAAGAGGTTTCCAGCGTGTACGAGCTCACCGGGGATTACGATATCAGCCTGTACGTCCGCGTGCCGAACACTTGCGATTTGAACAATTTCATCGAAGAATTGCGGTTGCTGCCGGGGGTGAAACTGACGGACACGCGCCTGGTATTGAAGAAGCATGCCGAGGTGGCTGTGTAGGGGTTGCGTAGGGGCGCAGCGGTGGAAAAAGTCAGGTGAATCCACCAGAGACGAGCTGCGCCCGTGAAGAGAAACCGCAGAGGCGCGGAGAAACGCAGAGAGAAAGACAAGAGAGATATTGAAAGACGAACCATCGATGAACAGCCAACAGCGGATCGCGAAAAGCGAACAGCGAATGGCGCAATCCATTTCTGGCTAACGGCTGATGGCTTATAGCTAATAGCATTCTTCGGAGGACACATGGGTACATTAGTTGAGGAAATTTTTGCTCGTCGGGTGGGACACAGCGTTGAACCTGGCGAAATCGTCTTGTTGGACGTGGACGCGATCATGAGCCACGACAACACCACCCCCCTGGCAATCAAGGCCTTCCGCGAGATTGGCAAACCGCTGCGCGACCCGGACAAGGTGGTGATCCACTTTGATCACGCCTACCCGGCGCCGAACCTGCTGGCAGCCGAAAACCAGCAGAAGATCACCCGCTTCGTGCGCGAGCAGGGCATCCGCCACTTTTACCACCGCGGGGTGTGCCACCAGGTGATGATTGAGGAAGGTTTTGTGCGCCCCGGCGGCATCTTGATCGGCGCCGATTCGCATACCGTGACCTACGGGGCTTTGGGAGCCTTCTCCACGGGACTGGGCTCCAGCGAGGTGGGCGCGGCCTGGGTGACCGGCAAGACCTGGTTCCGCGTGCCGCAAACCATCCTGGTGCGCCTGGAGGGGCAGACGCAGCCGGGCGTGTATTCTAAGGACGTGATGATTGCCCTGGCGGGGCAGTTGGGCATGGACGGGGCCACTTACCGCTCATTGGAGTTTGCCGGGTCGTATATCGACGAACTGCCCGTCCACGCGCGAATTGTGTTTGCCAATATGTCGGTGGAGGTGGGGGCCAAGTGCGGCTTGATCGCCCCCGATCAGCGCACAGTGGATTACCTCCAGCGCGAGACGAAAGCCCAGCCGCCCTTCGAGTTGTTCCAGCCGGTCAACCCGCGCTACGAACGGGTGATCGAGATGGATGTGTCGGCGCTGGAGCCGCAGGTGGCCTGCCACCCGGACGTGGACCACGTCAAACCGCTGCGCGAGGTGGCCGGATTGGAGATCGACCAGGTGTACATCGGCACATGCACCAACGCCCGCTACGAGGATCTGGAGATTGCGGCGGGAATTCTGCGCGGGCGGCAGGTGGCCCCCTACACGCGCACGCTGGTGACGCCTGCCAGCCAGACCATCTATGAGAAGGCCCTGGCCAACGGCCTGATCCAGCTCTTTTTGGACGCAGGCTGCACGGTGAATGCGCCGGGCTGCGGGGCGTGCATCGGGCGGCATGGCGGGGTGCTGGCTCCCGGCGAGCGAGCTTTCACCACCATGAACCGCAACTTCATCGGGCGCATGGGCAGCCCTGAGGCGGAGATCTACCTGGGCAGCCCGGCTGCTGCCGCCGCCACCGCCCTGGCGGGCAAAATCGCCGACCCCCGGCAGGTTGTGTGAGAAGAGAGATTTTCCGCGAATGGACGCGAATATGCGCGAATGTAAGAATATAAATGGATTACACTTTTGACGGCTGGCGGCTTCTTGGAGGACATCATGGGAAGAGCATGGAAATTTGAAGACAATTTGAATACTGACGAAATCATCCCCGCCCGGTTCAATATCACCATTGACGAGCGGGAACTGGCGAGCAAGGTTTTTTGCGAGGTGCGCCCCGACTTTGCCCCCGGCGTGCAGCCCGGCGACGTGGTGGTGGCGAGCTGGAATTTTGGCTGCGGCTCGTCGCGCGAGCACGCCCCCATTGCCATTCGAGGCTCGCAGGTGCGCTGCGTGATCGCGGCTTCGTATGCGCGCATTTTCTTCCGCAATGCCATCAACATTGGCTTGCCCATCCTGGAATGCCCCCAGGCCGCTGCGGAGATCAAGGAGGGCGACGAGGTGGAAGTGAACCTGACCAGCGGCGAGATCTTCGACCGCACCACCGGACGATCGTTCCGGGCCAAGCCGCTGCCCGAGTTTGTGCTCAAGATCGCCGCGGCGGGTGGGCTGGTGCGCTTTCTTAAAGAGCATTCGCTCGAGGAGTTGGTCGAATGAGCGCGCACCGCGTTTGCTTGCTGCCCGGCGACGGGATTGGCCCCGAGGTGATTGGCGCGGCCCGGCGCGTGCTCGAGGCGCTGCCCGTGCAGTTCGAGTGGACGGAGGGCGAGATCGGCTTTGGGGCCTACCAGCGCTGCGGTTCGCCGCTGCCGGAGGTCACCCTGCAGAAAGTCCGCGCTGCCGAAGCTACCCTTTTTGGGGCGGTGACCACCCCACCCGATATCCCCGGCTATTTCTCGCCCATCTTGCGCTTGCGCAAGACTTTTGACCTCTTTGCCAACCTGCGCCCGGTGCGCTCGATCCCCAATTCCATTTCTCGGCAGGGCATCGACATGGTCATTGTGCGCGAGAATACTGAGGGCCTGTATTCGGGGGTTGAGCGCGTGGAGGAGGATGGGGCGCGGGCGGTGACGGAGCGGGTCATCACCCGGCGCGGCTCGCAGCGCATTGCC
The DNA here is from genome assembly GCA_964567255.1 of uncultured Anaerolinea sp. Taxonomy (GTDB): domain Bacteria; phylum Chloroflexota; class Anaerolineae; order Anaerolineales; family Anaerolineaceae; genus Anaerolinea. The sequence goes on from CAZMMI010000018.1 coordinate 24,599, forward strand.
CGGGCGGCTTTTGAACTGGCGCGCAAACGCGGCGCGAGCAAGGTGACGGTGGTGCACAAGGCCAACGTCCTGCGCCAGACCTGCGGCTTGTTCCGCCGCACCGCCCTGGAGTTGGCCGCCGAATACCCCGACCTGGAGGTGCAGGAGCTGCTGGTGGACACCTGCGCGATGGAGCTGATCCGCGCACCGGAGCAATTCCAGGTAATCGTCACTACCAACCTGTTTGGCGACATTCTCAGCGATGAGGCTTCGATGCTGGTGGGCGGGCTGGGGCTGGCGGCCTCGGGCAACCTGGGCGAGGGGGCGGCGGTGTTTGAGCCGGTGCACGGCAGCGCGCCCAAGCTGGTGGGCAAGGGGCAGGCCAACCCGTTGGCCACGCTGCTCTCGGCTGCCATGCTGCTAGAGCATTTAGGCGAGGGCGAACAGGCCGGGCGGCTGCGCGCGGCGGTGGAGCAGGTGATCGCGGCGGGGCAGGTGACACCCGATTTGGGCGGCACGCTGCGTACCGAGCAGGTGGTGGATGTGGTAATTCAAGTTTTGGAGGGAATGGCATGATTCGCGTAGGTTTCTTATATACCCGGGTGCGTGTGGAAGAAAAACTCTTGTTGCAGGAGTTCGCCAAACGCGACAACGTGGAAGTGGTGCAGTTATGCGACGAGGACGCTTTCTTTGAGATCGACCGCTTGCCCGCCGACGTGGATGTGCTCTTTGAGCGGTCGGTATCCTATTCGCGTGGGTTGTATATCTCTCGCATTTTTGCTGCCAACGGCGTGCCGGTGGTCAACCCGCCCGAAACGGCCGAGCGCTGCGGCGACAAGTACGTCACCAGCCAGATTTTGGTGCAGAACGGCATTCCCACGCCGCGGGTCGTAATGGCCTTCTCGGAGGAGGCGGCTCTGGCGGCAGTGGAGGCGATGGGCTACCCCTGCGTGCTCAAGCCGGTGGTCGGCTCGTGGGGGCGGCTGCTGGCCAAGGTGGATAACCGCACTACGGCCGAGGCCTTCATCGAACATAAGGCCACGCTGGGAGTCAATCACCAGGTGTTTTACATCCAGGAATTCGTCAACAAGCCGGGGCGGGATATCCGCGCTTTTGTGGTGGGTGACGAGCCGATTGGGGCCATCTACCGCAGTTCGGAGAACTGGATCACCAACACGGCGCGCGGCGGGGTGGCTTCCAACTGCCCGGTGACGCCGGAGCTGGCGGAGCTGTGCCGGCGTACGGCGCGAGCCCTGGGCGGCGGGCTGCTCGCCATTGATGTGTTCGAGTCGGACAATGGACTGACGGTGAATGAGGTGAACCATACGATGGAGTTCCGCAACAGCATCGCCACCACGGGGGTGAACATCCCGGCGTTGATGGTGGATTATGTGCTGCGGAGTAGTAAGGGCAATTCATGAAATGCCCTTACTACTCCAGAATGTGGGCCTTGCTGGGGCTATTTTGAAAGAACCAAAAACATGGTAGGGGGAATTCATGAATTCCCCCTACCATGTTTAACGTTCACATCCCCAGGAGATTTGGGGTAGAATCACGCAATCACTCTCTTCGTTCTCCTGGAGCTGAATCCTATGACCAAAACGTTGAAGGTTGGCATTTTGGGGCTGGGCGGGATTGCGAACACCCACGTCCCCGGTTGGAAGGCTTCCCCGTATACTGAAATCGTGGCTGGCAGCGACGTGCGCCCCGAGGTGTTCTCGGTGTGGCGCGAGAAGCACGGGGTGACGCATTTCTATGAGAAACCCGCTGATTTGATCGCCGACCCCGACATTGACATCCTGGATATTTGCTCGCCGAACATGTTCCACACTGAGCAGGTGGTGGCGGCGCTGGAAGCGGGCAAGCATGTGATTTGTGAAAAGCCGCTGGCTCCCACACCCGCCGAGATTCGCAAGATGATCGAGGCCCGCGACCGCTCGGGCAAGTTGCTGATGACCGCGCAGCATTTCCGCTTCCACGGGCATTCTCGGGCTCTCAAAGCCGAGATCGATGAAGGGGCGTTGGGAGAGGTGTACCATGCCCGCGCGTGGTGGCTGCGGCGCAGCGGGCTGCCCATTGCGCCTACCTTCATCTATAAGAACCGCTCGGGCGGCGGGCCGTGCATTGATATCGGCGTGCATGTGCTGGACCTGACTCTGTGGCTGTTAGGGCATCCCAAGCCGGTGGCGGTTTCGGGTGTGGCCCGCGCCGAACTGGCTCACCATCCCGGCGCGTTCACCTCCTGGGGACGGCTTCCCATCCCCGCTGACATGGACGTAGAGGATTTCGCCGCGGCCTTTGTGCGTTTCGAAAATGGCTCCACGCTTATGCTGGAGACTTCCTGGCTGCTGCACCACCCGGACGAGGACATCAAGGTGTGGTTGTACGGGACAGAGGGCGGCTGCCAGTGGCCCAGCGCGGAGATCTATACGACCCATTACAAGACGCGCCAGTTGGTGACGCAGACGTTGAAGCTGACCCGCGACGAAATGGAACCGCACGCGCTGGAGTGCGTAGAGTTTGCCCAGGCCGTGGCCGAGGGTCTGGCCTCGCCGGTTCCGCCGGAGCAGTCCTTGCAGGTGCAGAGCATTCTGGACGGCATCTACCGCAGCCAGGCAGCGGGTAAAGAAGTTGCGATCGAGTAGAGGCTAGACTCAGGTAGGGGCGAGGCGGAATCAGGGTTGCCAATGAACCGGGATCTTGTAGCCTCGCCCTCTGGTAATCGGTCATCCTCTGTGTAGCGGCGGGTCTTTAACGCGGGTTAGCCTCAGGGTCTGGATCGCATTGCTGCGGGCGAGGGTCGTGCGCTTACCCGGCAGACCCGCCGGTTTTGAAGGGCGGGCAGGTCTTTCGTGAATGCCGATGTTCCTTGCCCGCCGAAAGACCGTTCAACAAGATGGCACAGCCAGCATTAAAGACCTGCCCCTACCATAGGTGATTGTCTGTCCCATCCTCGTAGCGGCGGGTCTTTAATGCGGACCGGGTGCGGGTTTTTGAAAGGCAACGCTGCGGGCGAGGGTCGTGCGCTTACCCGGCAGACCCGCCAGATCGAATTCCGGGCAGGTTTTGCGGTTGAACGCACGCTCCTTGCCCGCCTTAAAGACCTGCTCTACGGTTGGCAGGGACCGGGGGCGGAGTTAGGGCTGTTGGATGTAAACCGTCAGCGTGCCGGGCGATTGGTGGCTGGTGAGCAGCAGGTCATACTCGCCGGCGGGCAGGGCCGGGTCTGGGTCTAACCGGGCCGTGTCCAGCGTCGTCGAATATCCCTCGCCGCGCAAAATCACCTTTTCGTAGGCATTGGGTCCGATCAGGCGCACCTCAAAAAACGAGGTGTTGATGTCGTGGATTTCGAGGAAAATGCCCGGCCCACCGGGGCTGGACAGGGTGAAGCGAGCCAGCTCAAAATCGTCGAAATCCCCAGTGCTCAAGTCGATGTGCGCAGCCCGGACGTAACCAGGTGGGGGTTCAACGGTTTGCGCGACTGCGCCGGGCAGGCCGGTTTTGAGCGCGATGGACGTGCCCCACACCAGGATCATGATGAGCCCACCCCACACGATGGGCGCGCGCACCTGGCCAAACTCCCAGGGAGCCGGGTCGCGCATCATGAAGAAGGTCTTGACCAGCCCAACCGAACGGCGGGAATACAACAGCCAACCCAAAATATACACCAGCAGCGCGGCACCAGCGAGAAGCAGCGGGTGCACACCGCTGTTATCCAGAAAATGAGTCACATCATCTCCGGCGGGGGCATTACCGGATAAGTATAAGAGGGGAATAATGACCCACACCAGGAGGGTGTTGAGCACGCCCATCGTCGCGACCAGCTTGACCGTCTCGACCACCGGGTTGTCGCGGCGGCGCATGGCCAGCATCCAGGCGAACCAGACCAGCAGGGGCAAGGCCGCGCCGCTGATGTTCATCACGGCGCGACCGGAAGGGCTCAGGTTGCCGGAGAAG
>CAZMMI010000019.1:0-28046 GCA_964567255.1 uncultured Anaerolinea sp.
CCGGATTGTTCCTCGTTCCTCTTAATGATGCGATTTCTGACCCACCTGGAAATGGATGTGAACTATGGGCTTATGATTACTTGACGAACAAGACACTGCTGCCAGTGGTGAATCGGTAACGAATTTCTCCTCGAACACCGTGGACGAGAACCATTGAAATGGGCCGAAAATAAAATTTCCAGTTCGCTTGGCAGTAATACGATACAAGATTATTTTCCAAGAAGGTTTTTATATGGATTCCATCACCATCCACCCTTTCACTCCTTCAGATGTCCCTCAGGTCTTCGCCTTACAGCAGGCATACTCCTCCATTTACCATGACGTGCCTGTATTCCCCGGCGAAATGTACCTTTCCCCTGCGTATCACGGCGGCCAGGATGTATTTTGCGCATTCCTGGATGACCGGTTGGTGGGTTATGCTCCGGTCTATGCGCAAATCATTGCGGATGGCCCCGCGGACCTCCCCAACGTGATCTGGACCGAGATCAAGGTGTTCCCCGACCTGCCGGAAATCGAGGCAGTCAAAAACGAGCTGTTGGCCCGCGTCATCGACCTCGCCCAAACGATCCTCCGCCAGGCGCACACGCAGCAGGGTTTGCCCGAACGGAAAGCCCGCCTGATGTTCGAGTATCGCCTGAATGAAAGCGAACCGGCTGCCTATGTACTCTCGCGCGGTTTTGAGTGTTCCGAATCCGTGTTCTCCATGCGCCGTGATCTGACACAGCCCATCCCAACCATTCGCCCGCCGGACGGCATCCGCCTGCAGCGCTGGAGAATGGAAAGCCAACCCGAGCAGGAACAGTATGTCGCTGCCCGGAACGAATGCTTCCCCGAAGCGCCCGTTAAACTGGAGAATTGGCAGTACTTCCTCAGTTCCCCCATGTGGGCGGTGGGCACTTCCATCGCTGCTTTTGCCGGCGATGAATTGGCCGGCAATGTTACGGTCTACTGGAACCCAGATGCCAATCGGCAGAGCGGCATACAGGCAGGGTATACCGAAAATATCTTTGTCCGTTCAGCCTGGCGCGGGCAAGGGATTGCTCCAGCCATGATTGTGGAAGGGATGCAGTATCTACGCGAACATGGAATGACCGAAGCGCACCTGGAAGTGCGCGCTTTGAATGAGAATGCGCTGGGACTTTACCGGAAATTAGGATATGAGGTGGTGCAGCAGAGTCGCTTCTACGCCAAAGAGCTCTGAAAGAACGCTACTTCAACTTTTCACCGAGGCGCTGACCATCCCCATCTCAATCGGCACGCGTACCGCCTGGCGCATACTCCGCAGGTAGTTGGAGAATTAAGTCTAAGGTCTGTGGGGCGCAGCTCGCGCCCCACAGATCGATCGACAAGTCAGGCTCCCCCGAGTCCACAAACAATCCGGTCATTTAAGCAGTTTTCGCAAGAGCGAGCGCAAATCACCGGGAATAAAAGCAACCGTCTGGCCTTCAAGCGCTCCTGAATAAAACAATCCAGACATTCTTAACCGGCCGGGAATACTTGTTGGCTCATGGTAATTCCAGACCGTAGAATCACGCGTTTCATCGCCATATTTACGGGTAAACTCTTTCCACGGGCGGACACCATCCGATTCCAACATCCACCGCAATGCTTCTCTGTCTTTTTCTGCCAGATCCTCGTACAACGTTTCTTTTAAAAACCCCTCATCCAAAAGAACCCCTGCCAACCAGGTTGCCAGAACGCCTTTTTTGCCAGAGGATGAAGTCCGTAAAAAGCGAGCTGAACCAACCAACATATCCTTGGTATTGGTCTCAAGGCAGGCATGCAAATCCATATTCTCTGACAGCGGGGTTCTCAAAAGTTTTTGGTGGGCGCGTTGATTGCTTTCGCGCTGATATTCCAGCAGGAAGTGATATTTTTCGTAATAGTCTTCAGCGTCTTTGAGCACATCTTTGTAGTGCCCAATCAAACGGTGATTCGGGTTAATCTGAATTGCCGTTTCTAGCTGCTGGCGGGCCCCCTTCAAGTCGTCTTTATCCAACGAAAGCAGCATCCATGCCAGGCTGGCTACCACAGCGGTATCCGGAGTTATAACATTCGCCTTTGTGACAAATTCCAAATGATCAAGAGCTTCCTGCTCATGGCCCTGACTAGCCGCCGAAAGGGCTATGGAAGCATGGCCATAATCATAGTTTGGATCCACATCTACTGAACGGTATAGAAGCTTTTCTCCTTCTTCAACTCTACCACTTTGAACAAGCATTACCCCAAGATTAAATAAGGCCGTGGGGCAGGTGGACTCCTTTTCAACAGCCTTCTGCAACAGGGAAATTGCTTCGGCCGGGTCCTTGGCATTCTGTGCCTTTTCAATCAGCGCCATGGTCTCGGGCCGGGCGTTTGGTTCAACCTCGCCAATCCGCTGGTTGTTCAACTCTATTTCCCGCCATTCCTCCAGGTCTTCATCCCATATATCGACATTTCTTGCTCCAGTGTAACGCTCGGTTTGCCCTAATTTCATGAAAGACTGCAAACGCGCTTCCCGGCTTCCGGTTTGGCTCAGAGCAAAACGCAAAACTTCATCATCCGCATCTGGCCGATCCATGTCTAACAGCGCCTGCAATGCCATTTGGTTACTTTCGCCATCCCAAAGCAATCGCTTCAACGCGGCAACCATAAACGGATACTTTTTGAAAAAATTATCCATCCTGCGTTTCTGTGAAGGCGATACAGGGTCGGAAAGTTTTTGCATCAAAACATCCCATTCTGCCAATACTTTTGGGTGAAAAAATAAATCCGCGCCAGGATATGCAGGCGGCATCCATGCCAGGCAAGGGTGACGTTGAACCACCACAGTTCTAAGCTCTTCCAGGAGAGTCTTTCCCGCCGGTGGCAGGTCTTCTTCGTCTGCCTTTTCCATTAATTTCAACGCGTCTTTCCATTTTCCGCTACGAATCGCCGCCACTGCCAGGCAAAACCAGGAGCGGCCATACAAGCTGTCCGAGGGAGCATCCAGCATACTTTTAGCGATCTTCCACAGAGTTGGTGTATCTTCCACCAACGCCAGCGTCGATATCACCATCTCAATTTCCATACCATCTGCGGGGATTTTTTTGAATAACTGCCCAAGACGGCTAGCGTAATCATGTGCCCGCTCTGGTTGGTTCACACCAAGATGGTAGGTTACGAGGCCGCTCAAAGCAAACACATTTTCAGCTTCGCGAGCCAGCACCACTTCTGAAACAGAAATGGCCTCTTCCACTTTTCCCGAATAGAACAGGGCATGTGCACGATTATTGTGTGGAGAGTTCCAGCTTGGGGCAATTTTGATGGCCTCTCGGCAGAAACGATCGGCTTCAGAGAACTTGTCCTCGTCCAAAGCCATTTGTGCCTGTTCATGGAAAAGTGACGCGCGCAACATGGTCTCAAAAGGTATGCCTAATTCGCCTGCATGGGCTTGGATCAAAGCCGTCGCCTCTTCAATAATCTGCACAAGGGAATCGCGACCTTCATCGTTTAGATCGCGATCTGCTTGGGCGCGTTTAGCGGCCTGAAGGGCATGAGCGGGCCACTCTCGATCCATATAAAGCATAGCCAGTGGCAAGTAGACTGCCGTAAATTGTGGCTTCTTACGCACGATCTCAAGCATGTGCTGGAGGGCTTCTTGATCATAGCCCAGCGACAACAATACGCTCGCGCGCACCAGGATGATTTCTGGTTGTCTTGCCATCCAGCGCGGAGCAGAATCTAGAACTTCCAACGCACGGGTTCCATCTCCTGCGAGAAGAGCCGCTTCCAACGCCGGCCTGATTTCTGCTTCGGACATTTTGGATGGTACCAAGGGTTTATCCGTCGGCGACCGGCCAGAAAAAGAAGAGCCAGGAATTCTTTTGCTATGATCAGCCATTTTATTTCTCCAAAAGGAATGTCCTTCGCCAAAACAATCATCAAATGCATGGAATAGGAAAATCGGCGGATGAAGGGTGTTTTCCCAAAAAGGATCCAACCAGGTAACAGTCTCAATAGTGATTTTACCATTTGATGTATCAGCTCTAGTAAAAATCAGTTCGATTCGTCTATCTGACTGTTCTTCATACATTCACCAAGACTGCATGAAATTATATGCCGGCTCAGTGGTCGCAATGAACTATATGATCCATTGAAATTATCAAATCTGGCGTCAATTTCCACGCCTTCAATGGCTGAGAGGGCAGTTGCGAAGACCGCGGACAGAACCCATCTTCCTCAAAACTAGTATAATAACCCCATCCAATCGATTAGAAAATGGAGTTATTCCATGCCCACCGATCTTCAAGAGCAAATTGAACGCCGTCGCGAACGCGCGCGAGAAGAGATTCTAAAAATCACAAACAAAGGCAGCCACCCCGTTTTTAGCTTATACGAGGTCAAGTCCGTCAGCGGACGCGCTTATCGGGTGGAAATCCGCTCACTGGACGAAATGCAAAACTCCTGCACCTGCCCCGATTACAAAACGAATCTAATCGGCACATGCAAACATATCGAGGGCGTGCTGATTTATCTCAAAGTCGAATATGGCGAAAAGCTAGAAAAACTCGTCAGAGAGCGTCCACGCGGCACGCAGGTTTATCTTCATTATGGTTTGGATGTCACTGTCCGGGTTGTGCTGCCTCTCCCAGACTCTGTCGCGGTAAAAGAAATGCTCAACCGCTTTTTCGACCCCACCGGCATTCTGGTCGGCGCGGCTTTGCAGATTCTGCCATCGTTGTTTACCGCCATTGAGGCTTTGCCCGCAAATGATCGCTCCCTCGTCAGCATCAACGAAGCGGTACGCGAGTACCTGACCCTGATCCAGGATCGTGAGGCAGTGCAACAGCAAAAAGAATGGTTCCTTGATCAGGTCAAACGCGGACGCCGTACCTTCGACGTGCTTTCCACCAAACTGTATCCCTACCAACAAGAGGGCGCCATGCACCTGGCTTTTGGCGGTCGAGCCATGCTAGCCGATGACATGGGACTGGGCAAGACCGTCCAGGCAATCGCCGCCGCCGCATTGCTCAAGGAAATGCGCGATATTCAGAAGGCGGTGATCATCTGCCCGGCATCACTCAAGCACCAATGGGCGCGCGAAATCCGCCGCTTCACCTCGCTCTCGGTCACGGTTGTGGAAGGCACCCTGCTTGAACGCCGCAAACTCTATCGCGAACCAGGCTTTTTCAAAATCATCAATTATGAGTTGGTGCGCCATGATCAGGACGAACTATTCAAACTCCGGCCTGACCTACTCATCCTTGACGAAGCCCAACGGATTAAGAACTGGCGCGCCAAGACCGCCCAGATGGTCAAAGCGCTGCCCAGCCGCTACGCTTTCGTTCTCACTGGCACGCCCCTCGAAAATCGCATCGACGAACTCTATTCCATCTTCCAGTTCCTCGACCCGCGCATCCTTGGACCACTGTGGCACTTCAACGACCAATTCTACGATCTAGAGAAACGCCCCAATGGCACTTACAAAGTGCTCGGGTACAAAAATCTGGACCAACTGCGCGCCTTAATCGCCCCCCACGTCCTGCGCCGGACGCGCGACGAAGTGCTCAAAGACCTCCCGCCCCGCACCGACAATAACTATTTCGTTGAAATGACCGACCCACAATGGAAAGCGTATAACGAATTTAAAGAATCGCTCGCCAAACTGATTGCCAAAGCCCAGCGAGCGCCCCTCACGCCTAAAGAGCGCGAAATCCTGCTAATGTGTCTGATCAAAATGCGCCTGATCTGTGACGCGCTCGCTCTACACGATAAAGAACTGCCCCCGGGCGAACACGAACGAACCGGACCCAAACTGGGCGAACTGGAGGAAATTCTTACCGAAGATATCGCCTCCAACGGTCACAAAGCCGTCATATTCAGCCAATGGGCCACCATGCTGGCGCTCACCGAACCTATCATCCAACGTGTTGGCCTGGGCTACGTTAAATTAACCGGCGATGTGCCCAGTTCTAAGCGGGGCGAACTCATCCAACAATTTTTTGATGACCCCGAATGCCGCGTTTTCTTATCTACCGATGCGGGCGGCGTGGGTCTCAACTTGCAAGCTGCCAGCCTGGTCATCAACCTTGACCTGCCCTGGAACCCCGCAGTGCTCGAACAACGCATCGCCCGCGCCCATCGTCACGGCCAACCTTCCTCAGTGCAGGTCATCAACCTGGTTGCCAAAGACACGATTGAGGAGCGCATGCTTGACACGCTGGCCGCCAAGAAAAACGTCTTTGCCAGTATTTTCGGCACCGATGATGCCCCCAGCGCCTTGCGCTTCGAGGATATGGGCCAGAGCCTGCTGCAAAAGCTTGGTGATCTGCTCAAAAAGCCTGCTGAAGTCGAGCTCGAACTCGCTCCAACCGCTGAACCAACACCAGAAACGGACCTGGCTTTGCTTCCTGCACCGACACTCAAAGATTTTGCCGCCTTATTGGTCGATCGTCTACCTGGAAAAATCCAACTCGTCCGTAAAGCGCCCACCATGCCTGGATACAGCGGCGATGGCATCCTGGTGGTCGTTTCTGGCGCCCCTAGCGAACTACGTCCAATTGTCGAAGCCTGTATCACCGAGCATTATATGGATCGCGCGCCACAACTGCACCTGATGGACACGGAAGGGTTCCGCGCCATTTTAGCGTTCGTTCCGTCCTTATCCGCTGCTCCCGCCCCCGAGGATGTAGCCTACAATGCTGTCAGCCTGCCTTCAACGCCGGTGAGCGACTCTGCTCTCATAGAATCCCGTCGACAAAAAGCCAACGCTGGACTAGTCTACGCCGAGAAACGGCTGGCCCTGGCAGATGTACTTCTCAAAGGCGGCTTTCCAGAAGAGATGACCCGCCCTCTGCGCGAAGCCCTCGCCTGGGGCCTGACCTCACTTCTTGCCATTTACACTGACCGCGATCCCGCCGCCGATTTGCCATCTCCGCGTCTAGTGCAGGCCGAACTGGTCGAACGTGGCCACCTGCCTGCCAATTTATCACCGAAACTCTCCCATGTCCGTGACATGACCGCCCCACCCGACCCAGGCGAAGATGTTCCGCCCCTCTCCACTCAAACTGGCCAAGAACTGCTTGACATTGTCAATGAGTTGGTGGGGACGACGCAGGAACAGGTGGTAAAGGCCAGTATCTAATGCCTCCGCGTCTGTTCCTGGCTCCAGCTGGACATGGGAAAACGGAGAGAGTCATCCAGCGCATCCGGCAGGTGCTGGCGGAAGAGCCGCTCGCGCCGGTGCTGGTCATCGTACCGAACATCATCCAGGCCGCGGGCTTTCGCCGGCGGTTGGTTACTGCCGGCGGTGCGCTGGGCGTAGAAGTCTACACTTTTCATACACTCTACGCCGAACTGCTTGCGCGCGCCGGGCAGCCCATCCCGCTGTTGATGGATCCGGTCCGTTTGCGCCTGCTTCACAACATCGTCAATCGCTTATGTAAACAGGAAAAATCGCTTCTTTCTGCGGGAGAGGGCCAAGGTCTGTGTACAATCTCCCATTACGCGGCCCTGTGCGACAAACCAGGTTTCATGGCCGCCTTGCGCAACACCATTGAGGAACTCAAACGCGCCCGCATCCTTCCCGAGGACTTCGCCCGCGCCACACGCGACCTGGAGCCACGCCTGGGAGAAATCGCAGAAGTCTACAGCGCTTATCAGCATTGGCTGCAAGAAAACCAGTGGGCAGATAACGAAGGGCGGGGTTGGTTGGCGGCGATCGCCCTGGAATCCAACCCAGAACTAGGAACCGGTACCCGTTTATTGGCCGTTTCTGGCTTCGATGAGTTCAACCCCACCCAGATGGGCGTTCTTTCGCTTTTCGCAAAACGTGCCCAAGAAACGCTGATCACGCTGACGGGGGATACCCAACACCCGCTGCGCCCAGCCCACCAACGGTTTCGCCGCGCCCAGAATGCTTTGACCAACAGCCTGAGCATCCAGCCAGAGGTGCTGGAATCGATTTCGCAGTTGTCTCCGGCCATTGCGCGGGCTGAAGCATTATTGTTCGAACCTTTCCGTTCCGAAAGCACAACCTCCAATGATCATGATATTGAATTTTTAGAAGCGCAAACACGCTCAGCCGAGGTCCGCGCCGTCTTGCGCTGGATTAAGGCGCGGATTGTGCGAGAGGGGTTGGCGCTGTCTGATGTCGCGATTTTTACGCGCGATCTGGAACCCTACCGCCCTTATTTGGATGAAGTTGCCGCAGAGTTTGGTATTCCATTGTGGGTGGCAGGCGGCCTGCCGCTGATCGAGAATCCGGCGGTTGCTTCTCTGCTCTCGCTTCTGGGCCTGTCCGCAGACAATTGGCCACGCAGAGGGGTGATGGAAGCGTGGATTAGCCCCTATTTTGATTTCCCTGGGCGGGCTTCAACCGCTTTGCTCGAAGAAATATCGCGATCGGCAAAGGTAGTCCAAGGACTCGACCAGTGGCGAGAGGCATTTGAAGCGGCAAAAAACCACCCGGGAACAGATGACCCAGAAGATGAGGCGGAGAAAACGCATTTCTCGAATATCGAAAGTCTCCAGGCGCTCGAGTCCTCCTTCCTCGAATTCGTCCACATACTCACCCCGCCAGAAAGCGCTTCCGTACGCGAGTTTACAGCATTTGTGGAGACCATTTTAGGAGATGACCTCGTACTACCCTCAGAAGAACCCGGTGGCATGAATGTGGTTACCTGCGCTCGAGCCAATCCGCCCACGGCGGAGCGGGATGTGGCGGCACTGCGAGCCTTCAAGGATGTGCTGCGCGGGCTGGTGTTAGCAGAAGCGGTCCTCGGCGAGGAAACAGTTCCTTACGCCGCCTTTTTTGCCGGTTTGCGCGCGGTGCTGGAGACAGCGTCGTTCGCGCTGCCGGCCCAATCGGGGGTCATGGCGGCGTCGGTGCTGGATGGGCGCGGGTTGTCGTTCCAGGCAGTCGCGCTGATGGGGCTGTCGGAAGGCGAGTTCCCAAAACAGGAGCGCGAGGACATTCTGCTGCGCGAGCGCGACCGGGCCTCACTGCGAGAGCGCGGCGTATGGCTGGAACCCCGTTTGCATGGCGATGAGGCGACCCTGTTTTACCAGGCGGTCACCCGTGGCCGACAACGATTGCTGCTAACCCGGCTCTACCTGGCAGAGGACGGCCAGCCTTGGGAGCCGTCCCCGTTTTGGAATCAAATGCATTCCTTGACCGGGAATCCAAGCGTGCTTCGGGTGCGGTCTGAAGATAACCTGGACCCGGCAGAAGCAGCATCTTCTGTCGAATGGCGAGAAGCAACCCAAGACATCGATGACCACCTTAGAAATGGTGTAGAAGTATTAAAAGCGAGACTCGCGCCTACGGCGGCAGGGAAATACGAGGGCGAGTGTCTCGATTTGAGCCAGCGGTTTGGCGCAGATTATGGCTGGAGCGCGAGCAAGTTGGAGGGTTACGGAACGTGTCCATTTGAGTTTTTTGTAGCGTATGGGTTGGGAATGGAGCCGCGCGAGGAACCAGAAGAAGGTTTTGATGTGCGCGCACTCGGCTCGATGCTGCATAAGATTTTAGAGAATTTCTATAATGGTTCGCCCTTGCAAGACGCGGCGAGCCAGGTGTTTGCAACTGCCCCTCAGGATTATGGTTTCCGCCCGACGCCGTTGTGGGAATTACAAAAGGTTGAACTGCTCCGGCGACTGGAGGAGACCGTTGCCGCGCTGGCGGAAGTCTCGCAGGGCTGGCGTCCGTTTAAACAAGAGTTGAAGTTTGGTATGGGCGCGCCGCCTCTGCTATTAGAGACTGAGGTCGGACAGGTGCGCCTGCACGGTTATATCGACCGGGTAGACGCGACTGATGATGGCAGCCTGCGGGTGATTGACTACAAAACGGGTGGAGCGACAATCTCTGCTGCACACCTACGCGAGGGCCGTCGACTCCAACTACCAATTTATGCCCTTGCGGCGCAGAAAGCGTTGGGGCTGGGGCAGGTAGCGAGTGGGTTTTACTGGCATATCCAGAAGGCAGAAGCCAGCAGTCTGAAACTGGAGAAGTTCGAGGATGGGATCCATTCGGCCTTCGCAGTGGCGATTGCGCACGTTGGCCGGCACGTGAACAACATCCGCGCTGGTAAGTTCGCCCCCTCGCCACCTGCCGAGGGCTGTCCAAGTTATTGCCCGGCAGCGGGGTTTTGCTGGCGATTTAAGAAAGGATTTTAAGAATGCCTTACGAACATTTTATAGAAAGATTTCCCCAACTTGGGTGGAAAGAAACACGCAGCGCCACGGTGTTTGCGAATAATTCATACGGCCTACCAGCAGATGAGTACGGCCTGATCGAAATGTATTGCAACGATGAAAACTGCGATTGCAGGCGCGTTTTTTTTGATGTTGTATCTCGGAAACGAGAGGAGACTATCGCAGTGGTAACGTACGGATGGGAACCAGCATCCTATTATCAAAGATGGTTCGGCGGCAGTGATGAAGAAATTTCGCGAATGGCTGTGGATGAAATGGCCGGATTGGGTTTAAACTCTGCCAGCCATCAATCAAAAATTGCGCCTGCCGCATTGGAACTTGTCAGAGACCTTCTGAAAGATAAAAATTATATGGAACGCATCAAGCGCCACTATAAGATGTTCAAAGAAACAGTGGATAATCAGCCAATGCGGAGCCCCGACCCCGATGACAACCCCGCCATCCCCGAATCAACCAACCTTCCCTCCAAGGATGTGCCAGTGCAGAAATCCCGCAAGCGTCATCGCTCGCGCAGATCGGGGGCCTGATCGCAGTTCGATATCAGACTGAGAATCAACTATGTCCCTTCTTTCCCAAGAAACTTTCCTCGGTCAACAGAAAGACGCCGTTTTTAACGAAAATGCGGCCATTGTCGTAACTGCTGGAGCAGGTTCAGGCAAAACCCGCTCGTTGGTAGGGCGCTACCTGCGACTGCTGGAACGCGGCTATCCGTTGCGCTCGGTTCTGGCAATTACGTTCACCGATAAAGCTGCACGCGAGATGCGCAGTCGAATCAGAAATGCACTTTCGCAAGTAAAAGAAAGCCATTTGCTTGCCACGAACACGCAGGTCAATCATGGCAGTTTGAGCGATCCTGACGGACAGAGTAGTTTGAATATCGATTCCGCGAGAATTGGAACAATCCACAGCCTGTGCGCAGAAATCCTGCGCCAATACCCTGCCGAGGCCGGACTCGACCCGGCTTTTACGGTTCTGGAGGAAGGTCTGGCGACCGCGTTGAAAGTCGAAGCAATTGATTCCGCGCTGGTCTGGGCGGCAAACGATGCGGAATCGGTGACATTGTTTGGCCGGCTCAAGGAAAGCGAATTACGCCAGGCGCTAGGAATTCTGTTAGATCAACGATTGGACGTATTGTTGGGGGAGTCGAACTTTGACTCCATCCTCCAAAATTATTTGGACCCCCATCTAGATTCACAAGTCTGGCTGGCTGCACTTGCTCATCTGGCAACCTGCAATGCCAAAACCTCAGACGACAAACTCGAACTGGCTCGCCGCGAAGTGCTTGCCCGCTGGGATGAATCCCAATCTGCCCGCGCCGCCAAAGATTGGGGAGTGCTTTTCGCCAGACTCGCCGATTTACGCAAAGCCACTTCCACGCAAGGTAAAAAAGACAACTGGAATGAAGGCGACCTCGAAAGCGCTCGCGAATCGATGAACGAGCTACGACAGTTTTATGATGAAAAGCTCAAATTCTTGGCCGAAAAAACCCGCTTCGCACTGGATGAGCAGGTGGCTGCCCTACTTCCTGCCCTGGCACGTCTGCTCAAGCAGGTGTCACAAGAATACCGGCGGCTGAAAGACGAGCGCCAATCTCTCGATTTCGACGACCTTGAAGGCCGCGCCGCCCACCTGCTGACCAACCAAGCTGCCGTTCGCGACAGTATGAAAACCGATCTGCGTGCCGTGTTGGTGGATGAGTTCCAGGACACCAACGAACGCCAACGCCAAATCGTGTATGCACTCACAGGCTTCAACCCGCATCCCTTAGCCGCAAAACATGACCGGGGCGCGCAGGAAAGTCAATTAAGCCACCGCGAGCTCGATGGCCCGCAACAATCTGCAAAGGTTGACCTTTTTGTTGTGGGAGATAGCAAACAATCCATATACAAATTTCGCGGCGCAGACGTATCTATTTTTCGCCAGGTGCAGGCCGACGTTCTTAACTCTGGCGGTGAGCGACTCGATCTCGATCTGACCTTCCGTGCACACCGAGAACTACTCGAAACCCTCAATCAGTTGCTTGCACCCGTCCTCGGAGAAACCGACGACCCCGAACGCCCTTATCTTGTCCCCTTTGCTCCACTGCGCCCCCACCGCTCCTTGCCTGCCCGCGAACAGATTCGGCCCCCTTATGTCGAAATCCACCTCGGATTGGGCGAAAATGCCGAAGATGGCCGTCAGATTGCTTCAACGGCTCTCGCCGCCCGTCTGCGGGAACTCCACGAGGTCGAAAAATTTGCCTGGGGTGATATCGCCCTGCTCTTTCGCGCCTCTAGCGCTTTCTCTGCCTACGAAACCGCCCTCGAAGCCGCTGGAATCCCCTTCGTCACCGTTGCCGGGCGCGGATTTTATGACCGGCCCGAAATCCGCGACCTGCTCAACGCCCTCATAGCCATCGCCGATCCTAGCAATGACCTGGCCCTGGTTGGCCTGCTCCGCTCCCCCGCCTTTGCCATCCCCGACGCCGAAATCTACCAGTTGCGCTTTTCCTCTCTCCCAAAACCGGGGGATGGGCAGCCGATGTGGCCCGCCCTTGTCGCCTCATCCATCCCTTCTCACCAACGCGCAGCAGCAATCCTGGCGGAGCTTGGCACGTTTGCGGGCCGTGCCCCCGCCGCTGCTGTTCTTAAACACCTGCTCGACCTCACCGGCTATCGCGCGATCCTTTCCAGCGTTCCAAATGGCGCGCGAATGCTGCGCAATGTTGAAAAACTGCTTTCTGATGCACACCGCAGCCACCTCACCAGCCTGCCTGCCTTCCTCGCCTATATCCGCACCCTGCGCGACGTCGGGCTGCGTGAAGGCGAAGCTTCGGCAGACTCACAAACCAGTGGTGCCGTTCAACTAATGACCGTCCACAAAGCCAAAGGTTTGGAATTCCCCCTCACCGTCCTGGCCGACGCCTCTTATGAGCCCCGCCCACGCAGCACTAAGGTCCAACTGACCCCTGACGGCCTGCTGCTCGATCTGAAGGAGGGCGACTTCCACCCAACTGCCTGGCAAATCGCCGCCCGCCACCAGGATAACCTCGAAGATGCCGAAGATCGTCGTCTACTTTACGTTGCCGCCACCCGTGCCCGGGAAAAACTTCTTATCAGCGGTCATGTCAAAGCCAAGAAAGATGGCTCTATCACTGTTCCAGGCTGGCTGGGAAAACTTGGCCTGGAACAAATCAAGATTCCTGTTGAAATGTCCGCGCCTCAGCATACGCGATTAGAAGAACTGGGGCTTACCATCTCACTCTACCCATTATCGCCGGTAGAAACCAATTACCATAAACCTGCGCCAACATTCCCAGCGTCCTTTCCCTCCCAGCCCGACCTGGTCGCGCCCATTATCCCAATAGCTTCTGTCAGTGACGAAAAGATCCGAGCCATTGAATCCGACCCCCCGCAGCGCGTCTGGCGCATCGTCCCCAGTGCCAAACAGCCCCATGCTCCCGCCTGGGTGGTGGGCAAACTTGTCCATGCCAGCCTGCGCCTCTGGCGTTTCCCTTCTCCAACTCAACCGACTTATCCCGATTCTGATTATGACTCTTTCCTCAGACCCTTCATCCTCGAATCCGGTCTGACAGACCCCAGCGAAATCCAGGCCGCCTTCCACGAAACCCGCCGCTTGATGAAAAGATTCCAGGCCCATCCGCTGTTCACTGAATTAGATTCGGCCGAGCGCCATCATGAAATTCCTTATTACACCAGCGGTGGGCACGGAGTCATCGACCTGCTTTACCGTAAAAGGGATGATTGGATAATTCTAGACTTCAAAACGGACCGCGCCGACTCGGCAGAACATGCCCGGGCCATTATCCAGCAAAGAGACTACTCCGGTCAGTTGAACCGCTATATCCAGGCTATTCAAACCCAACTTGGTTTAACGCCACGCGCCCAACTCGTATTCTTAAATGTAAAAAACTCTCTGGTTATCTTTGATTTATGACTTTTCAGCCAAAAGGAATGCAACAAATCATCCGAGACTCACGGGATGAGACTCTCCTAACGAAACATCCCCTTCTCAATCGGCTCGCGCACCACCTGCCGCAGCGTGGTCACGACCATTTCCTCCGGGCTAACCCTTCTGGTCAGCTCGCTCGGCAACTGCCGCTGAATGATTAACGACACCAGCCCGTGGATTACCCCCCAAAGACTGATCGCCTGAAGCTCAGCGTCGATACCCTCTGTGTCCAATATACCTTCCGCCCGGCAGCGCTCAACGATCGTCTTCAATACTTGCATGTTGCGCTGTGAGGTTTCCACAAACTCCGGGTACTGGTGCTCATCCTGAATGGCACCCGAAAAAGTGATCTTGTAATGATCCGGTGTTTCCAGACCAAATTGCACATACGCCCACACCGCGCCAAGCAACTGCCGCAGCGGATCGCCCGCCCAGCGCTCCAGTACGGAAGATAACCGTGCATGGATCTTCTCGTGCCCATCCGCGGCAATGGCGGCAATTAACGTTTGCTTGTCGGCAAAGTGGGCATAGGGCGCAGCGTGACTCACCCCCGCTTTGCGCGCCGCCTTGCGCAGGCTCAACGCGCCCACACCTTCTTCCGCCAGAATCTCAATCCCGGCCTGGATCAAGGCGTTCTTCAAATCCCCGTGGTGATAGTTTTCGCGTGACATCTTCCATTCATTCTACAGCAAAATCTTGACATTGGATAGATTTTATTCTACAATCTTTACATCGTCTAGATTATGCGAGGTTCCCCATGAAACCGTTTGATGAATATAAACAACTGGTAGTTCAAACCGCCCAGGAACTTACCCACAAAGGTTACCTGATGGCCACCGGCGGCAACCTGTCCGTCCGCATTCCCGGTCAAAACGCGCTTGCCGTCACGCCCTCCAATTTCGATTATCTCCTCATGACTCCTGAAGACATCTGCGTGCTGGATTTCGATCTCCAGACAATTGAAGGCCACCGGGTCCCTTCCGTCGAAACTTCCATGCACGCCGCCATCTACCAGGTCCGCCCGGATGTCAACGCCATCGTCCACACCCACCAGGTCTATGCCAGCGCCCTGACCTTGATCAAGGCCCCCATCCCGGCCCTCTTCGACGAACAGGCCCGCTTCTTGGGTCGCAGCGTCGAGATCATTCCCTACGCCCCATCCGGCACGGGGATGCTCAAAAGCACGGTAGCGAAACATGTCAAGAATCACAACAACGCCTTCATGATGCAGAACCACGGAGCGCTGGTCTTTGGTCACGATATGCAGCGGGCCGTCCACAACGTCGAGATCCTTGAGAAATGCGCCCTGGCTTATCTTCTGGCGCTGTGCAGTGAACGTAAGGTCAGCAAGATCCCTCTGGCCGTGCGCGAAATCGCCTTTTCCAAGCTGCGCAAGGATCAGGAAAAAGTGAAACGAAACGAAGTTGCCAACCAAGGAGAATAAGATGACCGAGCAAAAATATGCGATTAGCGAATATCACGACACGAATGCGGTGTATGAGAAGCTCAACAACCTGATCAGCCAGCCCATGCGCCCCATCCGGCGCGAAAAAATGCAGGAATTTCTGGCGCAAATCGACCAGGATTGCAAACGCTCCAAAGAGCTCTCCGACGAGGCCAAAAAGCTCATCCCCGGCGGCGTGCAGCACAACCTGGCCTTCAATTACCCCTTCCCCATTGCCATCGAAAAAGCGGATGGCGCTTACATGTGGGACGCAGACGGAAACCGCTACATCGACTTCCTCCAGGCAGGCGGCCCCACCGTGCTGGGCAGCAATTACGCCCCCGTACGCCAGAAGATCTTCGAGATGCTCGAGTCCTGCGGCCCGGTCACCGGCCTGTTTCACGAGTACGAGCTAAAACTGGCCCAGCTCGTCAATCGGCTCATGCCCGCCGTGGAGATGTTCCGCATGTTAGGCTCCGGTACCGAGAGCGTCATGGCAGCCGTGCGCGGTGCGCGGACGTTCACCAAAAAGAAGTACGTCATCAAAGTTGGCGGCGCCTACCACGGCTGGAGCGACTCGATGGTCTACGCCCTGCACGTTCCAGGCACAGGCCGCCTCGAATCAACCGGCATTCCCCGCGGCGGGACCTCCGCTACAAACGAGTTCTTCCCCAACAGTCTGGCCGCCCTCAAACGGCAATTGATCTTCAACCAACTGCGCGGCGGCACTGCTGCCGTCATCGTCGAGCCCTTGGGCCCGGAATCGGGCACGCGCCCCGTCCCGTTTGACTTCAACCAGAAGATTCGCGAGCTATGCGACCAATTCGGCGCCCTGCTCATCTTCGATGAGGTCGTCACCGGCTTCCGCGTGGGACTGGGCGGCGCGCAAGGCTACTTCGGCGTCAAACCCGACCTGACCGTCTTCGGCAAGTGCATCACCGGCGGCTACCCCATGGCCGGCGGCGTGGGCGGGCGCGCAGACGTGATCCGCTGTTTCGCGGCGGGCATCGGCGGCATCGGCGAACGGGCCTACATCGGCGGCACGCTTTCGGCCAACCCGCTCTCCTGTGTGGCCGGGTACTACTCCATCCTCGAAATGGAACGCACCAACGCTCCGGTCATCGCCGGGAAAGCCGGAGACCGTTTGTGCAAAGGCCTGCAGGCTATCATCGACAAATACGGGCTGCCCTTCGTGGCTTACAACCAGGGCTCCATCGTGCACCTCGAGACCGCCGGCACCATGCTCCTGGATCTACGCAACCCGCTGCGCCTGGCTCGCGAACTCAAACCGCGCAAGCACATGATGGAAGAAATGGGCGCGGGCTATATGTCGCAAGGATTGATCACCCTGGCGGGCTCGCGGATGTATACTTCAATGGCGGATACGGATGAAGTCATTGATGATGCTCTGAACAAATTCGAGACGGTGTTGTCTGCTTGCGTTTGAGGAGGGCCCGCATGACATCGAGCTATAAACTCTACAAGCAACGCTGGGTGGTGCTGGCTGTGACCATGTTCATCAACCTGACCATCCAGATGCTGTGGATCACCTACGCGCCGATCACCGGCCCCGCGGCATCCTTCTACGGGGTCACAGATCTGCAAATTGGCTTCCTGGCAATGTCCTTCATGATTGCCTTCATCCCGCTGTCCATCCCGGTCTCCTGGGTCATCGATACCTATGGCTTCAAAATCGCCGTCGGGATTGGGGCAGCGATGATGGGCGTTTTCGGGATGCTGCGCGGCTTTGCCGGCGCCAATTACACCCTCGTCTTGTGGAGCACCATCGGCATCGCCGCGGCCCAGCCCTTTCTCCTCAACGCCTGGACCACAGTTCCGGCCAAATGGTTCGCCATTGAGGAACGTGCCACGGCGGTTGGGTTGATTCAACTGGCCAACCTGGTCGGCACCGCCCTGGGAATGGTTCTGACGCCCATGCTGATCGAAACGACCTCCATACCGACAATTCAACTGATCTATGGCGCTATTGCCGCTTTCTCGGCACTCTTATTCGTTTTCCTGGCAAAGGAAGCCCCGCCCACTCCGCCCGGCCCTGCCGGAAGCGAGGTCCGCGCCCTGATGCTGGACGGCCTCAAACACGCCCTCAAGGTCAAGCCTTTTTGGCTGTATCTGTGCGTCACCTTCATCGGCCTGGGCATTTTCAATGGCTTAACCACCTGGGTGGAAAACATCATCCGCCCGCGCGGCTTCACCCCCACCGATGCGGGCACGCTCGGCGCGCTCATGCTCTTTGGCGGCGTGTTGGGCGCTGTCATCGTCCCAATCTTCTCCGATAAGCAGCACCGCCGAACACCCTATATCCTTCTCGGCTTACTCCTGGCTATTCCCGGCTTAATCGGCCTGACCTTTGCCACTAGCCGCTGGCTGCTATTTGCCAGCGCCTTTGAAATGGGCTTCTTCCTGGTCAGCACCAACCCCATCGGCATGCAGTACGCCGCCGAAATCACCCATCCCACTCCCGAAGGCACATCCAACGGCCTGATCCAGCTATTTGGGCAGGCTTCGGTGGTGTTCGTATACATCATGGAGGCCTTGAAGGCCTCAGACGGCTCCTTCACCCCAGCTTTGCTATTGGCGATTGGCTTATTAGTGATCAGCGTCTTGCTCGTTACACAGATGAAAGAAGCAAAAAACTTGCACAAACCCGAGAGCCTGTCCGTGAGTAAATAAGCACATGGCACAAGAAAAGAACATCCTGGCTGTCGATTTTGGCACCTCCGGCATGAAAGTCGCGCTCATTTCAGTCACTGGAAAGGTGCTGGGCTGGGAGAGCGAACCGGTGCGGCTTATCCTCACCCCTGACGGCGGCGCGGAACAATCTCCCGACGAATGGTGGCAGGCCTTCCTCTCCGTGGCCGGGCGGCTGCTGCGCAAAATGCCCGAAGCCGCCGCTCAAGCGATCGCCGTGTGCTGTTCCACACAAGGAGAGGGAACCGTCCCTGTGGATCGAGATGGAAACGCCCTGGGGAATGCTATTCTGTGGATGGACATGCGCGGCGCGCCGTTCTTGCGTAAGCAATTGCTAGGCTGGCCCAGCATGGACGGCGCGAGCATTTTTAAAGTGCTACGCTTTGTGAATCTCACAGGCGGAATGCCATCCATGACCGGTAAAGATCCTGCCGCGCACATGCTGTTGATCCGTGATACGCAGCCCGACCTGTATGAACGCACCTACAAATTCCTCAACGTTCTCGACTACCTCAATCTGCGCCTGACCGGAGCGTTCGTCGCCAGCTACGACTCCATTGTCACCTCCTGGGTGACTGACAACCGCGATCCCAATGCGCTACAATATGATGACTCCCTGATCAGCCTGCTGGGTCTCGACCGCCAAAAACTACCCGAGGTTGTCCCCTGCACCCAGATGATCGGTAACCTGCGCAGCGAGGTGGCCTCCGCGCTGGGACTATCCCCAGACGTGAAGGTGGTTGCAGGCGCCATTGACACCACCGCTGCAGCCATTGGCGCGGGGGCCGTGGAAGACTACGCCACGCATTTGTACATTGGCACCTCCTCCTGGATGGCCGCCCATGTGCCTTATAAGAAAACGGATGTGTTCTCCAGCATGGCCTCCATCCCTTGCGCCGTGCCCGGGCGCTATATGCTCACCGCGCTGCAAGCTACTGCGGGGGGCAACCTGACTTTCCTGCGCGATAACATCATCTACCACAAGGACGAGCTGCTGCAAGAA
Organism: uncultured Anaerolinea sp.; assembly: GCA_964567255.1. Taxonomy (GTDB): domain Bacteria; phylum Chloroflexota; class Anaerolineae; order Anaerolineales; family Anaerolineaceae; genus Anaerolinea. Next base: position 19,284 of record CAZMMI010000019.1, read on the forward strand.
GCAGATGTGCCCGATATCTTCAAGGTCCTCGACCAGATCGCCGAGCGCGTTCCCGCCGGGGCCAACGGCGTGATCTACACCCCCTGGATCTGGGGCGAGCGCGCTCCGGTCGAAGATCGCAACCTGCGCGCCGGGCTCTACAACTTATCCCTGAACAACACCCGCGAAGATATCATTCGGGCGTTTTTAGAAGGTATCGCCTTCAACACGCGCTGGCTGTTGGCGCCCGTCGAAAAGTTCCTTGGACGAAAGGTGGGCAACATCAACATCGTTGGCGGTGGGGCCCAGTCGGATGTGTGGTGTCAGATTTTCGCCGACGTCATGAACCTGGAGATCAAACAGGTCGAAGGCCCCATCTACGCCAACGCCCGCGGAGCAGCCTGGATCGGCGCTGTGGGCATGGGTGAAATTCAGTTCGCCGACATCCCCCAACTGGTGCAGTTCAAACAGTCCTACCAACCCCAACCCAAAAATCGTGCAACATACGACGAGAAGTATGCCGTTTTCAAAGACATCTACCAGCGCATGAAAAAAATCTACGCCAGGTTGAATTCGCCCCGCTGATCCTAAACCACTCACCATTTGAAAATACCCAGGCAGGATACAAATCCGGCCTGGGCATTTAAGGCAAAGATATCTCCCTCCAACTCCGACCCGGCAACCTCCCGGATTGTTATGATTCAGTAGTGTAGGATTCCCCACCCGTCCCCTTGGAACCACATTAACAAAACCATGACAGTGCGATAACATTTCGTTCAAAGAACTACGGTATCATGGAACGACCATCAAAAAGCTCACGGCTCACGTGAAGGGTATAAGCACCGGTTATAGTTCCTTCCGAGTGCTTTGGTCCTCAATATGGTGAGCGAAAACGAGCATCGCAACGCGAGAAATAGAAAGGTAGTATGAGTTTATGCCAAAACGAAAAGTGTTGATCTTATGCACCGGCAACTCCTGCCGCTCGCAAATGGCCGAAGCCTTGATCAACCACGATCTAGGCGGAGACTGGCAGGCATTCAGTGCCGGCACCCAACCGTCCGGATATGTTCACCCGCTGGCAATCAAGGTACTGGGGGAACTGGGCATCCAACACCAGGGCGAATCGAAGTCAACCGAGAACTTCCGGGGAGAGTCCTTCAATGTAGTGATCACTGTATGCGACGATGCAGCAGAAAACTGCCCAGTCTGGCTAGGAAAGGGAAAACGAGTTCATATCGGTTTTCCAGATCCGGCCAAAGTGCAAGGCAGCGAAACCGACCGGCTGATTGTTTTTCGCCGGGTTTGTAATAATATCCGTGCGCGAATCATCCCCTTTTTGCAGGATTTTTCGAAATCTCAGGAGTTCTCACAGTCTTCCCTGGTGTAAACCAGCGGGTGCAGCAGTGGTTAGCTGAACAAGCGTAGCCAACAACCGGGTGTTTCTTTGTCTGGGAGGTAGGGTAGTATTGCGGAGTCAATTAGGCAAGCAAATGTGAAGAATTCATCTTGCCCCGCTTCTAATCTCCCGGTATAATATATTCGTGACCGCGAATATATCCCCTCCCGAAGAACAACTCTCCAGGCTTTTCACCCTCATCGGCCAGCCCGCCCGCATCCAGATCCTGCTGGTCATCGGCGCGCAGGAAGCTTGCGTCTGCCACCTGGAAGCCGTCCTCGGCTTGCGCCAGGCCAGCATCTCTCAGCATCTGATGGTCCTGCGCAAGGCCGGGCTGGTCACCTCACGCCGGGTGGGGCGCAACATCTTTTACGGCGTCACGAACGCGGAAGTCATCGCCGTGCTGCGGCAAGCCGCCCAACTGGCAGGCATTTCACCCGACACCTTCCAGACTCTCACCGCGCGCCCCGTGCCCGGCTGCCCCTGTCCCGATTGCAACCCCGGCCTGGACCCCGACTTAACCTGCAATAAATTGAAGAAGACTCGCATTTCCTGAAGGAGTTGACATCATGGAAGACAAAAGCGTGACCAAACGGCTGTCCTTTCTAGACCGTTACCTGACCCTGTGGATCTTCCTGGCCATGGCAGTCGGCGTCGGCCTGGGCTACCTTCTGCCCAAGGCCGTGGAAGCATTCAACAGCGCCGTCTCGGTGGGCACCACCAACATTCCCATCGCGCTCGGCCTGATCCTGATGATGTACCCGCCCCTGGCCAAGGTGCATTACGATGAACTGGGCAAGGTCTTCCGCAACTGGAAGGTGCTGGGCCTGTCGCTTCTCCAAAACTGGATCATCGGGCCCATCCTCATGTTCCTGCTGGCCGTCATCTTCTTGCGCGGCTATCCAGAATACATGGCCGGACTGATCATGATCGGCCTGGCCCGCTGCATCGCTATGGTCATCGTGTGGAATGAACTGGCCAAAGGCGACACCGATTACGCCGCCGGGCTGGTGGCTTTCAACAGCATCTTCCAGGTGCTCTTCTACAGCGTCTACGCCTATGTCTTCATCACCGTGCTGCCCACCTGGTTCGGACTGGAAGGCGTGGCCGTCCACATCACTATTGGCGAGATAGCCAAATCGGTCTTCATCTACCTGGGAATTCCTTTCATTGCCGGGTTCATCACCAATAGGATCCTCACCCGCCTGAAGGGCAAAGAGTGGTACTACAAGACCTTTATCCCCAAGATCAGCCCTGTCACGCTCATCGCCCTGCTGTTCACCATCCTGGTCATGTTTTCGCTCAAGGGCAACCTGATCGTCACCATCCCCATGGACGTGGTGCGCATCGCTATCCCGCTGCTGATCTACTTCGTCGGCATGTTCCTGGTCAGCTTTGTCATGGGGAAGGCGGTTGGCGCAAATTACAAACAAACCACCACGCTCTCCTTCACAGCCGCCTCAAATAACTTTGAACTTGCCATCGCCGTAGCAGTAGCGGTCTTCGGGCTCAATTCCGGGCAAGCCTTCGCCGCGGTCATCGGCCCCCTGGTCGAAGTGCCGGTGATGATCGGGCTGGTCAACGTGGCCTTCTGGCTGCAAAAGCGACTTTATAAACAACAGGTCGCGCCCGGCAAACCCGGCCCAGAGGTGTGCTAATCTTTCCGTACAGGGCTGCCCGAACTTACCGGGCAGCCCTTTTCCTTTGATATGAATTAACTCTCAATCATCCCGCCGGTCCCGACAGCCAGGGGTGAGTTTTCCCATAGGTCCACCGGTTGAAGCCGTCAAGGGATCGCCCCGGCCATACTTGTGGAAGGCATGCAGTATCTACGCGAACGATTAACCGTCAATAGGACGATTCGCGAATTGGATGAAAGTCTTACCTACAGTTGCATTTTGGGCCACCTCACTCACATGGCCGGGCACTTGAGCAAGCCCCACCTTCCGTACAGCCCCCATTCCTTGATAATTTTTCACAAATCGCTCTAATTGATATACCATCTTCAGCGTTGAAAATAGCGACTTTGATCTCACCCAGTTCATCACAGAAAAAGCTCTAATTGTCAACTGACGATTGTATAAGGCATTTTGGGAAAACTGTGCTTCGTCGCCAGATAACTTGCCGCACAAGATAATCTCTCCGCCAGAAACCACCACCTCACTCAAAAGGCGCGTTTGCGAGCCGGCCACAGAATCAATTAATGCTGTCGGCTTAAGCTTTTCACACACCTGACGCAACTCGGCTTCATAATTCGAGGAGCTTGAATCAAGCACGTACTGGCTGCCAAGGGAGTGCAATAACGCCACTTGCTGAGGACGGCGAACAACATTGATTACTTGCATACCCTTCTGGGCAGCCAGGGCAAACAACATACGCGGGATATCTCCAGCGGCTGCATTCTGAATGAAACAACGATGTCTACGGCGATGCAGTGACTCGAATAAACCGACAGCTGTCAGGGAATTACTGAGCATGTTTGCGCCTTGCTCCAGATCAACGCCATTGAAAAGGGGGATACAGGAACTTATCGGAACAACCATATACTCAGCCCACGTCCCGTTGCCATCATAAGGGGCGGCACAACTAACATGCCGACCAAGCAGGAAACGGGCGCGCAGCCCCTCACCGGCTGCTACCACGGTACCGCTTCCTACCGTCCCGGGTATCACAGGCAGCTTTTTATGCACGATATATGTGCCTGCCATGAACATCAGGTCAGAAGGGTTGATGGGAGCATAAGCCATGCGCACCAATACATGGTCTGGCCCAGGGCGAGGTACACTCCATTTGGCTAATTGTAGAGAAGAAAAAGTAGGGTCGTAAGCAGTCAATTGAAGCACTTGCATTTGTTCAGGAATGGTGTAGGTTGGCATCATTATTCTCCTCTGGTTGCCGAAATCATCCATATCAAGTAAAATCTTATATTAGTCAACTGCGTTGACCAATATAGTAAACCAGGTTGACTATACTGTCAAGAACCAAAGGAAAGAGGATTCGTACATGAAAACATGGCAAGAACTCCGTCAAGAAGGTTCCTGGTCCATTGCTAAATCCATGATGGACGTTTACCGCTTGTTCCAGGATCGTTTAGCAGACGGTTACGCCCGGAGAGCGTTTGCCGGGCTGACGATAGCACATGTACATTTCCTGGCACAAGTTAATGAAACGGGAACACGTGTTTCGACCATTGCAGAAGGGTTAAAGACAACCAAACAATATGCCAGTCGACTGGCGGGTGAGCTTCAAACCAAGGGAGTGATTGAAATGGTACCCGATCCATACGACCGGAGAGCGGTATTAGTGCGACCCACGGAAAGAGGTCAAGCCTTTCTCGAAGCGGCAGCGGAAGTACGTAAGGAGCTGGAGCAATGGTTTTTGGCAAAACTCGGTCCAGAGCTTATTCAGCAGTTTGCGGAAATACTTTCGCGCTTTACTCAACCCATTTAGAAAAGAGACAGAATCCTGTCAGGAGAATTGCGAAAACGGAAACAACGAAGCTGACTGGCTGAACGAAGAAGACTGCTTTCCGGCCCGCCGCGGGGCGCCTGTGGGCGCAGGGTTTCATTCATTGCCCGTGAAGATCACAGCGCCGCCATTATCACCCCAAACAAATACCCCGCTAGCGTCGCCATCACCGCTACCAGAGAAACATAAACAACTGTCTTCTTCTTACCCATCACGCCGTTCAACACCAGGATCGATTGCAGCGACAGTTCCGGATCTGCCAGCAGGTAAGCCAGCAGCGGCCCACGGGCCATGCCCAGGTCCAGGAACATCTTGGCTACAGGCACTTCCACCAGGGTAGGGAAGTACATGAACACGCCGAAGATCACGCCCACCAGGTTGGCCCAGATAGTATTCTGCCCGGCCAGGGTGCGCACCCAGGTTTCGGGGATGATCACCTTGACAATACCGGCGGCAAACACGCCTACGATCAGCAAGGGGAAGATTTGCTTGACAAACTTCCAGGTTTCCCAAATCCAACCGGCCAATTCATCCTTGCTGAAGCTGCGCACTGCGACAATACCCACCGCAATCAGCAGCAGCACCTCGCCGATGAAACGCCCATTGAGGCCGATCACCAGCGATCCGACCTCTTCTTTGGGCGCGGCGATGAGAATGGTCAGGGCAATGAATCCGATGGCGGCATAAGTCCACCGATTGAAGCCGTCGAAGATGTTCTCAAAACCCTTCCACGCGGTAACGCCGATGACCACCAGCATGAGAATCAGCACCGCGCCCTGGAAGGTCAGGTTGAGGTTAGTCAACAAGCTGCCCAGGCCGTTGGATAGATCAAAAGGCAGGGTGATGGAAGCAAAAACATTGGTCAATAACCCCACCTGCAGGGTGCCCACGATGAGGATGGCTACCAGGAGCAGGAACAGCACCCACACGGCGGGCTTGACTTTCGCCGTTTGGTCAAAAACTCCGTTGTTCTCCATTTCAATGGCCCGGGCGGCTTCTTCTTTGCGGAAGATCCAGGCCATAATCAAGCCAATGAAGATACCAAACAAGATGGACAGCACCAGCCGGGCAATGGCTATATCGAAGCCAATGGTCGCACCGGTATAGGTAATAGCCAGGATGTTGATGGCTGGGCCGACAAACAGGAAGGTGATGGCCGGACCCAGCCCCGCGCCGCGCTTCCAAATTCCAGCAAACAACGGCAGGATGGTACAAGAGCACACAGCCAGGATAAATCCACCAAAAGCCGAGGCCGGGTAGCTGATCCACTTAGAGGCTTTCGGACCCAGAAAGCGCGTGATGGATTCCTTCGGGATCATGGTGCTCATGAACCCGGCGATGATGAAGGCCGGCACCAAGCACAGCAACACGTGGGCAGCCAGGTAATCGAGCAGGCCGGTCCAACCCGACCACAATAACATGCCAAGATATTCTAAGACGTCTGCCATATTGCGTACACTTTTATATTCAAAAAACCGAATGATATGAATGCGAAAATGCGCCTGATGGCTCTTATTGCCATCAGGCAGCGAGTTGTTACGCGGCTTGTTTCAGCCAGCCTTCGATTTCAGTCTTGCTGGGGATTCGCCCGGCGGACACCAGTTTTTCATTCAGCACCAGTCCTGGCGTAGCCAGGATTGGGTACTTCATAATTTCATTGTGGTCCATGACCTTGATGAACTCGGCATCCATACCCAGGGTCGCGACTACATCGCGGGTCATCTGTTCCAGCCGTTTACAGTTGGCGCAGCCGCCGCCTAAGATTTTGATTACCATCATGTTGAGCCTCCTAAAGATATTCAGAATTCGGAATGTGATGTGACAAAAAAAAAAGAAGTTCGGTCGGGCTAGGCCGATCCGCCACATTTTGGGCAGGGGCAGGATACCGGCGTAGAAGACGGGCGCTGGGATGGGCCTACCAGTTGTTCCACTGCCGCCAACACCGTGTAGATTCGCGGCTCGACCACCCGGTAAAAAACATTCCAACCATCCCGTCGGTCAGCAATTAAACCAGCCTCTCGCAGAACCATGAGTTGCTGAGAAATATAGGCTTGGCGGTATCCCAGATGGGCTTCCATGTGACAGACACAATGTTCGCCAGCCTGCAAGATATGCAAGATTGCCAGCCGCGCCGGGTGGGTGAGTACCTTAAGCAATTGCGCCTGCGCTTCATAGGGTTGGTTATCGACAGAAGGATCAGCTATCATATTCATAACTCTGAATAAGATAATACTACGCAGCCGATCGTTCAAAAAGAACATCTGTCACCCACTCTGGATGACAGATGTTCTTTACCGTCATAATGGATTAAGAAATTATCCGCAGCAGCTTCCCTGACTTTCCTGCCGGAAATTGCTCAACACAGAAGTTTTTTCCTGATACGGGCTGGGCTTTTGGGCCGAAGCAATCACGCTGTACACTGCGACTCCCGCGATTCCACCGGTGCTGACGCTGCGGCGAGTTGCCACGTTCTGAAAACCTGCCTGAGCAATCAAGTCGAGATATTCCTGCTCCGGCAGCGCCCCAGTCACGCACTCCGACCAGCCCTCGGCGCTTTCCCGCAGATCAAGTGGCACCGGTCCAGAGGTGACCACATCACTGACCTCCAACCGCCCCCCAGGCTTGAGCACCCGGAAGGCTTCGCGGAAGACATGCCCCTTGTCTTCTGTCAGATTGATCACGCAGTTAGAAATGATCACATCCACCTCACCATCCGCAACTGGCATTTCCTCAGCGTATCCCTGGCGGAACTCGACGTTGGTTATGTTGTTCCGCTCTGCAGAAGCCCGCGCCCGTTCCAGCATGGCCGGAGTCATGTCCACCCCAATCACCCGGCCGGTTGGCCCCACCTTATTGGCGGCCAGGAAGGAATCGAATCCGCCTCCACTGCCAATATCCAGCACGACTTCCCCTGGTTTCAATCTGGCCAACGCCAACGGGTTACCGCAGCCCAGTGAGATCTCAGCCGCCTCTTTTGGGGCGGCGGACAGTTCCAGCGGAGTATAACCAGTCGCGAAAGTAACATCTTCATAGTTTGTTCCGGAACAACAACTCCCGCCACTCTCGGTTCCACCACAACAGCTAGAATCGCTGCCAGAGCTTGAGTCACTGCAATTGCCCGATGCTTCGGGGGCCGAAGCACTGCACCCACAGGAGCTTGATTGGGCGATTGCCGCATAGTTTTCTCGCACTGCCTCACGCATTTCCATCCGACGCGTGCCGGTGGCAACAAATACGCTAATTTTTGCTTCCCGACGCTGTTCATCGGATACCATAGGATTGGAAGACTCGGCGCAGCACGACTGCCCGGTGCAGTCTACGATCACATTGACGAGCCCCGCCTCTGCAAACCAGGCGCGCATTTGGTCACGATCAAAACCCTGCCATACATCCGCCATTTCTTCCTTCAACCAGGCATAGGAGTGTGTATCCATATCGGTAATAACAAGCCTCCCGCCTGGACGCAGCACACGTACCATCTCGCGAATACCCACAAGAGGATCGGTCATGTGGTGGAGGTACATATTGGCAAATACAGCATCAAGGCTTTCATCTGGGAAAGGCAGATTGGACCCATCTGCCTCGTGGAATTCAACATTATCAAACGTAGAAAGGTTCCTTTTAGCCACCACCAACATCGCGGCTGAACCGTCCACCACATACACTCGTTTGACCAGTGGAGCTAACCCGGCAGCGACAAAACCGGTTCCCGAACCGATATCCGCGACCACCATCTCTGGACGTAGATAAGCTTTTGTAATAGCGGCATCACGAACCGGTTTACCGAAATAGCCGGCGCTGAGCTGATCCCAACTACCAGCGATCTGCTCGAAATACTCTGATGAAGCTTCTGTCATAGACATTGGATAGTTACCCGTATTATGGACAGCTATGATACGGGTGTTGACCAGGCTGATTGA
>CAZMMI010000020.1:0-15866 GCA_964567255.1 uncultured Anaerolinea sp.
GATGAGCGGAATGATATTACTGAACATATTGCCGATAGCAGGTCCAAGCAGGCCCAGGATCACAAGTACAGCAACCGCAACGAGAATAAGAATTAATGCGTATTCAACTAATCCCTGGCCTTTTTGATACTGCGTTATGTCCATTTCATCACCTCCCTTCTTTGCAGTTTTCCAGCTAGAAGTAAAAATACAGAAATTAGCACTTTCTGGGCTGGTATTCGTTCTTTAATTATGAAACCATGGGATGAGAAAAGCAATAAACTTTGCAAAAGTGAAAGAAAAAGGGGCGCAGGTCATTAACCTGCGCCCCGGCGAGACTGTTCCTAATTGCGGTTCATTCTTTGTCTGGAAGCCAACAGCAGAGTACCAGTTCTTTGGCCGCTTTGACTTCATCGACCCGGCGGACCGGGGTGTTGTGCGGGGCCTCTTTCAGCAAGAGCGGATTGCTCCGCGCTTCTTTGGCGATGTTGAGCATCGCCTCGACAAATGCGTCCAACGATTCGAGCGACTCTGTCTCGGTGGGCTCGATCATCAATGCCTCGCGCACGATCAATGGGAAGTAGTTGGTTGGCGGGTGGAAATCGTAATCCATTAACCGTTTGGCGATGTCTAACGCGTGCACATCGGGTACATCTTCCCAGTGACCTTCGAATACGCATTCGTGCATGCACATACGATCAAAAGCCAACTTATAGCTGCCTTGCAGGCGAACCCGAAGGTAGTTGGCGTTGAGCACGGCGTTCTCGGCGATTTCCCGCAAGCCCTGCGGGCCATGCATAGCGATGTAAGTGTAAGCGCGAACCATCATGCCGAAGTGCCCAAAGAATGATTTTACCCGCCCAATGGAGTGGGTGGGCATGTGCAGCCCATAGAGAGGCGGGAAGTCTTCGGTTCCTTCTTCTTTCACAACAGCGATCGGACCGGGTAAGAATTCGGCTAGCGAAGCGACCACGCCAACCGGACCGGAACCTGGTCCACCCCCACCATGCGGCGTGGAGAAGGTTTTATGGAGGTTGAAATGCATTACATCGATACCAAGATCGCCGGGCCGGGCGATGCCGAGTAGAGCGTTCATGTTGGCGCCGTCACCGTACACCAATCCGCCGACCTTGTGGACCATTTCAGTAACTTTGAGGATGTTGCGCTCAAAGAGGCCTAAAGTGTTGGGGTTGGTGACCATGATCGCGGCGATGGTGTCATCGCAGAGCGCTTGCAGGGCGTCCAGATCGACATCACCGTTTGTGTCGGTGGGAACCGGGACTACCTGGAAACCGGCCATCGCTGAGGTGGCAGGGTTGGTGCCATGAGCAGAGTCGGGGATGAGCACTTTGGTGCGCTTGAGATCGCCACGCGAGTGGTGATAGGCGCGGATGATCATGATGCCGGTCAGTTCACCGTGGGCGCCGGCGGCGGGTTGAAGCGACACAGCCGAAAAACCGGCGATTTCTTTCAACCATTCTTGCAGTTCGTACATTAACAGCAGGCTGCCCTGAACCGTTTCCTCTGGCTGGTAGGGATGAACGAAGGCAAATCCCGGCAGGCGAGCAGCAGCCTCATTGACCCGTGGGTTGTATTTCATAGTGCAGGAGCCCAGCGGGTAAAGGCCCAGGTCAATGCCGTAGTTCAGGCGAGAAAGGCGGGTGAAGTGACGGACAACGTCGACCTCGGCAACCTCAGGAAGGGGTAACTCGGAGCGCACAAATCCATCGGGAAGCGACGTCAGAGGCACATCGGGATTGGGGAAGCGTACGCCGACACGACCTGGAGCAGATAATTCGTAGATGGTGGGCTCAGTCATTGGACACCTCCCCCGAGAATTCTGCCAGTGCATTGCACAGATCGTCGATCTCCTGCTGGCTGACCATTTCGGTTACGGCGACTAGCATATGGTTTTTCAATTGCGGATAATCCTGGCCGAGATCATAGCCACCCAGGATGCCGTAATCGAGCAGGTGTTGGTTGATGTCGGCTACCGGGGCTGGGCAACAGACGATGAACTCGTGGAAGAAGGGAGCCCCGGAACACATGCTGAAACCTGGCAGGGCGGCAATCTTGTTGGCGGCGTAGTGAGCCTTGTGGTAGCATAACTCGGCTACCTGGCGCAATCCTTGTTTTCCCAACAAACTCATGTAAATGGTGGCTGCCAGGGCGATTAGGCCTTGATTAGTGCAGATATTCGAAGTGGCTTTCTCGCGGCGGATGTGTTGTTCGCGGGCGGTCAGAGTCAGCACGTAAGCTCTGCGCCCATCTTGATCCACGGTTTCGCCGACAAGACGACCGGCTAATTTGCGGACAAACTCTTTACGGGTGGCAAAAATCCCCAGGTAGGGGCCGCCGAAGGAGAGCGGGATACCCAGAGGCTGGCCTTCCCCAACGACGATATCGGCGCCAAAATCGGCTGGCGGTTTTAGAAGCCCCAGAGAGGTGGGATTGACCGCCACACATAGCAAGGCGCCTGCTTCGTGCGCTTTGGCTGCGAGGTCGGAATAATCATAGATTCGCCCAAAGAAGTCCGGGTACTGGACGATCACCAGAGCGGTATTGACATCGATCTGGCCAGCCAGAGATGCCGGTTCTGAAAGGGGATCGATTTCCGGGACATCGCCCTCCACCGTGAAGTTTTCGTACCCTTGTGTATAGGTGCGAATTACCTGGCGGTATTGAGGGTTGAGGGCCGGCGAGACCAGCACTTTCCCTCGCTTACCCCGGAAGTGATGGTAGGCCATCACCACGGCTTCGGCGGCGGCAGTTGCCCCATCGTAGTGAGACGCATTGCTCACATCCATGCCCGTCAGATTGGCGATCATCGTCTGATATTCAAAGATGGCTTGCAGCGTTCCTTGAGAGACTTCAGGCTGATAGGGCGTGTAAGCGGTAAGGAATTCGCCACGCTGGATGATTGCGTCTACAACTGCGGGAATATAGTGGTTGTACGCGCCAGCACCGAGGAAGCAAGCGAGATCTTGCGTGGATGAATTGGCCGCGGCCAGTTCACTCAAGCTGGCAACAGCTTCCATTTCGGTTAAGGCAGGCGGAAGATTCAATTCAGGAAAGCGATGCTGTTCCGGGACATCCGAAAAGAGGTCAGCGACCCGTTGAAGGCCAACGACCTTGAGCATCGCCTCCCGGTCGGAGGCAGATGAAGGAACGAACATTAGTGGCTCCTGGATTCCAGGTACTGGCTGTACGCGGCTGCGTCGAGAAGTTTTTCGAGTTCGGCGGGGGTGGTCAATTCAATTTTGATCATCCAGGCTTTGTCGTAAGGATCCTGGTTCACGGTTTCGGGGGCATTGGCAAGATCTTCGTTGACGGCGACGACCGTCCCGGAGACCGATGAGTTGACATCGGCGGCTGCCTTAACTGATTCTAGCGTGCAGATTTGCTGGCCCGCGGTAACAGTATCTCCAATAGCGACAATCGCCTCAAAATAGACGATGTCGGACAGTGCATCTTGCGCATAATCGGATACACCAATCGTGGCTATGTTTCCATCAACTTTCACCCATTCGTCAGTCTGTGCATATTTTCGATCGGTCGGGATATTCATTCAATGCCTCCTGAAAAACCTTGGCTCAAAAAATAAAAGGCACGGTATTAATACCGTGCCCTCTGTAATGGACCTGAGAGATTCACCCTGTATAGGGCTTGCCCCGTCGGTGTCTTTCGACTCTCCAGAGTGGTCTGAAAGAAGGGTCCTTTTTACCTGAGAGATTCGTCCTGACGGACTTGCCCCTTCGGTGGCGGTCGTCAGACGCCCGCTCTCTTCCCTGCTTTCGTTCATCATTCTACGAATTAGAGCCCCAAAAGTCAAGGGAATTGAGCAAACAATCTGCACTTGCCGAACGCCAGCAAGCTCTTATAATTAGGCAGTATCCGGGCTGAGAGAACCGAATGATCCGGTTTGAGGAGGTGGTGCGGGATGGCGCGAAAAGTGATATTGGACACGGATATCGGGTCGGACATCGACGATGCGGTCTGCCTGGCATATTTGCTGGCACAGCCTGATTGCGAATTGTTGGGAATTACAACTGTGACCGGCGAAGGCGCTAAACGCGCAGAGATGGCCAGTGTTCTCTGCAATATCGCCGGAAAGAATGTGCCCATCTATATCGGAGCGGAGCAGCCAATGCTGGTGGAACAGCGTCAACCTCATGCGCCGCAAGCTGCGGCACTGGAAGGTTGGGCTCATCGGAAGGATTTTCCGAGGGGGGAAGCGGTAGAGTTCTTGCACAGGACAATTCGACAACATCCTGGCGAGGTGGATTTGCTTACCGTTGGACCGTTGACGAATATTGGGCTTTTATTTGCTGTTGATCCAGAAATACCGGCTCTTTTGGGCAGCCTGACGATGATGTGCGGGGTTTTCATGGAGCAGAACGTTGGTGCTTCGCGAACTGAATGGAACGCTAAGCTGGACCCCCATGCAACGGCAATGGTATATCGAGCACCAGTGGCCAAACACCGCTCGATTGGGTTGGATGTCACCTTGCAAGTCAAGATGCCGGCGGATGAGGTGAGATTGCGTTTTCAGCATCCCTTGCTCCGACCGGTTTTGGATTTTGCCGAGGTGTGGTTTCAGTCTGTAAATGAAATCACATTTCATGATCCGCTGGCTGCGACCACTCTGTTTGATGAAGAGATTTGCCGTTTTGAAAACGGACTGGTGAATGCTGACTATGAGTCTGAGCCTGGTCGAACGTTATGGTTTCCCGCGAAAGAGCCGGCGCCTCATAAGGTTGCTGTCGAGGTGAATCCGGGACGCTTCTTCGACCATTACTTTTCGGTTTTTGGAGGAACGCATGGAAAATAGACCACAAGGCCCGGTGGGTGAAGAGCGCAAGGTGTTGTCGATAGGCGGCCTGGCGATTGACGGGGCCCCGCTGTCGTATATTGTTATTTTGGCCGCAGTGGTGACAGCATTAGCATTTATTCCGTTTTCGGTGCTTATTTTTGCGGGGGGGAGTTTCCCACTTAGCCAGGCGGTATTAAGTCTGATCGGTTGGGTTTTAGGTCCGGTTGCTGGGGCCATTGCGTCTGCCATCGGGACGCTGGTGGGTGTCATTGTGGCGCCACATACCGCGCGAGTTTGGATTGTGTCGATTTATGGTGCGGCAATGATCAGCTTTGCGGCTGGAACAATGGGGGCGAAGGGAAAGAGAAGCGGCTGGTGGATATTTGTTGCTGCCATCTCTTTACTTTCTTTGGCTGGATATGTTGGTACGGCTATCCTGGCGAACGGTGCCCCTGTGTATAGTGTTGCTTTGGGAGCTTTTTTAGATTGGTCCGCGGTTTTGCTGTTCATCCTTCCGACGCGGCTTCTGGTTGCTCGATGGATCGGTAGCAATAACGTTGGAAAACTAGCCGCTGGGTTGTTCTTGGGAATTTGGATAACCTATGGAATCGGTCACGTTTGCCAATCGGTGATCTATTACTGGATTCAAAACTGGCCTGCCGAGGTCTGGCTGACCCTGGCTCCGATCATCCCGGTGGAGATGATGGTGCGCTGCATGGCGGGAACAATCATTGGGATGGGGGTTATCACGGGAATGCGCAAGATTGGGTTGGTTCGACCCTCTGAGGCCATTTACTAAGAGGTGCTCCCTGTCGGAAACAGACACGACGATTATCCGGTTTGACAAGGTCTCATACCAATATCCGCACAGCGAGCGCTTTGCGCTTCAGAATGTTGATTTTTCCGTCCGGCGAGGTGAGTTCATCGGCGTGATTGGCCCAACAGGCGCTGGAAAAACCACACTCTGTTTAACGCTTAACGGGATCGTTCCGCAGTTCTATGGAGGCCGTTTTTTTGGGCACATCCGTATAGCCGGGCAAGATAGTATTGAGACGCCTGTTCGCCATCTGGCTCGGTTCGTGGGTGAAGTGTTTGAAGATCCGGAGACGCAATTAATTGCCACCTCGGTTGAAAACGAGGTGGCTTTCCCTTTGGAAAACATGGGGTATCCCAGAGATCTAATTGAGGAGCGCGTTGCCTGGGCTTTGCAGGCAGTTGGCCTGGCGGGGCTAAAAAAGAAACATCCAGGAGATTTGTCGGGCGGGCAAAAGCAACGCCTGGCAATTGCGGCAGCAATTGCGGTAAGACCTGAGGTGTTAGTGCTGGATGAGCCGACGTCGCAGTTGGACAACGTGGGCGCGCGCGAGGTGCTGGAAACATTGGTCACGCTCAACCAGAACTACGGCGTAACCGTTGTGATGGTGAGTCACGCCGTCGAACACATAGCTGCACTGGCCAGCCGGGTGTTTCTATTACTCGAGGGGAATCTAGTAACACAGGGAACACCGCAAGAGGTCTTTGGGCGGGACGAATTGCTCGCCGGTGCGGGGCTGCGCCTGCCGGAGACGATGGAAGTGTTTCGACAATTGAGTGAACGAGGCCAATTTACTGAACCATTGCCGATCACTGTGTTCGATGGACGGAGAGCTTTGCAGGGGTGGCGTCTAGGTGATGCGGTTTTTTCGTCTCGTCCTCCCGAAATGAGAACATCCCTTGATGTGGAACCCTGGATCGATCTTCGTCAGGTGAGCTTCCGCTACCCAGATGGCACGCAAGCGTTGAAGGGGTTGAATCTGCAAATCAGAAAGGGGGAGTATGTTCTGTTGGCTGGGAGGAACGGAGCCGGAAAAACTACCCTGGTAAAAGTGCTGTTAAACCTGGCGCGAGCGCAGACAGGTAATGTGCTGGTTGCCGGAGAAGATATCGGGTCTGTCCCGGTAAGCTCACTTGCCAGAAGAATTGGCTATGTTGGCCAGAACCCGGATACACAAATCTTTACCGATTTAGTGGGAAAAGAGGTCGCGTTTGCGCTACGATACCTTGGAATGGGCGAGAGCGAGATTGATCGACGCGTGAAGTTGGGATTAGAGCAGGTTGGCTTGCAGGAAGCGATTGACCGACACCCATTTTCACTACCCAAAGGAGACCGGGCCAAGGTGGTAATTGCTGCAGTGCTGGCGCTGCAACCTGAGGTCATTGTATTTGATGAGCCAACGGTTGGGCAAGATTATGCGGGGGCAAAAAAAATTCTGGATTTGACGAAGAGTCTGCACCGATCAGGGAAAACAGTCATAGTAATCACCCACCATCTGCACTTAATGCGGGAATATGCCCAGCGGATGGTTGTTTTGAGTGGAGGGGCTGTAGCGATGGATGGTTCGCTGCGCGATGTGCTTGCTGCGGCAGGGACCTTGCGAAAATTGGGGTTAGAGCCACCCGAAACGGTGCTGCTGGTGGAGGCGGTGAACAGGAAGATTGAAGGACAGGATTGTCCAATCATGACGGGCGAATTGGCCAGCCGTTTAATTCCGCCGGAATCCGGGAGAGAGTGAAATGTCTTTCATGGATCGAATGGTTCAACCCTCGTTCATCCGGGAACTTGATTTCCGCACCAAGCTCGTTTGGATGGCGGTCATCATGATCATCTGCCTCTTGTGGAACGCACCGCTTCTCCAACTCGGACTGTTTGTTATGGTTTTGGTCTTGGCGCTGGCAGCAAAGATATCGGGCAGGTATTTAACGATGGTGCTGGGGTTTATGCTGCCTCTTGCTGTTTTTCTGGTGTTGATGCATGGATTGTTCAATATTGTGCAAGTTCAAAGATTGATGGATGGGGAAGAACTGACCTGGCTGTACCGGTTTCCGGCGGATTGGGCAATCATCGGTGGAAGGGGCGCCACGCTAGAAGGTCTCCTCTACGGGGTGAATGTAGCTCTTAAATCATTGACATTGCTGCTGGTTTTGCCATTGGTAGTGTTGACAACCGATGTGGATGAAATGCTGGCGGGGTTAATTCAAATGCGGGTGCCGTATGTGGTAGCTTTCATCCTGTCCTCAACCATCCGGTTCTTTCCTTTATTGTTTTCTGAAGCGCAGGGCATCATCGACGCGCAACGGTTGCGCGGCCTGGCTGTCGAGAAGATGAATCTGTTGAAGCGAGCAAGGATCTACGCTGGAACGGCTGTGCCGTTAATATTGTCGGCTTTGATGAAATCACAGCAGCTAGAAATCGCCTTGTATTCAAAGGCTTTTTCTGTAACGCCAAAGCGTTCGAACTACCACGAGATTAAATTTCGCACACGGGATTGGATTTTGATGGCTTGGGGCACGGGATTGCTGGCAGTGGTCGTGTTTCTGTATGGACAGTTCGGAATAGGACAATTTTCAGGGATTTGGTGACATCCGGCAGATGGAATCGACTTGCGTTGAGTAAACATCCTGTTTATACTCATTTTACACCTCCAGACGTAACTGCTCAGCCAGAGGCAGAAGAAGCCTGGAATTGAGGTGTGAGTGGGGTGCTTCGTACCCCACTCACACCTCAATTCCAGGGACTTTTCCCACCCTCTGATCAGTTACCTCCAGATTTTGTAAACCTCATAAGGAGACCGGCATGGCTTCTCATTACCCTATTGATCACAGCGAAACCCCCATTCGCTTGTTTAAGTCAGATTTTATGGAATTTTTCACCCACATCAGCCCGATCGCGGTGATTGTCATTTGGGTTCCGGTAGCCGTTGGATTCATGTTGCTAGAGATATTTGCCAGGCGAGGGTTGGGGTGGATTTACATGCCGGCTGCCTTCCTGGTTGGTCTCTTTTTATGGACATTCGCGGAGTATATGTTGCACCGCTTCTTATTCCATTACCAGGCGAAAAGTGAGCGGGCCCAAAAAATCTTTTACTTGTTCCACGGGATACATCATCACCAACCACAGTGCAAAACTCGTCTAGTGATGCCCCCTGTGGTGAGTATTCCTTTGGCGTTGGTGATGTATGGAATTATGTACAGCATTTTCGTGTTGTTGCTTGGCTTGACTCATTGGCTTTGGCCCGTAATGTCTGGTTTCATCGTCGGATATTTGTGTTATGACCTGATCCACTATGCGACTCACCACTTTGCGATGCGCAATGGGATTTGGAAAGCGCTGAAGCGCTATCATATGCAACACCACTATAAAACTCCCGATGCCCGCTATGGGGTTAGTTCGCCCTTGTGGGATGTCATCTTTTCAACGAAACCGACAGCGTAGTCAATTGAGCGGAATCTCAAAGGAGAAAATTCATTATGACCAATATTCCAGCCCATTTTAAGATCGAAATGCGCCCGCAGGCAATAAAAAGCGCAGTAGTTCAGGTGGGAAAAGCACGGTTTAGCTGGCTGACGCCCAGGATTATCCGAATGGAATACAGCGAGTCCGGGCAGTTCGAGCAGCGAGCCAGCCAGGCTTTTTGGTATCGCGACCAGCCCAAGGTGGCGTATCAGAAGCATATCGGCGAAGAAGGCGGCGCAGTCCTTGAGAACGAGTACCTTAAGCTGGTTTATAAAGGTGGCGTGTTTTCGCCGGACACGTTGTCGGTTGAAGTGAAGGTGTTGGAAACAACCTGGCATTACGGTGACCTGGCTGTCGGTAACTTGGGGGGCACAGGGAGAACCGTAGATGGCGCCCGCGGGCCGATCCCGATTGAGACCGGCTTAATTTCAAGAGACGGATGGAGCCTGGTAGATGATTCTGCCTCTTTAGTGTTCAATCAAGATTGCTGGCTCATTCCGCGGAATGCTCCCGAAGGAAATCTGGATTTGTACTTCCTGGGTTTTGGTCATGATTACCTGGGGTGCTTGAAAGAATACAGCCAGATTACCGGGCCTGTGGCGATGATTCCGCGGTGGGTGCTGGGAAACTGGTGGAGCCGTTATTGGGAATACACCCAAGATACGCTGACTGCCTTAATGAAAGATTTCAGGGCGCACGAGGTGCCCTTGAGTGTGTGCATCATCGATATGGACTGGCATATCACCAAAACAGGGAACACTTCCAGCGGCTGGACGGGGTACACCTGGAATAGGGAACTCTTCCCAGACCCTCAGGCGCAGTTTAATTGGCTGCACCAGCAGGGGCTGCGCGTTACGATGAATTTGCACCCGGCGGATGGAATCCATCCTCATGAGGAACAGTATCCTGAAATGGCCAGACGAATGGGTGTTGATCCGGAGAGCAAGCAGCCTGTTGAATTTGACATAGCAAACCCTGAGTTTGCGAATGCTTATTTTGATGTGCTTCACCATCCACAAGAGGATCAAGGCGTTGATTTTTGGTGGATGGACTGGCAACAGGGAACGCGCTCCAAAATCCAAGGTCTGGACCCGCTGTGGTGGCTGAACCATTTGCATTTCTATGACCTTGGGCGCGGCGGAAAGAAGCGCTCCTTCATCTTTTCTCGATGGGGCGGGCTGGGTAATCACCGCTACCCGATTGGTTTTTCGGGCGACTCGGTGGTTTGCTGGGAATCGCTGGCGTTCCAACCGTATTTCACTTCCACAGCGTCCAATGTCAATTATGGCTGGTGGAGTCACGATATTGGCGGGCATATGGGCGGGACGGAAGATGGCGAGCAATTTGCTCGTTGGGTGCAATTTGGAGCGTTTAGCCCGATCTTGCGCCTGCACAGCACCAAGAACCAGTTCCATGATCGAAGGCCCTGGGGATATGATGAAGAGGTCTTCAGGGTTACCCGTGATGCGATGCAACTGCGTCACGCCCTGATTCCCTACTTGTACAGCATGGCCTGGCGCTTCCACAAACAATCGGTGCCACCCATTTTACCAATGTACTACGATTTTCCTGAGGAGAAGGCCGCTTACGCTTGTCCGGATCAATATATGTACGGGGATAAGCTGTTGGTGGCCCCGTTCATTGCCCCCAAGGAAGAGCAGACACAATTGTCGCGTAAGGCGGTCTGGTTGCCCAAAGGTGGGTGGTATGGATTCTATGATGGCGTGTATTACCCCGAAGGGTGGTACGCAATTTATGGGAAGTTAAGCGAGATTCCGGTTTTTGCACGCGCCGGCGCAATTGTGCCGATGGGCAAAAAGACCGGTTGGGGCGGAATCGATAATCCGGGCGCGTTGGACGTGTTTGTATTCCCAGGCGCCAACGGTGCTTTTGAGTTATATGAAGACGATGGTGATAGTAACTACTATCTAAATGGGAAACATGCCACCACGCGTTTCTCTCAGAAATGGGAAGACAAGAAATTGGTTTTCCAAATCTTGCCAGCCGAGGGGGACGTGAGTCAGGCGCCATCGCAACGCGGCTATGATCTGCATTTCCGCGGGATTCATGAACCGAAATCCGTGGTCGTTACCCTGAATGGCAAGAAGGTGGCGGCAGATCATAAATTTGATCCTACGACACATACGCTGACGCTAGAGACTTTGGAAATCACCCCAGCAGACTCATTGGAGATCGCTGTGGTGGGCGCGAAGGAAGGTCTGGCTTACCGAGAAGATCCGCGCAAGCATTTGCTACAGAAGATGATCAAAGCGATGCGTATGGCTACTCGCGCGAAAACTGAAATGCTGGATGCGCTGGATGAGCTCATGCAGGAACCCGAGAAATTTGCCCGTTACCGCGTGGAGGTTGGCGACCAACACCTGCGGGCCTTGCTCGAGACCTGTTTGGGAGCGGGCATGGAGCGCTTCGCCAATCACGGTGGAGATATTATCGTTGTCTGGAACAACGATGCCAGTGAGAAAGTGACGCGCACCCTCAATGCTTATGTCATGGGGCGGTGGATTCACTGGTTCAACCTGACCATGACGCATGGAAAGGCGGAGACAACTGAAGTGTATCAGCCGGGAAAGGACTTCACGAACGAGCGTCCCTGGGATTTACGGCTAAATTTGGCAGGGATTCTTACTGAGACCCAGGCAGGGGAAAAGAAAGTCTGATTGTGATCAGCAGGGCGTCATGCAAAAAGGCGCCCTGTTTTATTTCCAGGTGCTTTCCACTTTATGCAGGAATTGTGTAACCACCTGTTCGTATCCCTTCGGATCAGTGACCAGCGCCTCGGCATGCCCCGCGCCAGGGACGAGATGCAAGTGACCGAGGCCTGCGGGCAGGGCAGCGAAGATGTCTTGACTCATGCTTGGCGGGATGTAAGTATCATCCAGCCCGTGGATCAGAAGGACCGGGGCTTTAATTGAGGGAGCATCTTTCAACGGCGAAACTTGGTGGGTAGTGAAACCGAGGAGGATGCGGCTGAATAGGTTGGAGAGGTTCAGCAGCGGAAAAGGTGGGATGTGATAATCTAACCGTCCGCGCAAGGTAAAGAGTGCATGAAGATCGGAGTAAGGGCAATCGGGGATAGCGAACGCAATGCGGTGATCGATGGCAGCGTGTTGAAGTGTGACCCCGGCGCCCAACGATTCGCCTTGAGTGCCGACCTTGCCACCCGCAGGGAGTCTGGAGAAAGCGTAGTCGACGACAGTTTTGAGGTCGTGTTTTTCATAGTAACCAAAAGTACAGCTCGATCCACCGCTGCGTCCATGAAAGCGGTGATCATAAGCAAGGAGGTTGTATCCCAGGCGGCGAAAGATGGGCATGTACTTAACCTGCCCATAGATACTGTTGGTGATACCGTGGCTCAAGACGACCGTTTTATTGGCTCCGGGGAGCGGGTAATATTCGCCATACAGCGTGTAGCCAAATCGAGAGGGGATGGTGACAACCTCGCGATCCCAGGATTTGTAGTCATCTGGGTCAAAATGACCATGCTCGATAGGCAGATCCCAGGTACGTTGAACGGATAACACCTTGGGGTAGTAGGCGACGCGGAAAAAATAGAAGCCCGCTGCCAGCAGGACGAATAATAAAGCGCCAAGAATGGGTAGAAGGATGTTCATAGATTTTAATTTTGTGTGAGAACCCCATCAGACTGCGTATAAGCCTTGGGTGGCTGGTGGCGCGACGTAGTTGATTAACCGTTCACATAAGCGCGTGTTGCGCTGGGAGATGCGGTTATTGTTTACAGCGATGCCAATGGCCTGGCGGCTGCCAACCAGCACAACCAGTTTCCGGGCGCGGGTAACGGCTGTGTAAAGCAAGTTGCGCTGAAGCATTAAGTAATGTTGATTGAGAATAGGAATGACCACCACTGGAAACTCGGAGCCTTGGGACTTGTGGATGCTAATTGCGTAGGCGTGCACCAGTTGATCCATTTCAGCAAACTCATAATCGATTGTCCGGTCATCGAATTCAACTTGGGCGACACTTTCTTCTATGTCGAGACGTGTAAGGCGACCCAAATCGCCGTTGAAAACCTGGTGGTCATAGTTGTTGATAATTTGCATGACGCGATCGCCGACCCGGAATACCCGATGTCCGTGCCGAATTTCCGATTTTCCGGGCGCCGGCGGGTTGAGAGCAATCTGGAGGCGCTGATTCAATTCGCTGACTCCCACAGATCCGCGGTGCATGGGGCAAAGGACTTGAATTTCATCAGCGGATGAAAAACCGAACTTTGTGGGAATGCGTTGGGAAACGAGGTCGACAACCCAATCGGAGGCTTTGTCGGCATCTTTTTCGGCAAACAAGAAGAAATCGCGCGAATTCTTTTCGAACATGGGGACTTCGCCAGCGTTGATACGGTGGGCGTTGACGATGATGAAGCTATCATCCGACTGACGGAAGATGGTTTCCAGGCGGGTCACGGGGAAGACCTGGCTGGCGATAATGTCGCGCAGTACATTGCCTGGGCCGACCGAAGGAAGCTGGTCGACGTCACCAACCAAAAGCAGATGGCTTCCGACTTCAATTGCGTCCAACAGATGGTTCATCAGGAGCAAGTCGATCATGGAGGCTTCGTCCACGATGATCAGGTCGGCGTTGAGTGGGTTGGCCTGGTCACGCGCAAATTGAGATTTTTCGGTGGGCTTGAATTCCAACAGGCGGTGGATTGTTTTCGCTTCGATGCCAGTTGCTTCGGTCAGGCGCTTGGCCGCGCGACCGGTGGGGGCGCAGAGCAGGACACTTGCCGATCTCATTTGTAGTAAGCGAATGATCCCCGCCGTGATCGTACTCTTGCCGGTTCCGGGACCGCCGGTTAGCACGGATACTTTTTCGGTGAGGGCCATTTTGAGAGCCGATTTCTGCTGCTCGGTCATCTGAATCGATCCCTGGCGGTCGAGGAGGGCGAAGGCCGCTTGCCAATCCATGCGGCGGAAGACAGCCAGGCGATCTCTTTCAGAAGCCTGAATGCGTCGAAGACGGCTGGCAGTCCCTTGTTCTGCGTACATAAATGGCGGCAGGTAAACCGCCTCGTCCTCTGCAATCAATTCGCCCTCGCGAATTTGCTGATCAACCTGATCGTCGCAATTCTTGGCTGAGACCTCCAGTAGTTTCGCGGCGGTCGCAGTGAGTTGGGTACGATAGGCGAAACAATGGCCTTCATCGGAAAGCTTGCCGAGGGTGTAGACCAGACCAGCTCGTAATCGGTCGGGCGAATCTACTGGGACACCCATCTGGCGGGCAATCTTGTCAGCAGTTTTAAAGCCAATACCGTAGATGTCTTTAGCTAAACGATAGGGGGAGTTCTTGACCGTGGAAATAGACTGGGGGCCGTACTGCTTAAAAATCTTCACTGCCAAACCAGTGCTGACGCCGTGGCCTTGCAGGAAGATCATGATCTCTTTGATTTGCTTTTGCTCCTCCCATGCTGCGCTGATCATTCCGGCTTTGCGGTCGCCAATCCCGGCAACCTCGCGTAAGCGATGCGGCGACGATTCGATGACATCCAAGGTTTCAAGCCCAAAATGCCCCACAATGCGTTCCGCGGTGACCGGTCCAACCCCCTTGACCAAACCACTGCCAAGGTACTTCTGAATTCCCGTGATCGTCGCGGGATACGCTACTGAAAAGGTGGTCACCTCAAATTGCCGCCCATACTGAGGATGATTGGTCCAACGGCCCAACAAATGGACGGATTCGCCGACGTTGATTCCACTCATAGGGCCAACCACGGTGATTTCCTGGGGGTGACCTTTGGCAGACAGCCGAGCCACGGTGTAACCGGTGTCCTCGCTTTGAAAGGTGATTCGTTCCAAAGTTCCGTCGAGGGTTTGAAGTGAAGGACCGGCGGCAGGGTTGTTGGTCATGAGGCAGGGTTGGTTGAGCCGCGTCTGGCGGCACGCTGCAACAGATTTTCACGCTCGGAGGTGCTCAGGAAGGCGGCCTGTAGGGCATTGAATTGGGCCTGGCGGATTTCTGCTTGCGTCAGGCCGGCAGCAGGAGCGGCTACTTCGTATTCGTGCCGCAGGTCGATTGCGCTGATGGTCGGATCGTCGGAGTTGATGGTTGCCAGCAAACCGTGCTCCAGGAAAGATTTAAGCGGGTGAAGGGGAAAATCCGGGACAGTGCTTGTCTGCACGTTACTGGTCAGGTTGCATTCTATGGCAATAGATTTTTGTGCCATTTCTTCGATCACATCTGGATCTTGCAAGGCTTGAACGGCGTGGCCGATACGCGATGCGCCTAATTCACGGATAGCCTGACGGATACTGGCGGGACCATCGGATTCGCCTGCGTGGACGGTGACCTTCCAGCCGGCGTCCCTTGCCTGGCGAAAGTGGTTGACAAACAGTGCGCCCGGAAAATGAGCTTCGTCTCCGGCGAGGTCAAGGGCGGTGATGGCGTCGCGCTGCGTGAGGAGTGCGTCCAGCTCTCTTTGGCATATCTCAGGCCCGTAGGTCCGGCTGAGGATCCCTATGAGCTTGACGGGCAAATGAAAGGCCTGAGAGCCTGCCTGAACGCCTTCTACGACCGCTGAAACGACATCAATGGGATTGAGATGGTGGGTTTCAGCCATGAACCAGGGGCTGAAGCGTAGTTCAAAATAATCGATGCCTTCTTCGCTGGCGATTTGCACATTTTCGAACGCGAGCCTGCGGCAGGCTTCGGCGTCTACCATAACCCTGGTGATCCATTCAAACCGTGAAATAAAAGCCATTACGCCGGGTTGGGGCTCAGAAACTTGCACGAACGGGCGCAATCCTTCCTTTGTCCAGGCAGGCATAG
>CAZMMI010000020.1:15966-17733 GCA_964567255.1 uncultured Anaerolinea sp.
CGTGTGTTCTTTGCCGTTGGGATCAGTAAACTTGAAGCGTGGGTGAAGATCCATGCCGGTAAAGGGGTAATCGATGGTGAGAGAGCCAGCGCTTCCAAAAATCTGCATCACGGTTGAGTGGGGCAGTGCAAAGGAGGAGTGGATTTGGGCGACCACGTCCTTTGGATAATGCAGGGTGCCCGAGAAGGTCATATCGATGCCGGTTGGCCCGAGGGTTTGCCTGCCGGCTACCCAATCGGGCGCGCTGCCGGTGAGGAATTGGGCGTAACTGATGGGATAAACCCCAATATCCCAAATGCTGCCACCGCCCCATTCAGGAACCAGGCGAACATTGTGTGTGTCGGTGAGCAGGAAAGAGAACCAACCGTGGATTTGGCGCAGCTCGCCTATGCGACCAGAGTGAACCCAATCGCCGATCACCTTGGTTTGGGGGTTGAAGCGGTACATGAACGCTTCGGATAGCACTCTACCCGATGCCTGCGAAGCGGCTGTCATCTGGTCTACTTCCTCAAGAGTAAGGGCCAGGGGCTTTTCACAAAGGACGTGTTTACCGGCCTGCAGTGCCTTGATCGTCCATTCAGCGTGTAGGTGGTTTGGAAGGCTGATATAGACAGCGTCGATATCTGGAGACGCCAGCATCGCTTCGTAACTGCCAAAAGAGAGGGGAATGTTCCATTCGGCAGCATATTGACTGGATTTAAGCTCACTTCGGCTCGAAACAGCCACCAGCTTTGAACGGCGGGCGGCGAGAATGGCGGGGATGATTTTGCGATTGATGTGCGCGGTTGAAAGCAGACCCCAGCGAAGGATTGGCATATCATTCTCCTTTATGTTCGGATCGCGGGATTAAGTTACGGATCAGGGCGGCCAGGCCGGCAAGCAATGCAATTCCGGCGGTAGCTGCCAGCACCCACTTGAGCATGGATGCAATGGAGGCGATCACTGCGAGGATCACAGGGGAGTTCGGAAAAGAAATTAACAGCAGGCTGATGGTTATGTTTTCCAGGTAGTCGAAACCCATCATCCCGATTGGCGCCCAACGCAAGTTTTGGAAAGGACTGTCGGGTAAAAAGGCGCGGCGGTAGAGAGAAGCCAGTAGCAATGAGAAGAGGAATGTGTATGCAATTGGGAAGAGAAGATCAGCAGTCCATTGGGTGATCAAGTACCAGGTGCGCCCGGATGCCCCGTACGCTTCAATAGCCTGCAGGGCGGATTGAGGAAGATAGCCAAGGGTCACGTCCAGCATTCCGGTGCTTCCTGAATGGGCAGTGATTTGCCGCATGAGCAGCGGAAAGATCAGGGCGTTGAAAGGGATGACTGCCATCATGGCGAATACGATATTCTTCAAACTGGCATGGGCTGTGAACCAGTCCAAAAGCTTGTTGTTCATAACTCTATTTTACATCTTCCACGCTAACCAAGCGTTGAGGCAGTGGTTTGGATTGCAATTCGAACGGCCTGGAGTGAGGTTTCCAATGCCATCGACGGGCAGGGACGGTCGCGCAGCGGGACTTGAGCGGGCAAGGAGGGCAGGTGGATGAAACCAGCGGGCAAAGCGAGGGATTGCGAAGAGAGGGTATGCATGAGCGAATAGAACACCTGGTTGCACAGATAGGCTCCGGCAGAGAGCGAGAGCTCGGCAGGTATGCCGGCGGCGTGGAGTGCTATCAGAATTTCACGGACAGGTAATGTACTGAAAAATGCTGCAGGGCCGCTTGGAACGATGGGCTGGTCCTCGACACGGTTACCGGTATTGTCCGGGATACG
>CAZMMI010000020.1:17833-24144 GCA_964567255.1 uncultured Anaerolinea sp.
TGTATGGCGGTTGCCTTTTATGGAATGGTTGTTACCGGTTCAATCATACTCTCTGGGAAGTGACATGTCAAAAAAGAATAGGTTAGGTGCTTTTCTGATCATCTTGTTCCTGTTTTTCCTGCCAGGGTGCGAGCCTGAGGTGCAGTCTCCCGCAAGAGCCGGCATTGGTATTTCGAGCGCTGCCGACATCCGATTGTGGGGAGAACGGCTGGGGGCTGAATGGTACCTGGACTGGTCAGTGTCCACAGATCGGAACAGCGGACTGGAGCGCTGGCAAATGGTGCGCGTGTCGCCGGAAGGTTTTCGTCCAGGTGTGAAAGAGTTAACCCGGTTGGTGAAAAAGAATCGCGGACAGGTGTGGGTGATCGGAAACGAGCCGGATAATGCAGCGCAGGATGCCGTAGAAGCTGTGCGTTATGCAGAAATTTTTCACGAAGTGTATGGGTTGATTAAAGAAGCCGATCCGACTGCCCTGGTCGCCGTGGGTGGGGTGACACAACCATCGCCATCGCGGATGGCCTACCTGGATGTGGTATTGGACGCATATCAAGAATTTTACGGAGAGCGACTTCCTGCTGATTGGTGGACTGTCCATGCTTATGTGCTCAATGAAAGTGAGGGCGCGTGGGGAGCGGGTCTTCCGGTGGGGATGGACTCTAAGCCGGGGTTAACTCGGGAGCTTGCCGACCACGGCAGCCTGGATTTGTTTGGAGCGCAAATTGAGAATTTTCGGCAGTGGATGATGGCGAATGGTTATCAAAATACGCCTCTGGCTGTGACTGAATTTGGGATATTACTTTCGGATCAGGAAGGTTATTCGCAAGAGTTTATCGCTCAGTATTTGCTGCAAGCCTGTGCCTGGTTGGATGAAGCGAATGACCCGATCAGCGGTTACCCGGACGATGAGTATCGCCTGGTACAACGCTGGGCCTGGTTTAGCCTATCGGACCCTCTTTATCCTGCTTCCGACCTGGCGGACTTGGAACTTAACCGGTTGACACCGGTGGGTGAGGCTTACCGGGCTTATATGGTTCCTCGGCAGTCTGAGTAAGTTCGGTCTGCGGCTATAACGCGATAGGCGCCGCGACAAGGTGAAGGCGTGCCTTCGTGGCATCCTCACCCTGTCGCGGATTTTACTGCTTCTGTTCTTGGATAGCCGGCAAGTTGAACAAATTATATAAATAAAGTATAGTTATATCGGAATTGTTAATCCCCTTTAGAAGAGGATCACGATGAAGAAAATAACTATTTTCCTCCTGGCCATAGCGATTGTGCTGGGATTTTCTGTCCGGGCGAAGGCACAAGCAGCAGAAAGAATCCTGGTCGATAATATTCTCGTCAGTGGGTTAACTCGACCGGTACAGGTGATTCATGCCGGTGACGGGTCGGGGCGGATATTTGTCGTGGAAAAGCCTGGCAGGCTGCGGGTAGTGCAAAACGGGGCGCTTTTGCCAACACCTATGCTAGATATTTCGGCCATCACGAATTCCGCATGCAGCGAGTGCGGTTTCTTGGGGGTTGCTTTTCACCCTAACTACTCCTCCAATAAGTATTTTTACGTCAACTATAATGACAAAAGCTCGCCGATGAATACTGTCATTGCCCGTTACACGGCCTCGTCCGCGAATCCGAATGTGGCAGATCTATCCAGCAGGAAGGTTTTGCTAACCATTGCACAACCCCAGGAGAATCACAACGGCGGACAGCTCCTGTTTGGAGCTGACGGGTATTTGTATATTGGAATGGGGGATGGAGGGAGCGGGGGAGACCCGAATAATAATGCGCAGAATATCGAGGTGCTGTTAGGCAAGATGCTGCGAATCGATGTAAACACCGGAGACCCGTACAGCATTCCGGTGGGAAATCCATACGTGGGCAAGGCTGGACGGGATGAAATTTGGGCGTTGGGGCTGCGCAATCCCTGGCGCTTTAGTTTTGACCGTTTGAATGGCGATCTATTTATCGGCGATGTGGGGCAAAATCTTTACGAGGAAATCAGCTACTTGCCGGGTAACACATCCAGCGGCAAGAATTTTGGCTGGCGGTGTATGGAGGGGGTCCATATCTACAATACTCAGCCACCATGTAACGATCCAGCTTTCCTGGCGACTTTGACTCCTCCCATCGCGGAGTATTCTCACAGCGTGGGCTTCTCGGTGACAGGTGGCTTTGTCTACCGAGGAAATAAATACCCTGATTTATACGGTCAATACTTTTACGGGGATTTCGGCAGTGGCAAAATTTGGAGCATGACGAAGAACCAGGGAATACCGCCGACGTTCACTACGCCTGTGCTGGAACTCGAAAATACCGGTATCAATATCAGTTCCTTTGGCGAGGATGAGGCCGGAGAGTTATACATCACTGATTATTATGGTGGCCATGTAAGAAAGCTGGAATCGGTGGCCGGGCCGGGGGCTGATTTGAGCGTCTCTACTTTTTCGCGCAGCATACCGACCGCGGACGTATCGGAAGCAGTAACTTTCACGATCGAGCTGGTCAACAGCGGCGGAGCAGCCAATGGTCTGAGCTTGATGGTTCCACTCAAGCCGGAATTGATCTATGAAAACGCTTCACTTTCAGCCACTAGCGGCTCGGCGGTTTACAATGCAACCCTCAAGCAGATTGAGTGGTCGGGGAATGTGTCTGGTGGGGCCAGTATCGTGATCAGCTATCGGGCGTCAGCGGTTACGGGGACGATGGGAAGTATCACTACCCATGCGACTCTGACAGGGCCAGGCCTGAACCCGTTGACTCTGGCGACCTACATCAACGTGCCACGGGCGGTGTTGGAGTCAACGATCGGTAATTTCTTCTTGCCAGGTACCCAGCCTAATCAAATTAATCAACCCTTACAATCATCGACGGATTGCGATACCTGCCATACGGCGGCAATTTATGACCGTTGGCGAGGGAGCGCGATGAGCCAGGCCGGCCGCGACCCGGTTTTCTGGGCGGCAATGAGCGTGGCAAATGCATACGCGCCGAATTCGGGTGAGTATTGTTTGCGTTGTCACACGTCCACGGGCTGGCTTTCGGGGCGCAGCAGTCCGGCAGACGGCTCGGCATTGACTCCAACCGACATCCATAACGGCGTGGCTTGCTTGACGTGTCACCGGATGGTTGACCCGGTGGCATCGCCTGGGGATGAGGCATCTGGAATTGACAGCCTCATTCGAGCCTCCTTGACCGAGGCGCCTCCTTCGGACGGGACGGTTGGAAATGCCATGATGATCATCGATCCAAATGATAACCGGCGCGGCCCCTTTGATCTGGCGGCGACGTTCGGTTATCACAGCGCTTACCAGACGGATTTTTTGGGGGCGAATGAGGAAGCAATTGGACGAGCGCGTATTTGCGGGACCTGCCATAACCTCAGCAACCCATTGTTGGAAAAGGACCCTGCCCATGGCAATCAGTATTGGCCGATCGCCGCGGGGGAACCATCCAAGCCGTTTGATCAGCGGCAGATCTTCCCGGTTGAGCGAACGTTTGACGAATGGCGCTTGAGCGAGTTTGCTACGGGCAGTAACCCGCAAACCTGCCAGGATTGTCACATGCCAAAGACTACCGGGAAAGCTGCGGACGACGCGTTCAATCCCATTTTCCGCGACTGCGTGACAACAGGTTGTTTACCAGAGCATACCTTGGTGGGAAGCAACACCTGGCTGCCCGAATTGCTCCAAATGAACGAGTGGCGCTTAAATTCTATGGAAGATGCCGCTTACTTGAATGCGAACATGCAGTTGACCGAAAGCTTCTTAAAAACCGCGGCAAGACTAGAGGTTGGCATGGGAGCGCCCTCTGGGGGAACGCGGACGGTGAATGTGACCGTGACCAATTTGACGGGACACAAACTGCCTACCGGGTATCCGGAAGGCAGGCGCATGTGGATCCATTTACAGGCATATGATGAGGCGGGCAATGTTGTGTATGAGTCCGGGTCTTACGACCCTGCGAGCGGAATCTTGGACGACGGACCAGATGTTAAGGTCTATGAGGCAAAGTTGGGTATGACTGATGCGTTGGCGGCAACCCTGGGACTGCCTAACGACACGGACGGCTCATCCTTTTTCTTCGTGTTGAATAACACTTTCATCAAGGACAACCGGATCCCTCCGCGTGGATATGACGCGGATGCGTTCAATCAAGATGGCCTCCGTCCAGTAATGGCTGACCCGTATCCAACAGGCCAGTACTGGGATACCACCGAATATGTGGTTCCTGATCAGGCTGTGCGGGTGACGGCGACGCTGTACTACCAGGTGGCCTCAAAGGAATACATTGAGTTTCTGGAGCAATATGGTGGGTTGGATGGAGAAGCGCTGTACGCGATGTGGGAGGAGAGCAAGAGCCCGCCCGCGATGATGGCGATAGCTTTCTCTCCAGGGTATTATAACCACCTGCCCGTGATCCGGCGCTAAACGGTTTGGTCTGTGAGAACCAACAGCCTTTCATTCGTTGGCTGGATAATTTGAGCCGGGTATTCATCGGGTGCGTAAGAGCTGTACAACAAATGTTTCAAGGCGGGTAGCTTGGCGGCTCCGGTGACCAGAAACACAGTGGTTCGAGCCAGGTTTAGAATGGGTGGGGTAAGTGTCAAGCGCCAGGCAGATAGCTTGGGAACGTAATGCGCGATAGCCCAGCGAGAGGTCTCGTGGATGGGCTGAGTGCCGGGGAAGAGCGAGGCAGTGTGAACATCCTCGCCCAGACCAAGGAGCAGGAGGTCAAATGAGTGCATGGGATCTTCGCCAAAGTAATTGCGCAGAACCTTCTCGTACCGGTTCGCGGCGACTTCGGGTTGAAGTTCGCCTTCAAGGCGATAAATCTGCGGGCTGGCATAAGCAGGTAGGCGGTCCAGCAGCGCGGTCTTAGCCATTCCATAATCCGAGTCGGGATGGTCAGGAGGTACACAGCGCTCGTCTCCCCAAAAGAAATCTACCCGCGACCAATCCACTTGAGCGGCGTAGTGCGGCTCAGCTAGTAACTCGTAGAGGGCGCGGGGGGTGCTGCCGCCTGAAAGGGAGACGCTGAAGCGGCCTTTATCTGCAATGGCCTGTAATGCTTCTCGTAGAAACAAATCCGCGGCTGCCTGGATGGTTGTGGTCGGATCAGGATAGGTGATTACTTGTGGAGGCATTCTTACGGCTCCTGTTGCGTCTTTGACGCCCTTTGGTCATTAGTTTTTCAATCCAACCGACAAACGGCTCAGGTGGGAGATAATCTAGCAGCGGCCAGGGGTCTAGACCGCGCTCCGAAAGAATTTCGTTTGCTGCGATTGTGCCGGTCAAGCACGCTCGCTCTAGAAACATACACGGGACAGGGTGGCGAACCCAATCACCGCAGCAAAACAAGTTGGGCCAGGGCGTGCGGATGCCCAGGTGGTTCTGCGAGGGGCCAACCCCAAAGAGGGTGTGAGTTGCGGGGTTGCGTTGGATGGCTTGATGAATGCGATGGCTGCGAAGTTCGGGGAAGGCACTTTGGATGTCGCCGATGGCACGCGTAAGGAGCAGGGAATCGCTTTCTGCCAGCAGGGATGGCGGGCCGTAAATGTGGGCTTCAATCGCGCTTCCGCCAGTGGCACGGCGCCAGTCGATATATTGATCTTGAAGACGGTCCAGCCAGAAATAGTTATCGAGGATGAAATCGCCGCTGAAGATTCCTGCTTCCGCACCTGGATCAGGCTGGTTGTCAAACCAGACACGGATGATGGCGTTTTCCTGCCCGCGAGGCCAGTAGAAATTCAAATCGGGATCGCCGGTAAGGTGGCTGGCATCAAGTAGTTTTTGAGCAGCAGGGGAGTCTACCGCGAGGATTATTTGGTTGGCGGTAAAAGTATCGCTGTGTCCCTCTGCGATAACCTGCCAACCAGAGGGAGTCTGGGTTAACCGAGTCGCAGTCGTGCCTAGCTGAATCTGGCCGCCAAGCTCAATCACCCGCTGGGCCAGCGGGTCGGCCAGGCTGGTTCCGCCATCCGCCGGCATGTAGGAAAACTCCCATGCGTCCCGGCGCAGAATGGTGTAGAACCGGAGAAAGGCGATGTAACCGGAGAGGGGGATTTCTTCGGGGTTGGCGGCCAGTCCGCTGCGCGTTAGCCCGATGAAAAAAGCTCGCAAGGAAGGCGCCCAACCTTTGAGAAGGTCGCTGAGGCGCATGCCCTGAAGGGGTTGGTCCTCGCGCAGCGGATCGATACCCACGGCAAACAACAATCCGTACCAAACCTGAAAGAGGGAAATCCAGTCAGCAATACCTAATACACTCAGGAAGGATGGACGGAAGAAAAGATTCAGATAATGAAATGGCGCCGGGAT
>CAZMMI010000020.1:24244-27871 GCA_964567255.1 uncultured Anaerolinea sp.
GCTGCGCTCAAGCCGGCCAAGCCTGCGCCGACGATCACAACGTCCGGATCAGTCACTGGCTACCTCATCGACGGACACACCCCAGGCGGCTGCTATTTCAAAGAAAATATTGGGATCGCAAAGAGCAGACGGGGGCAGGCAGCCAAAAGATTCCTGAGGTTCGTTCAACAAGCGTTTGGCTGCAAATCCAATGATATGGGCAGTCAGATCGTAAGCGCCTTTTCCAGTGATGGATACGGCGCGCGACTCTTGTGGATTGCACAAGGTTACCTTGATTTCAAACGGATCCAGGCTACGTAATCCTGTGGAAGGAGGAGGGCTGATGGAAGCCAGGCTAAGGATGGGATCTCGAAGAACGGAGCGAAGGACACGGGAAAAGAAAGGTATGAGGGCCGGTGCGAAGATGCGCCCAGCGAAAGATGTGGTCATCCAAGTGTAGACGTTTTGCACGTCCAGATGCGCGGGGAATGTGATTGATTCGGAGCTGGGGAAGCTGAGCGCTGCGGTTTGGCCCGCCGAAAGGTGGGTACGGCAAGTGGCATTGCCGGGCGTCTGGCCTGTCCATTGACCATCACGGTAGACGATCCAGGATGTGGCCAGAGAGCGAAGGGCAGAGCGGCGCGTGCCCACGCTGGACCCTTTCCCGGGAAGGTGATACGTCACATGGGCCTCCCGGTAAGGGCCGGGCAGCACCCTGGCGAGATGGGCCGCAGCGAAGTCGGCCAGGGCAACCTCAAATCCACAAGCGGGAATCAGCACGGCCTGGTTTTGTTGGGCGAGCTTGCTATATGTTTGCGCGCGATAAACAAAGCCTAATTCGTTGGTGATATCCAAATAATGAACGCCGTTAACCGCAGCCTGGCTGATGACTTTTTCCCCCAGGTCTGTGAATGGTCCAGCACAGTTGATGAATACTCTTGTCTCGCGGAATAGTGGCGGAAGTGTAGCCGGCTGAGCAGCGTCTGCGGTGATGAAATCAGGACGTGTTTTCAAATCAGCCGAAAGAATGGCGAGTTTTTCAGCGGAGCGGCCGGAAATTCGAAAGGGGAGGCCGGATTGGTCTAGATGGTGGGCGATCAAACGCCCGGTATAACCTGTTGCGCCAAAGAGAGTGATCACGGTGTGTCCTTTCTAACCGGGAGCAAAAGTGGGAAGGTGTCCACGGCGGCTGGAAGGGTAGCGCAGCCACTCTCCCAGGTATTGAAAAGGGTATTTTTGCATCAAAGAAGGTTCTGCAAAACACTGCTGGAAACAACTGCTACAAGTTTCCGGGGGAGCGCCATAGATGGTTTGGGCGGATTGAAGGGCGTCCTTCCAGGTTTGAACGTTGAGGAGGTTTACAGGCCGCCCACCCCGGCTGCCGCCTTCTCTCTCTATGGGACGGCACGGGTAGATCAAACTCCCGTCTGGCCAAACACGCGGCACCAGTGTGGGATAACAGGCGTAGGGTGTGAAGGATTGCAGCAGGGCATAATAAGTGTCGCTGCCTAGAACTGGAGCCCCTTGACGCTTTTGGCGAAGGATTTCGGTAAGCAGCTCGCGATATTGCTGCGACACCAGCAGATCATAGGCTGGCCAATTGAGTATCGATTGGGGAGAGAAGGAGATCAGTATGTTGTGCGCGGTGCAAAAATCCAACAGAGTGGGGACACCCGTCAGGGTCTGAGGTGAAATGACACAGTTAACGATCAGGGTGAAGTTATGTTTGCTCTGAAGCTGCGATGCCCATTGAATGTTCTCGAGTATTTTTTGAGCACTGCCCGGCGCCGAACGGATTATGCCTTGCCAGAATTCTGGATCGGGTGAGTCAAGGCTGATGACCAGCCTGTCCAAATAGGGCAAGATTTGTTCGCGGTCTTTCAATAGAAGCCCATTGGAAAGCATGGTCAGTTCGGCGAATTTCAAAGTCCGAGAGGCATACTCAAGGAGTTGAACAATATCAGGAAAGAGGAGCGGCTCACCGCCAGTCAGAATGAGCCGGTCAACGCCACTGCGCAGGACTCTAAGAATATGCTGGGCATGTTCAAGGTTAAGTGGAGGCTGGGCCTGTTCATTTCGAGATAGGCCGAAGTCTTCGCAGTAAATGCAATTTAAGTTGCAACGGGTGGTCAGATAGTACGTGGCAACCAGGGGTTCAAGTAACAGGTCGCGGCGCATGAGTCGGATGGCGTTGCGAAGGTAATTGGCAGCGAAAGAAGGCACAGCACTAATCCGTTGTTATTGGGGGGATGGGTGAAGGCCCTTGTTCCGGGGGAATATCGGTCAGCGAACCAGCCTGTTCCAATGATTTCGCAATATGCTCTTGTAACGTGGTCTGGTCCGGTTTCTTTTTCCCAAAAGAGCGCAAACGCTGTAAGAGAAAAGAGGTGATGCTCTTGGTAAGTTGGCTGAGCGTTTCAGTGGAGAGACGCTCGCCTTTTTCAAACCATACTGTGGCGGCATACCCCATGACGGCTGTAGTAGAAGCAGCGATTGCTGCGCCAAGCATCCAACCGGGAACTCCGCCGAGTTTGCTTAATTCGTAGAAGAGGGTACGACCTAAGAAACCCAACCCAAATGTTATTACCAGTTCGCGCGCGCGAGCCAGGGTAATTTCGTAGTTGTAAATCCGGGCAATGCCCAACACCATGATGGACTGCGCCGCGGCGAGGGGCAAGAAGTCAACAAAGGGAAGGGGCGTGAGCGCAATTACAACGGAAGCAGAAGCTGCGTTGATAATGGTGCGTTGCGCCAGTGCGGAGCGATATTGGGGTAGCGCGCGGCCAAGGGCAGCAATCATACCTGGCTCAGCGACGGCAATGGCGGTGAGAACCTGTTCCAGGTTTTCGCCTGTTTTCGCTACCAGCGGGATCACCTGAGAAACATCCAGTTTGAGATTAGCAGCAGCCTGGTTAACGACTTCGCGCTTGTGGCGCTTAACCATATCGATTTTGTTCAGCACAACCAAATGGGGTTTTTTAAGTTCGAGTAAGTTGTTATATAAATCCAACTCGGTTTGTTTAATGCCCTGGATAGCGTCGAATACGATGATTAGAAAGTCGGCCTGGGCGGCAGCAGCAAAAGCCTCGTCGCGTTCTCTTTCACCCACTTCGCCAACAGCATCAGCGCCAGGGGTGTCCACAATGGCGAATAACCCGGCATCAGCGTGCTGGTTCTTGCGCGTTGTCCCCGGGATGGGGCTGACAGCGGCGGAATCGAGCTTATTCTCAACCAACTGGTTATATAAAGTCGATTTACCGACATTGGCTGGACCTACGATGGCGACACGATGTTTATCCCCAAAAGCCGCCTTAATTTGCGAACTGGCCATTCTCAAGAGCATGCGCATGAGCTCGAGTTTGTTCGGCATTCCCCTGACCAGGGATTGCAGAGTGGCGCGTTCATCGGCTGAAAGTGAATTCCACACCGAATCGATCGAATCTCTTGTGTCTGGGGGCAACTGCTTAACTATGCCATCGAGGCTTGGCATCCTCTTTCTCCTCTCCACTGGCGGTGTGCACTGATTTTGGTAACATTCGATTTATCAACAATCTTCTATCTATATGAATTGTACCTGAGTTTTTGGGATTACCCTATGTACCGGCGCAAAATAAGATCAATCTGTAGACCGTACCCTTCTCCGAACAG
>CAZMMI010000021.1:0-27315 GCA_964567255.1 uncultured Anaerolinea sp.
TAACTACTCAGCCAGAGGCAGAGGAGGCCTGAATTTGAGGTGTGAGTGGGGGTGCGAAGCACCCCCACTCACACCTCAAATTCAGGGACTTTTCCCACCCTCTGAGCAGTTACGTTTGAACTTGCTCTAGCTCTGGCTGAGAGGTTACGAACCGGATGTGTTATTCGACGGGGGGTGTGAGGATTTTGGGGAGTTGGGCGGTGGATGGCAGGACGCAATGCGCGCCTGCCCGGCGCAATTCGCGCTCGTCGCCGAAGCCGCACAACACGCCCACGGTTTGGGCGCCGGCGGCAAGGCCGGCACGGATGTCGACGGTGGTGTCGCCAATCATGAGCACTTGATGGGGTTGGACGCCCATCTGTTCGGCTGCCCAAAGAATGGGGTGGGGGTAGGGCTTGGTGTATTCGCAGGTTTGTGAGGTGGCAACACATTGAAAGAGCCCGCGCAGTTCAAAGTGATCGAGGAAGGCCAGAGTTGTGGCCTGGTCGCGAGCGCTGACCACCGACATGGGGTAGCGAGGGTGAAGGGCCAGGAGGGTCTCGCGCACCTGGGGGATGATAGCGAACTTGCCTGGCACGCGGCGCGGGCGGCGGTGGGCATACCAGTTGAACAGGCGGGCCAGGTCATCATCTAGCCGGGCCCAATCGAGCGCCTGATAAGCCAGGTTGCCCGGCGATTCGGCGGCCATGATGGCCCAGCGGGCAAAACGTTGGGGGTTGTGGTTGGGGAACAAAAAGCGGAACGGCGTGAGCCAGCCGGCCAGTTTGGCTGTCCACAGATCGTCGGTATCGCTGAGGGTGCCGTCGACGTCGAAGCAGAGGGCTTTGATGCGGCTCAGGTCGAGGGTCACTCATCTTCTCCATCGCCCGAAGGGGCGGCAGGACCTTCAATTTCCTCAATGGCTTCGAGGGGGGTAGCGCCGCCAAAGCTGACCCGCAGGAGACCGGGCAGGTAGCGATCGAGGGTGTGCACACTGGGGTAGATGGTGTTGCGGATCATCCCGGGGGTCAGCGGTTCATCCTCAAAGTTCAGGCTGCTTTTATAGCGCACCTCGCCGTCGGAATAATCCAACTCGAGGTTGCCGATGCGCATTCCGTAATTGGCGCGGGTGATGAACTCGGAGGCAGCCGAGCGCACATCCTCGGGCACTTTGATGGGGGCGACGGCGTAGAAGAGGAATTCTTCCAGGTCGGGGTGGATGATGGCGTAACAGCGCAGGTCTCCGTTGCGACCGGTGAAGCCCATGGAGAAGGCGTATTTGCCTTCCATGCGCCGTGGGAACCATTCATCTTCTTTCAGGTAATCGCCGAGCGTCTGGAAGGCTAAGATCCCATTGGGATTGGGAGATTGCGCGCCGGCATCTTGTGGAATTTGGCTGTCATCGGATGGTGTCATGAGGCTGCTCCCGAGAGGGGGGTGGATTAATTATTCTGCACGAAATCAATCGCGTAGAGCGCGTCAGGGTATCCGGGGCGTTGGGCAAGGGCGGCATTAAAGGATTGTAATGCCTGGAGGTCTTTCCCTTGACGGTAGTAGGACCAACCTTGCCAGAGCAGGGCTTCTTCGGAGTTGTCGGTGATGCGCAAGGCGTAGTCGACCAGGGCGGTCAGTTCTTCGGTGCGGTTGGTGCGGAAGTAGGCAATGAAGGGGCCGAATTGGTAACGCAACATGCGGTTGGGCAGGCCGAGTTTGCGGGCCTGGTCGTAGGACTCGGCAGCTTCTTTGTATCGTTCGAAGTACACCTGATTGGTGCCCAGGTTGAACCACGCGTACTTGTTTGAGGGGGTTTTCTCTGTTTCCGATTTGGCGACTTCGAGAGCTTTGCGGCGGTTGGTGTCCACATCCCAATCTTCGCCAATGATGCTCTTGACCGCGTCGGTTTGATCGGGCGTGTAGAGGACCATATAAACGCGGTTGAAGCTCTGCCAACTGCGGTCCAAATCCTGGTATGGGATGTGGCGATCCGGGCCCAAGTAGGAGTCCTGCGCATTGAAATATTGCAAGTCGTCATTGTAGCCGGTGACGAGCAAGTAATGGCCCGACCAGCCGTCATCACCGGCATAGGAACCAGCGAGGTTGATGGATTCTTCGATCATCACCGGGATGCCGGCGGCGATGAAGCGTTTGAGCATTTCGGTGCTGCCATTCACGCGGTATTCGGCGTTCAGCCAGCCGGTATGCGTGCGGACAAAGTATTGCAACTCGTCGATGTTGACGTTTTTGTCTTGTTCGTTGGGCCGGATAATCTTGTCGATATCCGCCTGGTTGCCCGACCAGCCGAACATGCGCAGGTGCAGGGCCAGGGTGGCGGGGCCGCAGTTGTTGGCAGTCTGCTTCTCGTACTCAGACGGGGTGAGGGTGACGACGTTGGGGATGGCGGTGGGGGTGAGGGTGATGGTGGGGGTGGGCGAAGGCAGCGCCGCGGTGGGCTGGGGGGTGGGCGAGGGGGTGGCGGTGGCTGCGGGGGTTTCAGTCTGCAAAGACTGAACAACCACGCGGGGCGTGGGCAGCGGTTCGACGGGATCAAACACACCGCGCACGTAGGCAGAGGCCAGTTCGGCGCGCCAATTGAGGCGAGCGCGAACGGGGGGGATTTGGTAGACCAGCAGGGCGAGCAGGAGGAGGGCCAGGATGCCCAACAAAACTGCGCCGGCCCGGCGGGGGGTAGGCTTTTTTTCCATAGGGCGTATTGTACCAGAAGTGGTAACCTCTCAGCCAGAAGGGGAAAGGAGGGACGCAAAGCTATTTGCATGGAAGTTGTAAGGTTTGTCCGATTGACGCTAATTTTTCTTACAGGTATAATCTCCAAAGAAGCCCTCCGATTTTAAATTGAGGCCAGAATGGCGTTAAAAGGTAATCTTCGCGATTTCACAATTACACAGCTATTGAATTTGATCAACTTGGCCCAGAAGAGCGGGCTGTTGGTCATCGAGGGCCCGGGGGAAACAGCAAAAATAACGTTTCGCCAGGGAAAACTTGCGTATGCTCAACTGGGACAGGACGATGGCAGCCTGGCTTCCATTTTGCATACGACCCGCAAGATATCACAAAGCCAATACCAGTTGTTGAAGCAGCGCACCAGCCAGATGAGCGATAAGGAATTGGGGCTGCTGTTGATCAACGCCGGGTATTTATCGCAAGATGATATCTTGAACAGCTTGCAGGTGCACTTTACCGAGATTGTGCGGCGGCTGTTCACCTGGGTGGAGGGGTTCTTCAAGTTTGAACAGGATATTTACCCGCCGGATGGCAAGATCACCGTGCGGGTGGATCTGGAAAACCTGATCATCGAAGGCTCGCGGCAACTGCGTGAGTGGGAGCAGTTGCAAGAGGAAATCCCCAGCCTGGACATGGCCATGAAGTTTACCGAACGCCCCGGCACCAATCTGCGCAGCGTGAACTTGAGCGTGGAGGAGTGGCGGGTTGTGTCGTATGTGAGCCCGAAGAACTCGATCCGCATGATTGCTCGGGCAGCCAAGATGAACGATTTGGAAATTCGCCGGGTCATCTACAGCCTGCTTCAGGCTGGACTGGTGGAATTGGTGCGAGCTGAGGGGGTCCCCGTGGCGCAGCCGGGGCGGCAGTTCCCGACTCAGAACAAAGACGAACAAAAGTCATTGGTCAACAAGTTAATTGGCCGGATTCGCTCGTTGTAAACCTGCGATAAAGAGGAAGGAATTCTTATGCAAACAGTAAAAATGGTAGTCACAGGACCTTTCAACGCAGGCAAGACGGCGTTCATCCGGTCGGTGAGCGAGATCGACGTGGTGGCAACCGAGCGAAAGATCAGTTCGGAGGCCGAGAAGGTGAAAGAGACCACCACCGTGGCGATGGACTTTGGCCGCATCACGGTGGATGATGACCTGGTGCTGTATCTGTTTGGCACGCCCGGACAGAAACGCTTCGATTTCATGTGGGAGATTCTGTCCGAGGGCATGTTGGGCTTTATTGTGATGGTGGACAGCACTCGGCCGGAGACCTTCCGTGAGGCGCGGGGCATTTTGCAGACCTTCCGCGCTTACGCTCCCACGCCCTATGTGGTGGCTGCGAACAAGCAGGATATGCCGGACGCCTGGGACCTGGAAGATATGCGGGTGGCGCTGCGGCTCGATCCGAAAGTAAAGTTTATGCCATGCGTTGCGCAAAAACGAGATAGTGTAAAGACCGTTCTTTTGGAATTGTTGTATTCGATTCTTGCTGAAATGGAGGAAGGCCAGTCTTAAATCGCTGGCTCCATTCTATAAGTTGTCCTCGATCACGACCGATCAAGGCATTGTCCACTACGAAGTTTATGGGCGGGGGCGGCCGGTCATCCTCTTACACGGGTGGCTTGGATCGTGGGGTTTATGGCAAGAGACCATGACCTTCCTTGGCCAATATTACCGCGCCTATGCGATGGATTTCTGGGGTTTTGGTGAATCGGGCAGGAAAATCGAGACCTTTATGGTTTCGGACTACATCAGCATGGTAGACCAGTTTATGGATAAGCTGGGCATCTTCAAGGCGCCGTTGGTCGGGCACAGCATGGGCGGCACGGTGAGCCTGTCGGTGGCCATGAAGTATCCCGAGCGGGTTTCCAAGGTGACGGTGATTGGGTCGCCGATCGCCGGATCTTCGCTGGCTTTGCCGCTCAAATTCGCGGGCACTCGCCCCATTGCCTGGCTGTTGTTCAGGGCTTTTGGCATTTTCCGAGCCGCCATGCGCGTGGCTTCTCCTTTTATATGCAGCGATCCGCGCTTTCCGGCGATGATGGACAGCGATCTGACCAAGTTGACGTTGAAATCGTTCTTGATCAGTATTGCCACGCTGCGGCGCACCGATTTGCGCCCTAATTTAAATCAAATCCAGGTGCCCGTGATGGGCATGTACGGCGATCGAGATAACATTGTTCACCCCAAGCAGTGGCAGCCGCTGCTGGCGGGGGTGCCTCACGCCCGCATTGAGCGGTTCCCCAAAGCCGGGCATTTCATCATGATGGACGAGCCCAAGGATTTCATGCCAAAACTCAAAGACTTCCTGGATGCGCCACTGCCCCAGCCCGTGCCTCAGCCGCAAGCGCAGCCACAGCCATTGCCCACACAGCAGCCACAAACGCCACAGCCATGACCTCATCCCCAAACCCTGCCAACCTGGTTGAAGAATTCCGCGCCGTCGTACTGGAGGGCGCCGAAGAGATTTTGGGGCTGGATGAGGCCCGCGGGCTGTTTGAACAGGCGCAAGCACGCGTGAAACACGAGGCCGAGCCCGGCCTTCACCGCGAGCTGTTGCACGTTCATGAGATGATGGAAAAGGAATACGGGCAGGCCGCGGCGCAAGGGTTGGCGCTGCGCGTGGGGCGGGCGGGTTTCCGCAAGGGCCTCAAGCGCTGGGGGGATGAAGCCGGCCTGATGGATGTGTCTTTCCGGCTGCTGCCATCGGGAAAGCGGATTTGGACAGGACTAACCCGCATTGCAGAGGCGCTGGGCGAGAAAACGGGCCTGCCTGTGCAAGTTGGGCGGGCAGAGGGGAAGTGGACGATGCGTTTTGAACGCGACCGGTTGAGCCTTGCCCCGTTGTGTCATTTGATCGCCGGAACACTGCAAGAGTTCACGAGTTGGGCGGGCAGCGGCCGGGTGTACCGGGTGTGTGAGGTGGAATGCGCCGCCGACGGGGCAGAGCACTGCCTGTTTACGATTGATATGAAGCCGCTGGATTAAGCTGCCATGTTAAAAATCATCTTACAGTCCAAACGATCTATTGTTCCCTTCAACGAACCGGCCCGCGACCTGCGCGTGCTGAACAAGCCGTTGTGGCTCAATCAGCGGGATGTGCTGGCGCCTTATACCACGCACGAACTGGAACTGCCTTCGGGGGCGCCGATGCCGCAGACGCGCGAGCCCTGCATTGCCTATCGTGACAACCTGTTCTTCGACAGCGGCTATATTCAAGCCTTCATCACCGAAGCTCAAAAATGCAGCGGGCCGGTGCGGGCGGCTTTTTCAAGCAAAGATCCGGCTTTTCGCGAGCACATCCTGCCGCTTTCCCTGTCCTACACACCCTCGGGGGATTTGTACCTGGTGGACCTTTGGTATTACCCGAACGGACCCGAGCCGGGCGCCGAACCGCTGGTCATTGATCTGCTGGCGCGCGAGGTGGGTTATTACCATGTGCCGCTGTACATGGCATCGAATCAGGGTGATTTGGTGTACCAGGTTCCCTTGCGCAGCCTGATTGCTATCGATTCGTGGGTGCATATTTTCATTGCAGACACGGTCTTTGGTTTGTTTGGACGCGGCGCGCGCTTTGAAGAGCGTCTGGACCGCGACCTGGGCTTTAAGTTGAAGGTGCTTGGCGCGGCGTTGTATGAAGGGCGGCAAGTACTGAATTGCTCCCAGGTGGTGCAGGTGGGGCGTAACTGCGTCATTGACCCAGACGCGGTCATTCACGGGCCCACCACCATCGGCGATAACGTGACCATTGGAGCCAATGCGGTGATTGAAAACTGTATCATTGGCGACAATGTGAATATTTCACAGGGCTGCCAGTTGATGCTTTCGGTGATCGGCGATGGCACGT
Organism: uncultured Anaerolinea sp.; assembly: GCA_964567255.1. Classification (GTDB taxonomy): domain Bacteria; phylum Chloroflexota; class Anaerolineae; order Anaerolineales; family Anaerolineaceae; genus Anaerolinea. The sequence goes on from CAZMMI010000021.1 coordinate 6,556, forward strand.
TCTTGCCGTTCCGCGCATCCACTTTCATGACGACCATCATGGATAACAGCCTGGTTGCGCAGAACACCTGCCTGCAAATGTGCGTGGTGGGGCGCAATTCTTTTGTCGGGGCGGGTTCTACGTGGACCGATTTCAACCTGCTTTCGGCAGAGATCAAGGCGCGAGATGGCAACGGCGCGCTGCGCCCATCCAATCGCCCGGTGCTGGGCGGGTGCATTGGCCACAACTGCCGCATTGGGGCAGGGATGATCGTGTTCCCGGCGCGCATGATCGAGTCAGACGTGGTCCTGTTTTCATCCAAGGAACGCCGGGTGATCGATCGAGATATTTATTATGAAGACAGCGACCATTTGAAGCTGTCTGTTTCCAACTTGCACTCGCGATTGTATCCGCGCCCCGGTGAAGGCGGCGGAGAAAGCTGGTGATCGACCTGGATGGCGAACCAGCAGGTTGGCGCTCAAGGGGAGGATGCCGGCCTGCTTTTTATGTTCCGGCGCCGGGGGCGCAATTACGCTTAACAAATACATAACAGTTTTGTGAGGCGGAGTGAAAATCGTTTACTTATCCTACAATTCTGAATAGAATAATATAGTGCCCTTCATAGATATTTCGGGAGTGATTTTTGCTGGGAGGTAGTCACATGGGTAAAGCCCGACTCTTGATCGTAGAAGATGATAATGATATTTCAAATATGCTGCGGATTTACTTCTCCAGCCAGGGTTATGACGTCGAAACGGCCCTGCGCGGCGGTGACGCCCTGGAGAAAACCCGCCAGAGCATGCCGCACTTGATCGTTTTGGATATCATGCTGCCAGATATCAACGGCTACGAAGTATGCCGGCAGCTCCGAACGACCACTCGAACCAGTCACATTCCAGTGATCTTCCTGACGCAAAAGGATGAGCGCAGCGACCGGCTGCAGGGCCTGGAATTGGGCGCGGATGACTACATCACCAAGCCGTTTGATATTGACGAACTCAAGCTGAGGGTGCAAAACGCCATTGCCCGCTCGGAGCGCGAGAGCCTGACCGACCCGCAAACCGGCCTGCCCGCCGGGCGGATGATCGAGGATCAACTGCGCCACTTGATCCGCCAGCCGCAAGGTTGGTCTTTCATGGATGTGCGCATCAATTCTTTTGAACCCTTCAAGAATTTGTACGGCTTCATCGCTGCCAATGATGTTCTGCGCTTCACAGCGATGCTGTTGGGCGAGGTGATCGACGAGTTGGGAACCAGCAATGACTTCCTGGGGCACGCCGGGGGCGACAATTTTGTGATCCTCACCACCCATGAACGCTCCGATGCCCTCAAACAGCGCTTGAAAGCCCGGTTTAAAGAAGAAGTCCAGACACACTATAACTTTATGGATCGCCAACAAGGTTTCATCCTCGCTCCGGATGAAACGGGGAAGGTGGAACAAACGCCGTTGATGACTCTGGCAGTGGGCAAAGTCTCGCCCGCCACCCATGTGTTCGCCGACATCCGTGAAATCACGGAACTGGCTGCGGATGAGCGCCGCCAGGATGCTGCGGCGGCCTAAGACGTTTAAGGTCAACCTCTTAATGGTCCCATGATTGGTAATGAAGCGCTGGTATTGGGAATAGTCTTTGGGGTGGTCGGGTTGCTGTTCTTTGTGGCGGCCCGACTGTTACTGCGAACGATTCCCGGTATGCGGCCTCAGTCTGAAGCGGACGTGCTGGCGGCCGAGACAGGCCTGAACGAGAACGCCGACGCGGTGTTGATTGTTCAATCGGGCGGCTGGGTTCGCTCGATCAACCAGCGTGCTCGCGAAGCCTTTGCCTTGCAAAGCGGCGAAGTTCCCGACCTCGAGCGGTTGATCCGTCGCATTCGGCCCGCTGAGGCCTTTATTGAGTTGTGCGCCAAGGAAGGCCAGGCTCGTTTTGTGCTGGACGGGCGCATGGCTGAGGGCACCTCGTATCACCTTCAGCTTCCCGATACATCTGCCGTTTTGGTTTCGCTGCGCTTCCCCGAGTTGGCTGCCGAATTGATTGATGCCGAATCAAGCCTGAGCGGGCAGGCGCTGAAAACCTTTACCGAGTTGAACCAGGAAATGGCTGCCAGCCTGGATTTGGATGATGCCATTCGAGCGGTGCTGGATAATGTTGAGAAACTCATCCCGGCCGATTTCATGGAACTGACCATTTGGGACAATGAAACGCAGTCCATGGTTCCCTACCGCTTCACGGGCCTGGCGGGCGGGGAGCGCAGCCTGGAGCAGGGCACAGACCGTTACCTGCCTTCGGAGGGCTACGCGGGTTACCTGTATCGTGAACGCCAGCCGTTGCTCATTCCGAACACGGAAACTCGCGCCGATTTGCGCCCAACGTCACGGACGATGGGCGTCCGTTCATTTATCGGCATCCCGCTTCTGGCAGGGGATGATTTTGTGGGCACGCTGGAGTTGGGTTCGCGCACGCCGGGCTCTTTCCGCGAGCAGGACCTGGCCATGGTGCGGCTGCTTTCGGGGCAGGCGTCCATTGCCGTGCACAATGCGCTGCTATTCCGCGAGGAGAAACGCCGGGCTGCCGAGTTGAGCGGGCTGGCCCAGGTGGCGCAGGCGTTCAGCTCGGTGCGCGACCCCAAGAGCCTGTATTCGCGCCTGGTGGGAAGCATCGCTCCGCTCATCCAGGTGAAAATCGTCGGTTTCTTGATCTACAACGAAAGCCAGCGTGTTTTGGAAGGACAGGTTCCGTTTCACGGGCTGCCCGATCAGTTTGTGGAGCTGTACCGAACGCCCATCCTGCCGAACAGCGCCGCGGAGCAGACCCTGCTGGATCAGGACGTGTTGATTACCGAGAACGCTGCCGACGACCCGCAGTGGGAGACTTTGGGCCTGGATTACCTGGCCCAGGCAGCCAGCCTGCGCGACACGGTGCTGGCGCCGTTGAATTCCGGCGGGCGGATGATGGGATACCTGCAAGTCTCGAACCATCTGGAAGGTGACACTTTCACCCAGTCGGAATTGCATTTGCTGATGATCGTGGCCAACCAATCGGCCTCGATCATTGAAAATGCTTCTCTGGTGCAGCAATCGCGGCTGCGGGCTCAGCGCGCCGAAGCGCTGCGCCGCATTGTAAGCCTGGCCGGGTCGGTGGCCAGCCTGGATGAAGTGCTGCAATTCTCTACGAATGAACTGGTGCGTTTGCTGCACACCGATGTGGCGGCGGTGTTCTTGATCGACCAGGCCCGCACGCAGCTTTCGCTGCACAAGGGCTCGCTGTTCGGTGTTTCGACCGATTTACCCGAGCGGGAGACCAGTTTGCTGGCCGACGATCCGCAATTCCCCTTCACGGTGAGCGATTCTCAGCACACTTTGCGCCTGGAAAGCGCAGGCGAAGAGCAGGCGCGCCCGGTGGTGCCGTTCTACCAGAACTTGATCCAGAAGCTGGAGATCGAATCGATGGTGGTGGTTCCGCTGGTAGTGCGCAACGAGGGGGTGGGCGAGCTGCTATTTGCCAGCCGGCAGGCGAACTTCTTCGACAATGCCGACGTGCAGATGATTGCGACCGCGGCGGGCCACCTGGCGGGCGTGGTAGAGCAGGCTTACCTGAGAACACAGACCGATGAGGGGCTGCGCCGCCGAGTAGACCAGATGGTATCCATTGGCCGGATCAGTCGTGGTTTGACCAATACGCAAGACCCGCAGGTTTTGGCGAATCTGGTGTATGAAGAGGCTTTGCGCATCAGCGGCGCGCCTTGCGGTAAAGTGGTTTTGTTTGATATGACCCTGCCCAAAGACCACCCCTTGGAGGTCAAATATACGGCGGGCGAAGGCATAATTGGAGCGGCAGACGAAAACGATCTGCGTATGTTAGAAGCGGGGATCAGTAATCGGGTGCAAGAGCACGACGGCGAGGCCAACCTGCCGCCGCATGAGGGTATTGTTTCCAGCCTATTCACACCGATCATGTACCGCAGCCACCCCTCCGGTTTGATCGTTTTGCACGCAACCGAGGCGGGGTTGTTTGACGGGTTGGCCCAGGAGATTGTCCAGTCGCTGGCGGTGCAGGCGGCTGTGGCGCTCGGCAATGCCATTCAATATGAGGAGCAGGCTGTACGCAGCGCGCTGCTCAAACGCGAGTTGGACACGCTGACGGAGTTGATGCAAATCTCGCAAATGCTGCGCCCGTCGCTGCCCCTCGAGCAGTCGCTTCTGGCGATCAGTTCAGCCATTCAGCAGGCGACACCCTTCACGGTGAACGTGATCAGCGTGAATGACCCCGAAACGGGCATGTTGCGGCGGGTGTGCGCCACCGGCGTGCCGGCGGAAAACTGGGCCGAACTGCAAGCGCACGAGCAAAACTGGGAGTCCTTGCAATCGTTGATGGACCCGCAGTTCAAGGTGGGGAATGTGTACTTCATTCCTGCCGACAAACTACCCGCTCTGCCGGAAGAACTGTATTCGGTGACCCTGCCCTATAGCAGCCCGATCAGCGGGCGGGATGCCTGGAACGAAAGCGACTTCTTGCTCATGCCGCTGTCTGACTCGGCGGGCAACTCCATTGGCATGATCAGCGTGGATTCGCCTTCGGATGGGCGCCGCCCCGACCGGCCGACATTTGAAGCCTTGGAAATCTTCGGTATTCAAGCCGCGCTGATGATCGAAAACCATTTCCGCATCTCGCGACTTGAGAGCGACGTGGAACGCCTGGAACTGGATTCGGTGCGGTTGCGGCAGACGGTGGAAGCTACCCGCGACAACCTGCCGATGATGCTGCGCAAAGATTTGGACCAGACCGTGGCCTTGCAGAGTCTCAACCGCCGCGTTGAGCGGGTGAGGGCTTCGCTGGAGATTGGCGCGCTGGCCAGCGGGCAGCCCGACACCGACAAGATTTTGCAGGTGCTGTGCAACGAACTGCTCAGCCGCTTTGCCATGCAGATGGCCTTTATTGCCGAGCAAACACCCAACGGCCTGCGACTGGTGGAAGTGATTGGCAATATCCCTGCCGGAGCCAACCCGGACGCGTTGTTTGGACAGCGCAACCCCTTGCGGCAGATGCTGCAAGAACCCAAGAACCGCGAAGTGGACGTGCTGCTGGTGGCCAATCTGGAAAACCACCCCGATTGGCATAATAACCCGCTGTTGAACAGCCTGGAAGCGCGCAGCTTGATCGTCATGGTGATGGGCGTGGATAAGAACCTGCAGCGCGCGGTGATGTTGATTGGCCGCCGGACGCTGCCGGCCTTCTCAGCAGAGGACAAGCGCATCTTTGAGCAATTGGGCCGCCAGGTGATGGTGGGCATGCAAAACCTGGTACTGCTGACCGAGACGCAGCAGCGCCTGACCGAGGTGAACCTGCTGCTAGAGTTCAGCTTGAAGCTGGGCACGCTCAAAGCAGAAAATATTCTGGCCGTTCTGGTGGAAAGCGTAGTGGGGGTGCTGCCTACGGCTCAGGCCGGCTGGGTAGCTATGTGGGACGACAAACAGGCTTGCCTGATGCCCAAGTCCGCTATGGGATATGCCGACAGCGCTTCGATGCTGAATATCACCTATGGGCTGCTCTCGCCCACCGGGGACGTGATGGATGCGCGGCGCATTCTGCCGCTGCGGGTGTATCGCCTGGGCGAGCCGGTGCGGGCGGCGGAAGTGGATTTCACCACCCAGTATCATCTGACCACCGAGCAGTTGTTGAGCTATCGCAAGGCCACCAACGGCCGCTTGCCCCTCTCGGCGATGGTGCTGCCTTTGCGGATGGGCGATGCGGTCTCTGGTGTGTTGATGCTGGAAAACTTCGACACGACCAACGCCTTTGCCAGCGAAGATGAGGCTCTGGCTTATTCGTTTACCCAACAGGCCTCTCTGGCCCTGGATAATGCCCGCCTATTCAACGCATCGGAACGACGCGCCAGCCAACTGCAAAGCCTGACGCGGGTTTCGAGCATTCTCACCTCCAGCCTGAAGACGGAAGAATTGGTTGTCTCGCTGCTGGACCTGTTGAAGCTGGTCATCCCCTTCGAAACGGCCACCTTGTGGCTGCGCCAGGGCAATAACTTGACCGTCGCTGCGACCAAGGGTTTTGAAGACGACACCAGCCGCGAGGGGCTGACCGTGGACATGGAAGACAGCGCCATGTTCCGCGATATGGTTAAGGCCGGAGAGCCTATCTCGGTGCTGGATGTGCGCAATGACCGGCGCTTCCCGGCTTTGAACGAACCGGCCTATCTTTCCTGGTTAGGTTTGCCGCTGATCGCCAAGGGGCAGATGATCGGCTTGATCGCAATGGAAAAACGCGAGGTCGATTTTTATACGCACGAATACGTCAACGCTGCTACCACGTTTGCCAGCCAGGCGGCAGTGGCTTTGGAGAACGCGCGCTTGTTCGAAGAAAGCTCGCGCCGCGCGACCGAGTTGGACGAGCGGTCTCAGCGCCTGGGCCTGCTCAACCGCCTGTCAGACGAATTGAGCTCATCTCTGGAGATCGATAAGATCTTAACGGTGACCTCGCAGCAAATCCTGGATGCCATGGAAGCCTCGGTGGTGGCCTGTGTGATGGTGGAACCCGGTTCTAACTTTGTGATCGAAAAAGAAGTTCCGGAGACCGGCGGGCATCTCCCTCTGGCGATTCTGGATGTGCCGATCTTTGAACGGCTTTACCAGACGCAGGGCGTGTTCAGTACGGCGGATGTGACACATGAGCCCATGCTGGCTTCGCTGCGCGATGAATACTTTGCCCCGCGCGGGGTGCAATCGGTGCTGGCGGTGCCGATGGCTACCGGTTCATCACTGCACGGCTGGCTGATGATTCAAAGCACCGACGATCGCCGCTTCTCGCCTTCAGAGATTGAACTGGCTCAAACGGTGTGCAACCAGGCGGCGATAGCGGTACAAAACGCGCGCTCCTTTGAGGAGACTCGCAATTTGACCGAGTTCCTCGAGCGGCGCGTGGAAGAGCGCACCGGCGAGTTAAAGACCGAACACGGCAATATGCAGACTTTGCTGCGGGTCATTGGTGAACTGTCGGCCAGCCTGGATATGGGGCTGGTGCTCAACCGGGCGCTTACGGTGATCAACGAGTCCCTGGGCGCTGAAGAGAGCATGGCGGTCTTGATGCAAGGCACGCAGCGGCCCTATCGTGCCGGAGAAACGCTGGCTTCGGATGGGGAGAAGAATGGGCGCACATACGGCCTCGAGCGGGATATTGTCAAGTGGGTGGCACGGAATCGCAAGGCGGTGGTGTTGGAAGACATCACACAGGACGAGCGCTGGGTGACCGAGGATGATAAAGCTCCTGCCTATCGCAGTGTGTTGGCTGTGCCGCTGGTGATGGGCGAAGATGCCCTGGGCGGACTGCTTTTGATGCACCGGGAGAAGGGGCACTTCACAGCCGATCAGGTGAATCTTGTGGAGGCCACTGCCCGGCAAATTGGCATTTCATTGAACAATGCAGAGTTGTTCAACCTGATCCGCGACCAGTCTGAGCATCTGGGCAACATGCTGCGGGAACAGCAGATCGAGGCCAGCCGTTCGATTGCCATCCTGGAAGCCGTGGCAGACGGCGTGGTGGTGACCGATGATCAAGGCCGGATTAACCTGTTCAACAAGTCTGCCGAGACCATCCTGGAACTGCGGGGTAACGACTTGATCGGTCAGCCCCTGGAGTTGTTTGCCGGGTTGTTTGGCAAATCGGGCTCAGCCTGGATGCGAACCATCCGCAATTGGTCAGAAGCGCCGGGCGAATATAACGGCGAGACGTTTGCCGATGAATTTGAGCTGGACAACGGGCTGGTCATCGCCGTACACCTTGCGCCGGTATTCTACCGCTCGCAGTTCCTGGGCACGGTTTCGATCTTCCGCGACATCACGCATCAGGTTCAGGTGGACCGCTTGAAGTCGGAGTTTGTGGCCAACGTTAGCCATGAGCTGCGCACCCCGATGACATCCATCAAGGGGTATGTGGAGATCATGTTGATGGGGGCGGCGGGGCAGATTACCGATCAGCAAAAGCATTTCCTGGGCATTGTCAAATCGAACACCGAACGCCTGGGCGTGCTGGTGAATGATTTGCTGGATATTTCGCGCATTGAGTCTGGGCGGGTGACGCTGAACTTGCAGCAACTGAACCTGCGCGAACTGGCCGAAGACGTGATCTTGGACCTGGAACGCAGGGCGCGCGAAGAGAACAAGGGCATGACCTTCAAGCTGGAGTGCCCGGTGGAGCCGCCGGTGGTGATGGGCGACATGGAACGTATTCGCCAGGTGTTAGGCAACCTGGTCAGCAACGGTTACAACTATTCACCTGCGGGTAGCCTGGTGCGGGTGCGCATCACCGATGAAGGCGAAGAATTGCAGGTGGATGTGGTTGATAACGGTATTGGTATCGGCGCGGAAGAGCAGACGCGTATCTTTGAGCGCTTCTACCGTGGCGAGGACCCCCTGGTGCTGGCTTCGGCCGGAACCGGCCTGGGTTTGTCGATTGCCCGGACGATTGTGAATATGCACAACGGCCGGATCTGGTTCAAGAGTAACGGTGTTCGGGGAGAAGGAAGCACATTCTCCTTCACCCTGCCGGTTTACACAAGTGGAGAGTGAGGCCAAAAATGGCAAAAATATTAATCGCTGAAGATGAGCCCGATATTCGCGACCTGGTGACGTTCACCTTGCGCTTTGCAGGGCATGAGATTGTGGCTGTCACCAATGGCGCCGAAGCCGTGGAAGCCGCCAAAGAGGTCATGCCGGATATCATCCTGATGGATGTGCGCATGCCCCGCATGACCGGCTATGAAGCCTGCGCAGCCATGAAGGCTGACCCGGCCATCGCGGACATCCCGGTGGTGTTCCTGTCGGCCAAGGGGCAGGAAAACGAGATCCAGACCGGGTTGAGCGCCGGAGCCAGTGAGTATTTACTGAAACCGTTTGCGCCCATGGAACTGAGCGAACGCGTGAACGAACTGCTGCAGAAATACGGGAAGAAATAGGAAACTTGTGATCAAATGAGCGCCGTTCTGATCGAAAACCAGATCTTGCATTATGAAGTCCTCGGCCGGGGTAGGCCGTTGATCTTTGTGCACGGCTGGGTCGGGTCGTGGCGCTATTGGATTCCGGTGATGCAAGCGGCTTCGGTCGGTTACCGTGCTTATGCTCTGGACCTGTGGGGTTTTGGCGACTCGGCCAAGGCCGCCGACCGCTATTCGCTGGACGTGCAAGTGAAGTTGATTGAACAGTTCCTGGATCAAATGGGTATTGGACGGGTGGCATTGATCGGGCATGGGCTGGGGGCGGTCGTCTCGGTGATGACGGCGCTGCGCAATCCGACCGTTGTCGACCGGGTGATGGCGATTTCGTATCCGCTGACCGAAGCCAGCGTGAATCCGCGCTTGCGCAGTGGCGCTCCGCTGGAACTGGCTGATTGGCTGCTGGAGAAGACGCCGCAGACCGAGCCGGTGCGGGGAGACGCGCCTAAAACCGACCCGCAGGCCATTGCTGCCTCGCTGCAAGGGCTGAGCCTGCCGGAGGTGCGCGAAGCCAGCGCCAAACTGCAGAACGCTTGCCTGCTGGTGAACGGCATGAACGACCCGGCGGTGACCGTTCCAGACCTGGACGTGGTGATGGGGCTGCCGGAACAAACTCATGGCATTCTCTTTGAGCAGTCGGGGCACTTCCCCATGCTGGACGAAGGCAGCAAGTTCAACCGCTTGCTGATTGATTTCCTCACGCTGGGGCAGGGTGAAAGCCCGCGCCAGATGCAGTTGAAAGAGGAGTGGAAGCGGCGCGTGCGTTAGTTTCAGACCAGGCGCATGGGTTGATTTTCGCCTGGCAATCTATTACAATGTGAGCACAACTGAATGGGGAGCCCGGACCGACCGGGCTGAGAGGAGGGCTGACGGCCCTCGACCCACAAAACCTGATCCGGGTAATGCCGGCGGAGGGAAAGGAATGACGTGAAACGGCGCACCCTCCCCCGGCGGAGGGTGTTTTTGATGCACAAACAACGGGCGATCATTTTTGCCAACGGAGAATTGGCCGATCCGGCTGCGGCGCGATCCTTGATCGAGCCGGGCGACTTTCTTGTGGCGGCGGATGGAGGGGCGCGGCGCCTGGCGGCGTTGGGATTCAGACCGGCGCTGGTGGTGGGCGACCTGGATTCGCTTTCAACCGCTGAAGCGCAAGCGTTGCGGGAGGCGGGCAGCGAGATCGTGCAATTTCCGGCGGAGAAGAATGAAACCGACCTGGAACTGGCTCTATTGGAAGCGGCACGCCGGGGCTACGAGAAAATCTTCATCGCGGCGGCGGTAGGCGGGCGGCTGGACCAAACCCTGGCGAATGTTTTCCTGCTGGCGCTGCCGGAACTGGCGGGTGTGGACGCGCGCCTGCACGACGGGCGCGAGGAAGCCTTCCTGATCCGCGAGGCAGGCGAGATTCGTGGGCAGGCGGGGGAGGTTGTCTCGCTGCTGCCGCTGTTTGGCCCGGCAGTGGGTATCCACACCACGGGGCTGCGCTACCCACTGCGCGGCGAGACCTTGTTGCCGGAGCGCAGCCGGGGAGTGAGCAACGAACTGCTGGGACGGCAGGCAGAGGTGCGCGTGGAGAAAGGCGTGTTGTTATGCATCCACCGCCTGGGTGGAGAGAAGGATTAAACAAGGTGTACTTTAAAGGGTTGCATTTCTCCTTCTTCGCGGGGCTGAAGCCCCTGCTCAGGGCACAGAAGCCCTTCGGGCTGAAGATTCGCTGCCTCGAGGGGGATTAAGAACAATGGGGTAATGTGCACAATCCGACACCAATATTTACTTTATGGAGGATTATCGGATGAAAACAGTATCAAGGATGATGGTGGGTGTCTTCATGGTATTGCTGTTGGCTGCTTGCGCCGGGCCCAAGGTGCCCGCAGGCCCGGCAGAACTGGTGGTGATGACGCATGACTCGTTTGCCATCAGCGAGGCGCTGGTGGCGCAGTTTGAAGCCGAACATAATGCCAAACTGACTTTCTTGCCCAGTGGCGATACCGGCTCGGCTCTCAACCGGGCCATCTTGACCAAAAAATCACCCAGCGCCGATGTATTCTACGGCGTGGACAACACCTTCCTGTCGCGGGCGTTGGAGGAAGAGCTGTTCGAGGCCTACGAGTCCCCCCTGCTGGCGGAGATTGACTCGGCCTTCCGGCTGGATGACTCCAACCGCGCTTTGCCGGTGGATTACGGCGATGTGTGCATCAACTACGATAAAGCCTATTTCGCCGAGCAGGGCCTGGCTGTGCCGGGCTCGTTGGAAGATTTGCTCAAGCCGGAATACAACGGCCTGCTGGCGGTGGAAAACCCGGCCACTTCTTCGCCGGGGCTGGCTTTCCTGCTGGCCACGGTGGCGCAATATGGGCCGGAGGGCTTTACTACTTATTGGACAGCCTTGCGCGACAACGGGCTGGTGGTGGTCAATGATTGGGAGACGGCTTACTATAGCAACTTCAGCGGTTCATCCGGCCAGGGGCCGCAGCCGATGGTGGTATCTTACGCATCCAGCCCGGCGGCAGAGGTGATCTTTGCGGAGCAGCCGCTGGACGACGCGCCCACCGCTTCAATCGTCGCTCCGGGCACATGCTTCCGGCAGATTGAGTTTGTGGGCATCCTGCAAGGTACAAAACAGCGCGACCTGGCGGAAAAGTTTGTGGATTTTATGCTCTCGACCGATTTCCAGGAGGACGTGCCCATGCAAATGTTCGTCTACCCGGTGAACGGGCAGGCGCAATTGCCGGAGGAGTTTGTGCAATATGCGCAGACAGCCGTGCAGCCCGCCGCACTGAACCCGGCGGACGTGGCAGCCAACCGGGAGAATTGGATCCAGGCCTGGGATGAGACCGTTCTTCGTTAAGCTTAGGCCGGCAGCTGTATGGCTGCTGCCTGGGCTGTTCCTGCTGCTGTTTTTCGTCCTGCCCTTGCTGCGCGTGTTTGGGGCCACCGGGCAGGATTTGCTGGCGGGCGGGCTGACCTGGGAGGCGCTGCGGCGGGCGGTGCGCCCGCTGGGCTTCACCTTTTACCAGGCGGCACTGTCCACGCTGGCGACCCTGGTCATTGGCTTGCCGGCGGCTTATGTGTTTGGGCGCTTTGATTTTCCGGGCAAGCGCAGGCTGCGCACGCTGGTGTCTTTGCCGTTCATTTTGCCCACGGTGGTAGCGGCGGCGGGTTTCAACGCTTTGCTGGGGCCGCGCGGATGGGTCAATTTGGGGCTGATGAACCTGCTGGGGCTGGAGCAGCCGCCGATCACCTTTTTGAATACACTGGGCGCGATTCTGCTGGCGCATGTCTTCTATAACACCACCATCATCCTACGGGTGGTGGGGGGCGCCTGGGAGGGATTGGATACGCGCGTGGAACAGGCGGCGCGGGCGCTGGGGGCTTCGCCCTGGCGAACGCTGTGGGAGGTGACTTTGCCGCTGCTGCGCCCGGCCATTTTTTCGGCGACCCTGCTGGTGTTCCTGTTTGACTTCACCAGCTTTGGGGTGATCTTGCTGTTGGGCGGGCCAAGTTTTGCTACCCTGGAGGTGGAAATTTATATCCAGGCCCTGCACATGCTCAACCTGCCGCAAGCCGGACTGCTTTCGGCGGTGCAGTTGGTTTGCACCCTGGCGGCAACGCTGATCTACCTGCGGTTGGAAGCCCGCCGCAGCGTGCCCCTGGCGCCTCGGCTGCGCGGAGAGGGGCAGCGCCGCCCCAAGGGCTGGCGAGAGAAGCTGCTGGTGGCGGGGATGAGCGCTTTGTTGATCCTGCTGGTGGTGGCTCCGCTGGGAGCGCTGGCCTTGCGCTCGGTGTCGCGATTGGAAGCCGATCGCGGGCAGCGCGGCGAAGTGCAAACCGGGCTGACTCTGGATTACTACCGCGAGTTATTTGTCAACCGGCGGGGGTCGTTTTTCTACGTGCCCCCGGCGGAGGCGGCGCGTAATTCATTGTTTTACGCCCTGGTGACCACCGGCCTGTCGCTTGGGTTTGGCGGGCTGGCAGCTTATGCGCTGGCGCGGCGCGGGGCGGGGGCGCGGCTGATGGATGTGCTGCTGATGCTGCCGCTGGGCACCTCGGCAGTGACTTTGGGGTTGGGATACCTGTTGACCTTCAACGGGCCTCCGTTGGATGTGCGCTCGTTCCCGCTCTTGGTACCGGTTGCGCATAGCCTCGTGGCGCTGCCGTTCGTGGTGCGCACGCTGCTGCCCGCGCTGCGCTCCATCCCGCCCTCGCTGCGCCAGGCGGCAGCGGTGCTGGGCGCTTCGCCGAGGCGGGTGTGGTGGGAGGTGGATTGGCCCGTGTTGGGGCGGGCGGCCCTGGTCAGCGCGGTGTTTGCTTTCACCATCTCGATGGGGGAGTTTGGCGCGACCACCTTCCTGGCCAATCCCGAGTTTCCTACCTTGCCGGTGGCAATTTTCCGTTTCCTTTCTCAGCCGGGTGCAACGAATTACGGGCAGGCCATGGCGATGGCGACCTTGCTGCTGCTGGTGTGCGCGGCGGGGGTGCTGTTGTTGGAGCGCTTTCAGGAAGGGAAGGAATGGTAGAATCTACTGAAGATCGCGAATTTGAGGAGTTTATGGGGTGCGAAGTACCCCAGATAGCATTGCACCAAACCATGGTCAGGTGTGAATGGCGGGCTTTGCCCGCCCCAAAAAATATAAAATAGGGAGTTTTGGTCGCACTTTGTGCGACCAAAACTCCCTGATGCCTTTTTTCTTCGGCGCCCGAAGGGCGCGATACCGTTTGCACGTTTCGCTGTGGCGCTGCCGCACCTCCCACATACACCTCTATTTGGGCCTTTTGAGTAGCAAAAAATGAGAGCAACATGTTAGAAGTCCGCGACATTGAGAAGACTTATGAATCCAGGCCGCTGCTGCGAGGGGTGTCGTTCACCCTGGGGCTGGGCGAGACGCTGTGCTTGCTGGGGGCTTCGGGCAGCGGCAAGAGCACTTTGCTGCGCATCATCGCCGGGCTGGAGGCCGCCGAAGGTGGCAGTGTGTTGTGGAACGGGGCCGACCTGGCCTTGGTTCCAGCATACAAGCGCAACTTCGGCTTGATGTTCCAGGACTACGCTTTGTTTCCGCATCGCAGTGTGGCGGAGAACGTGGCCTTCGGGCTGCGCATGCACGGGGTGGGGCGTGAGGAGATCGACGCGCGGGTGAGCCAGGCGCTGCGGCAGGTGAACATGGCTTCCTTTGCCGGGCGGCGGGTGACCGAACTTTCGGGCGGAGAGCAGCAGCGGGTGGCTTTGGCCCGGGCGCTGGCGCCCAGACCACGCCTGCTCATGCTGGACGAGCCTTTGGGGGCTTTGGACCGGGCCTTGCGCGAGCAGTTGCTGGAAGAGCTGCGACACCTGCTGCACGTCACCGAAATCCCGGCCATTTACGTGACCCACGATCAGGAAGAAGCCTTTACCCTGGCCGATCGAGTGGCGCTGCTGCACAACGGCGAATTGGTCCAAATCGGCAGCCCGTTGGCAGTGTATCAATGCCCGGCATCGCCTTGGGCGGCGCGCTTTTTGGGGCAAACCAACTTGCTGGATGGGCAGGTGGTAGAGGCGCGCCCGCTGGTGGTGAACACCGCCCTGGGTGGGTTTGCGGCGCATTGGGCGGCGAAAGCAGCCGATGGGCCCAAGGTGGGGCAGAAGGTGACTTTGTTGATTCCCAAGCGCGAGGATCGCTCTACGGGGGCAAACGTGCGCGGGCGGGTGACGGATGCGCTTTTCCGCGGGGATGGCTTTCACGCGGAAGTGACCACGCCGACGGGAATTACACTGTCATTCTGGCTGGCGCGACCGGTGGAAGTGGGCGAGGAAGTGGAGATTTCATTGCAAACCAACGGAATCCTGGCGTGGCCGCAGTCGGAGGGCTATGAGTGAAGTGGTCGTCATCAAGCTGGACGTCCAGCGGCAGGAGCGCTGGCGCTATTCCGGGCAGATTTTGGAACAAGAGCCGGGTATGGTGCTGCTGGAAGCGTATTTCAACCGCGATGATGCGGATTTTCACGGGATGCCGTTCAAACGCGGCGACCGTTTTTTGGAAGTGTACTTTGCGGAACGCTGGTATAACATTTTTGAAATCTACGACCGGGATGACGGCTCGCTGAAAGGCTGGTATTGTAATGTGACCCGCCCGGCAGAATTTGAGTCGGGGGTGATCCGCTATGTGGACCTGGCCCTGGATTTGCTGGTCTTCGCCGATGGGCGGCAGTTGGTGCTGGATGAGGATGAGTTCGCGGAACTGGAAATCAGCGACGCCGAACGGCAGCGGGCGCGGGAGGCGCTGGTGGAACTGCAAAGCATCCTCCAGCCGGGTTGGAGTTTGGAGACTGGCTGGCAGGAGTGGGTGAAGTCGAACAAGCCGTGATTGAGTTTAGAGGGACAAGCAATGAAATCGTACAGAGACGATGTATATTTGTTTACGCAGGCAGAATTGGACAGTATCACCATCGAGCCGCGCCCTCGTGCTGAGCTGGCAGATGCCTACCTGGCCGAACGAGAGGCTGTCTGGCTAGATGAACTGGCCAACGCAGATGCTCGTGGAGATTCCATGTGGAATGGGGAAATTTATACCTTAGAGGAGATCGTCCCCTCAATGTCTGGACAGGTAAACCTGGGGATGAGTACCTGCGAATTCAAGGATGTTGTCCTGCGTATGGTGAGAGGCAAAGAAGCCATCCTGGAAAGATATGGGGCGGGGTATTCACTCAATACGAGCGGGGTAACAATGATTCCTGTCACTCGCGATGGGTGTTTTGTTTTTGGCGTTCGAGGTGATTACGCCGGACGAGGCACGCACCCGATGGGCCTAATTGGTGGGACGTTGAACAAGGATGAGATGGAAGTCCATGACTTTGCCGGGATCCAGCGCTTTATGTTGAAAGAAGCGGCAGAAGAGACTCGTTTCAAATTCGATATAGCGGATTTGCGTTTCGTGGCATTGGGGCATGCGCCACACGCTTTTCTGTTTTTATTTACCAGCCGCATCGGGTTGACTTCGGAAGAGGTCACGAACTACCACCGCGGAGGCGAATTCTCGCACTTGAAGGCAATGAGCGCGCAGGAAGCCGCCGACTACAACTTACCTGCTACACCGGCTTTTGGGTTCTGGCGACAACATCTGGATTTAGTTTTCGATTCTGTTAATACCATAAACGGCTTTTAAGTTAGAATCATGATAACTGCTCACAGGGTGGAGAAAGTTCGGGCCTCTTCCACCTCTGACTGAGCAATTAGGAATCATGTTAGGAAAATTCTTGCCTTATGAATCTTGATATTCACGAAGTTCGCAACGAAGAATTTGATGCAGTGGCCGATCTGTTTCATGAGGGCGATGACTATCACCGCGAGGCCATGCCAGAGCTGTTCAGGCCTGAGTCACCTGTACGCACTGAAGAATTCTTGAAGGGTTTCATCGGCAACGATGATGCCCGAATTTTCGTGGCTGTTCTGGATGGGGAAGTGATTGGGCTGGTGCAGTTCAGCGTGATTGACACGGGCGACCGGCCAACCATGTTCAGCCGCAAGCTGGTGTTTGTCGATTCGCTGGTGGTGCGCACCCGGCATCGCCGTCAAGGCGTGGGTAAGGCGCTGATGTCCTATGTGCAGGACTGGGCTGCGGAGCACGGCATTCCCAACATCGAGCTAACCGTGTATGGGTTTAATCGGGCGGCGATCAAATTGTATGAAGATTTGGGCTACGAGACGATGATGCGCCGAATGCGCTTCAAAGTCGAATAAGATGTCTAAAAAGATCAGGCGGCGCATATGCGCCGCCTGATCTTTTTAGATACTTTCGCGAAGAGTAAATCCCTTATGGCAAGGTGAAGTGCAGGAGGTGGTTGTTGGAGGCGTCGGAGACCCACACGCCACCCTGCGCATCGACGGCGACGGCAGAGGCGAAGCCAAAGCCATCGGTGCCGCTGCTGAACTGACCCCAACCGCGAACGAACTCACCCTGGGGGGTGAACTCAAGGATGCGCGGGCCCTCGGGGTCGCTGACGAACAGGTTGCCGGTGGTGGGCGAGATCTTGAGGAAGGGTTTGTTGTCCAATGACTGACCATACCAACCGCTGATCTCGATTTGCTGGACGGGTGAGAAGTAAGTGAATGTCTCGTCTGGAGCAAAGACCTGAACACGCTGGTTCCAGGTGTCTGCTACATACACCAGTCCCTCTGCGTCAATAGCCAGACCCACCGGCTCGTCAAACTGACCAATGTCAAAGCCCGCGGTGCCAAACTCGGTCACATAGGTGCCATCGGGTTCAAAGATCACCACGCGCTTGTTACCCGTGTCGGTAACGTAGATGCGGCCTTGCGGGTCCACGGCCAGGGCGCGCGGCCCCCAGAAGGCATCGCCGCGTTCAGCCTGCCCGAAGTAGCCCCACGTGCGGATGAACTGGCCCTCGGCGGTGAATTGCTGAATGCGGTGGTTCCAGGTGTCGGTGACGTAGACGGAGCCATCGAGGCCAACGGCCACATCCCAGGGTTCGTTGAAGGTGCCGCCCGGAGCGTCACCGGCAGCCAAATCGGCGAAGGTGCCCCACTGGCGGATGAATGTCCCGTCGGCAGCAAACTGCTGGATGCGTTGATTGCGGGAATCAGCCACATAGAGGCTGCCATCTTGGGCCAGGGCCATGCCGCGCGGAGCTTGCAGTTGGCCGGGCTCGGAGCCGATTTCACCGATGACCTGGTCGGCGACGGGATTAATCAGCCGTTCGGCATAGGGGTCGCCGATGGGTTCTTCTATGATGGCCGGAGCGGCGCCGTAATTCCAAATCTCGCCGATGACATCCTTGCGGATGTAAACGTCCATGCGCGCGCTGGGCTGCCAGGTGGATAGCGTGAGGGTTGGTTTGTTTTGCAGGCGGGCGTATTCGCTGTAATCACGGTTGAGCCAGATGTCCCACAGGGCAGCGCGCATTTCGGGGTTGGTCAAGGCTGCGCGGATGTTCTCCCGATCGGTCTTGGAGAAGATTTTCGTGCCCTCGGTGGGGTAGTAATCCTGCATGGGCCACCACAGGCGAATGTACTCGAACTTGACGTAATCATTGCCCACGATGGGTTCCATCTTGCCCATGACGTCTTCCCCGGCGATGATGACCGGAACAGTGTTCAGGTCGCGGGAAGGATTCTTGCCGAACCAGCGTTGGTTGGGGTAATCGCGGAAATACCATTTGTAAGGATAGATGGCATCGTCGGAGTAGGCCACTTCTAGCTGCTTATCCCCCACGGTGCGGGCCGAGATTTCCTCAATCTGATGGAGGACTTCCTTGGGGCCGGGGCCGGCGTGGGCGTAGACGAGGAACTCGGTGGCGTAATCATAGTTGACGAACGAGGACTTGTAAGAGGTTCGGGCAGTGAGCACGGTGAGGAAAGCAAACAATGTCACTGTAGCCAGGCGCAGAATCTGGGCGGCGGACCAGTCTTTGAGCAGATAGACGATGCCCGCAGCGCTGGCAACAACGCCGATGAGGGCAAAGATGAATGTGTTGGTGGCGGTGAGTTGATCGAGGCTGCTGCCGCTGAAGGGCGGATTGGCGCCCAGGATTGAACCGAGCCAGGCGGTGAGGCTGCTGATGAAGACCGGGAACAGCAGCAGGGCGATGATGCCTTTGCGGTTAACCAGGCGCGCCCACTGGGTGGTGTCAACCAGGTACCCCAAACCCCAACCGGCTGCCAGCAGCATGGGCAGGGCGATGTGGACGGTGAGCCAGGGCATCTTTTCTCCGGCAACACTATAGGCCAGCAAGGCTGTGACGGACCAGAACAAGAGCAGCCACATCACCGGCAGGGGGCGTGGAGAAGCGTAGAGGTTTTCGGGTTCTTCCACCTCGGCCTCGACAACACCGGCGTTTTCCTGCTCTTTTTCGGCGAGAACGACTTGCGGCGCGGCAGGAGAAACTCCCGGCAGGTTGCTGAAGCGGCGGTGGCGAATGGCGAAGTAGAGAGCCAGGAGGACGCCGAGGGCGGCCAGGTATTCATAGAACGGCACCTGCAAGAGGGCGTAATAGTAAATGGGTTGGCTGCCGCGGTTCACCTCTTGCTGCGAGATCCAGTAGCCCAACGAGCCGATAATGCCGCTGAAGAAGCCGTTGGCGTTGGTGAACATGGTGGTGTAGAAGAAGACGAACACGCCGTAGAAGAGTGCCGCCTGAGACAACCAGAAGCGCCAGTTCCACAGCAAGCCGATGACTGCTGAGATGGTCAGCATCAAGACCAACATGCCACCGGTGCGCAACATGCCGGTGCTGGAAGAGTAATCCAGCGGGTCCCAGCCGAGCACGGCGATGGGGAAGGCGGTGAGTTGGGGCAGCACCAGGGTGCCGGTGAGCAAGAGCAGATTGGCCGAGCGCAGGGTGCGTACGCGCTCCCAGCCCAGATCGCGGATGACCAGAACTACCGCTGCGATGAGACTGGCTGCCGCAGCGACAGCCAGCACGACCATCACGACGGACGAAGGGCCGGTTGGAGCCGGTGCGGCAGGGGCCTCTGGGCCTTCGGTGGGCAGCGGGGTGACGGCTTCGACAGTCGCAGCGCCGCCGATGCTGTGCACTGCCATAGCAGCGCCTGCCAGAACAACTGCGATGATGACCAGTATGATGAAGATATTGAAGCCGTTTTGGTTTTTGAACTTGACGCGGGAAAGCTCGGCGACAAAGAGCATGCCGATGAACAGGAGCAGCTGGGCTGCATAAATGAAGGAGGTTTCCTTCACTACAAAATGCATGACCAGCGAGGTAGTCAACAGGAATAGGGAGAGTTTGTCGCCTTTGTCCAGGTGGCGCAGGGCAGCATAGATCATCAGCACGCCCAGCAGTTCGATGAAACCCTCGTTGCGGGTGTAGCGGCCGTAGAACAGCATGTACGGCGAGATGGTGAAGAACAACCCGGCCAGCAGCGCGCCGGTGCGCCCGATGTAACGACGGAAGCCGAATAACACAAAAGCCACCGCTGCCACACTGAACAAGGCGGCTGGGACGCGAGCAGAGAAGTCGCTGTCGCCCAGCAGGAAGTAACTGAGGGCGACAATGTGGAACTGGAAGGGGCCGTGGGTGACGGGGCTATGGGCATAACCGCGCCCCATGTAGAGATCATGCGAAGGCCAGACGTGGTTCACTTCGTCGTGGCTCATCACCCGCTCGCCCAGCATGGCAAACCGGCTTGCCACCGCCACAAGCAGGATCACGATCACTAACAGGGTTTGGAGGGTTAGCCGGAATTGGTTGCCGAACAGAGGGCGATCTAACCAGGAAGGGGTCGAGGGTTGATCTTGCATCATGTGTGCTGTGCTTGCTCCGCTTATATGTAATAGGGAAAATTCACCCTGTGACTATACTTGAAAAATGAATTTCAGGCAAGGAATACATATCGGCTCTCTGGGAGTTGCCCAGGGCGATTGCACTAAAAAGAGGGGGTGGTAAGATGGAGCCATGACCAAAGGAGGCAGGGCATGGCAGTAGAACCGTTAGGGAGCATACGGGTCCATTTTTCGAAACTCGAAGATCCACGGCTGGATCGACAAAAGCTACACCAACTGATGGACATTATCGTCATTGCCATCTGCGCAGTGATCTGTGGAGCAGAAAACTGGGTGGATATAGCGAACTTCGGCCAAGCGCGGAGGGAGTGGTTCAAGAAGTTTCTGGAACTACCCAATGGGATACCCTCACACGACACCTTTGGGCGGGTATTCAGCCTATTGAACGCGAACGCCTTTGAAGCATGCTTTTTTGACTGGGTGCAAGCAGTGCATCAGATAACGAGCGGACAGGTAATCGCGATCGATGGCAAGGAACTGCGCCACTCATATGATA
>CAZMMI010000022.1:0-26868 GCA_964567255.1 uncultured Anaerolinea sp.
CGGTACCGACTCTGGCAGTCATGGCGCCCAGCCCAACGCCGACCATCGAGCCGCTGGTCATGGATGGACAGGGAAAAGCGGTGATCATGGGGCGGTTGATTGTGACGACGCCCGGCCCGAAAGATGGTTAAATGCGCCGGGTTGCGTATATCCACGAGACGCGGGGTGCTTAAATGGTCGATACCGGGTATAATCAAAACCTTGGATATAACTGCTCAGAGGGTGCTTAGCGGCCCTTTCGCTGAGCGGTTGCCCTTGGAAAGCTAACTCATGGACCATATACGCAATTTTTGTATCATTGCTCACGTTGATCACGGCAAGTCTACGCTGGCAGACCGCATGTTGCAGTTGACTGGCACGATTTCGGATCGCAATATGACCGAACAGGTGCTGGACAGCATGGATCTGGAGCGCGAGAAGGGCGTGACGATCAAGGCTTCGGCGGTGCGGATGAGCTATACCGCCTCGGACGGCAAGACCTACGAGCTGAATCTGATCGACACCCCCGGGCACGTGGACTTCAATTACGAGGTCAGCCGGGCGCTGGAAGCCTGCGAGGGCGCGCTGCTGGTGGTGGACGCCACCCAGGGCGTGGAAGCGCAGACTCTGGCGAACCTGTATCTGGCCCTGGAAGCCGACCTGACCATTTTGCCGGTGATCAACAAGATCGATTTGGCTTCGGCCCAACCGGACGAGGTGGCGGAAGAACTGAACAGTCTGTTGGGGATTGCAGCCGAAGACATTCCGCGAATTTCCGCCAAAGAGGGCGTCAACATCGACAAGGTGCTGGAGTCGATCGTCAAGCAAGTACCTCCGCCCAAGGGCGACCCGGAAGCCCCCCTGCGAGCCATGATCTTTGATTCGCATTACGACGCATATAAGGGCGTGGTGGCTTAT
The DNA here is from genome assembly GCA_964567255.1 of uncultured Anaerolinea sp. Classification (GTDB taxonomy): domain Bacteria; phylum Chloroflexota; class Anaerolineae; order Anaerolineales; family Anaerolineaceae; genus Anaerolinea. The sequence continues at coordinate 898 of CAZMMI010000022.1, forward strand.
GTGCGTATCATGGAAGGCAAAATTCGTCCCACCGACATGCTGCGCTTGATGGCTTCGGGTGTGGATTTGAGACCGGTGGAGATTGGCTACTTTTCGCCGGGGATGCGCCCGGTGGATTTCCTGGAAGCGGGCGACGTGGGCTACATTGCCACCGGGTTGAAAACGGTGCGCGAGTGCCGGGTGGGGGATACCTTCACGATGGCAGCCAATCCGGCGGCGGAAGCGCTGCCGGGGTACTTGCAGGCCAAGCCGATGGTCTTTGCCGGGATTTACCCGACCGAGGGTGAGGATTACCCGGCCCTGCGCGAAGCGCTGGAGAAGCTGCAACTGAATGATGCATCGTTGAGCTTCCAGCCCGAAACGTCGCAAGCCTTGAATTTTGGCTTCCGCTGCGGGTTCCTGGGCCTGTTCCACATGGAGATCATCCAGGAGCGCCTCGAGCGGGAATACGACCTGGACATCATCGTCACCGCGCCTTCGGTGGAGTATGAAGTGGTGATGAACAATACCAACGAGGTCATCCTGATCGACTCCCCGGCGCAGCTTCCGGATGAAGGCTTGATCCTGGAAGTGCGCGAGCCGTGGATGCAGTTGCAAATCTTCAGCCCAACCGATTACTTCGGCACGATCATGGATCTGGCTTCCAAGCGGCGGGCGGTGTTCCGCTCACAGGAGCATCCGGCTCCCAAGCGGGTGCAATTGACCTTTGAGATTCCGCTGTCTGAGATGATCGTAGATTTCTTCGATGATTTGAAATCGCGCACGCGCGGTTATGCATCGATGGACTATTTCTTTGTTGAATATCGGGCCAGCAATTTGGTGAAACTGGAAGTGCTGGTGAACAACGAGCCGGTAGATGCGCTGGCGGCGATTGTGCACCGCGACGATGCCTACCACAAGGGGCAGCGGCTGGTGACCAAGTTGAAGGAGATCATCCCGCGGCAGATGTTTGACGTGCCTATCCAGGCTTCGGCGGCGGGCCGAATTATCTCGCGCGCCAACGTCAAGGCCATGCGCAAGGACGTGCTGGCGAAATGCTACGGCGGCGACATTACGCGCAAGAAGAAACTGCTGGAAAAGCAGAAGAAGGGTAAGCGCCGCATGAAGATGGTCGGCATGGTGGAAATCCCGCAGGAAGCTTTCTTCGCGGTTCTGCGCCTGGAGGAAGAATAAAATGATGCGCCAATGGCGGAACGTCCGGCGCTGGCTGCCGGGCGTGCTGATCAGCGTGGTGGCGCTGGTGCTGGTGTTCCGCCTGGCGACGTTTGAAGATTTGGCGGCGGCTATCAAGCTGGCCAAGCCATTGAACATGGTCGTGTCCTTGCTGATCCTGATCCTCTCGGCGTTCAGCCGGGCCATGGCCTGGCGGGTGCTGTTGGGGGCCAAGCCGCGCATCTGGCGCACCTACCTGATCATCCAGGAAGGATACCTGCTGAATTACCTGTTTCCGCTCAAGGCCGGCGAGTTGGGGCGAGCGGTGTTTATGGGCCGCGAGTTGAACATTAGCCCTTTCCAGGTGCTTTCGAGTATTGTCATCGAGCGGGCCTTCGATGTGGCAGTGGCGGCAGCGCTGGTGCTGACGACTCTGCCCCTGGCTTTGGGGCTGGATTGGGCCGGGCCGGCGGCAGCCATTTCGATGGGCGTGGTGCTGCTGGGCTTGCTGGGACTGTACCTGCTGGCGCGTTTCCGCGACCGGGTGCATGGCTGGCTGGAAAAGTTCCCCGCGCGTTTCGATAAGATCAAGCGACTGGTGCTGCCGCGGTTGGATTCGCTGCTGGAGGGCTTGAGCGCCTTGACCTCTCCGCGTCGTTTTCTGACTGCATTGGGCTGGATTGCCTTTGCCTGGTTGCAATGGGTGGCGATGCACTACATTCTGCTAATCATGATCGAGCCGGGCGCGCCCTTCTGGTGGATGATGTTCATCGATGGGATCGCCGCGCTGGGCATGGCGGTGCCATCGGCGCCGGGCGGGCTGGGGATTTTGGAAGCCGCTGTGGTGGGGGCGCTGGGCGTGCTGGGCGTTTCGGCCTCGGTGGCGCTGGCCTTTGCGCTGCTGATGCGCTTCTTGCAGATCGTCAGCGGCGCGATCTTTGGCCTGATTGGTTTGTCCCAGGACGGGCGCATGTTGAGCGAGATCCACCTGGCTGGTGAAGCTGATACACAAATCTCGAAGGGAGATTGAACCACATGGCAGGACGATATCTGGTGACGGGGGGAGCCGGGTTCATCGGCTCGAATTATGTTCACCGGCTGCTCTCGCGCGGCGAGACGGTCACAATCTACGATAACTTATCCCGAGGCGGCTCACGCAAAAACCTGGCCTGGCTGCGCGAATCGTTTGGCGAGCGGGCTTTCCGTTTGGTGGAAGCCGACATCCGCGACGCCGAAGCCATCCGGCAGGCGGCTGCCGATGCCGATGTGGTCGTGCACCTGGCGGGGCAAGTGGCGGTGACCACTTCGGTGGTCAACCCGCGCGAGGATTTTGAAATCAACGCCCAGGGCACCTTCAATGTGCTGGAGGCGGCGCGCCTTTCTGGGCGCAACCCGGCCTTTATTTATGCCTCGACGAATAAGGTCTACGGCGGGATGGAAGACGTGCGCGTGGTGGAAGAACCCACCCGTTACGCCTACGCCGATTACCCTTACGGCATCCCCGAAACCCATCCGCTCGATTTCCACTCACCTTACGGCTGTTCGAAAGGCTGTGGCGACCAGTATGTGCGCGATTATGCGCGTATCTACGACCTGCCCACGGTGGTTTTCCGCCAGAGCTGCATCTACGGCCCACGCCAGTTCGGCGTGGAAGATCAGGGCTGGGTGGCGTGGTTCGTCATTGCTACTCAGACGGGCAAGCCCATCACCGTTTACGGCGACGGCAAGCAGGTGCGGGATGTCCTGTATGTGGAAGATTTGCTCAATGCCTACGACGCCGCGGTGGCCCAAATTGACCACGCTGCGGGGAAAGTGTTCAATGTGGGCGGCGGCGCGGAGAACATCCTGGCGATTTGGACCGAGTTTGGCCCACTGCTGGAGAAGCTGGCCGGCAAGACGCTGCCCACCGCGCAAGGTGACTGGCGTCCCGGCGACCAGCGCGTGTTCGTCGCGGACGTGCGCAAGGCCGAGGCCGAGTTGGGCTGGCGCCCGCGGGTGGGCGTTGAAGAAGGCATCCGCCGCCTGTACCAGTGGGTGCAGGAAAATCCAAGCCTGTTCGAGGGGTAACCAATCCAGCTTATGCGTATTCTAGTCGTCTTAACCTACTACCGCCCTCACATCAGCGGTTTGACCATCTATGCCGAGCGGTTGGCCAAGGCCTGGGCCCGGCGCGGACACCAGGTGACCGTGCTGACTTCGCAGTACCAGCCCGATTTGCCGCGCGAAGAAGTGCTGGACGGGGTGCGCATTGTGCGCGCGCCGGTGGCTTTCCGGCTGAGCAAAGGCGTGATCATGCCCACCTTTGGGGCGCTGGCCAGCAAACTGGTGCTGGAGCACGACGTGATCCAATTGCACCTGCCGCAGTTCGACGCGGCGGGGGTGGCCTTGCGCGGGCGGCTGCTGCGCAAGCCGACGGTGATCACCTACCACTGTGACCTGCGCATGCCTTCGGGCGTGGTGAGTTGGGCAGCCAACCAGGCCGTGCGGGTGATGAACAACCTGGCGGCGCTCTCGACGCACCGCGTTGTCACCTACACCGAAGATTACGCCGTGAATTCGTCGTATTTGAAGCGCTATTTGCGCAAGCTGCATGTCATCCCCCCGCCGGTAGAACTGCCCGAGGTGAGCGCGGACGAGGTGAAAGCCTTCGGCGAGAAGCACAACCCGGATGGGCGCGGCCCGATCATCGGCATGATGGCGCGTTTTGCCACCGAAAAAGGCGTGGAAATTCTGATGCGGGCGCTGCCCAAGATTTTGGAGACCTATCCGAAGGCGGTGGTGTGGTTTGGCGGGCCGTATCAGAATATCATGGGCGAAGAGCAGTACTGGGCGCGCCTTGCCCCAGAACTGGAGCGACTGCAAAAAGAGGGCAGTTGGCGCTTTTTGGGGGCATTGGACCCGCGCCAGGCAGCGGCTTTCTTTGCCAATATCGACCTGCACGTGCTGCCCAGCCTGAACTCGACCGAGGCGTTTGGATTGGTGCAGATCGAGTCGATGCTGAATGGGGTGCCTTGCGTGACATCCAACTTGCCGGGAGTGCGCATTCCGGTGAAGCGGCACGAGATGGGGCGCATTTTTGAGATTGGCGACGTCGACGGGCTGGCTGCTTGTGCTTTGGAAGTGCTGGCCGACGTGGAAAAGTTCCGCCGACCGGCCGAGCCGATCGCGGAAATGTACTCGCCCGATGCGATCGCGATCGAATATGAGAAGCTGTTTGCTGAAATGCGCGGCGAGTTAATGGTAGAAGGGTAGGGTGGGATGAAAGATTACTTGTGGCTGAACCTGAAGGATTTACCGTACTTTCGCGGCGTGCTGCGGGCAGTAGAATCGCGCTTCTACCAGGATTTCGACCTGACCGGCCCGGTGTTGGATTTGGGCTGTGGGGATGGTGACTTTGCGATGGTCACTTTTGACCAGGGTCTGGATGTGGGCGTGGACCCGTGGACGGGACCGGTGCGTAAGGCAGTCAAGCTGGATGTGTACCGCATGGTGGTGCAGGGCTCCGGTGACACCCTGCCTTTTGATGAGGGCTACTTCAACAGCGCGGTGAGTAATTCGGTGCTGGAGCATATTCCCGACCTGGACGCGGTGCTGATGGACCTGGCGCGCGTGCTGCGACCGGGCGCGCTGTTCCTGTTCTGCGTGCCTAATCAAAACTTCTTGCCGAATTTGTCGGTATCGAGCTTCTTCGACCGGATTGGCCTGCGCGGGCTGGGGAACGCCTACCGGGCGTTCTTCAACAAGATTTCTCGCCACCACCACTGCGACGACGTGCCTATCTGGGCGGCGCGCCTGGAGCGGACCGGCTTCAGACTGGAGCAGAGTTGGGATTACTTTTCGCCCAAAGCGCTGCACGTGTTGGAGTGGGGCCACTACCTGGGGCTGCCTTCGCTGGTGGCGCACGGCCTGTTCCGCAAATGGATTCTGGCGCCGGTGAAGTGGAACCTGGCGCTGACCCGAAAATTGGTCGAATGGGTGTACACCAGCGAGCCGAAACATCCTAAGGGTTCGTATACATTTTATGTTGCCCGCCGCGCGGGATAACCACTATACTTGTTTTGACCTACTAGCATCCCAATACACAGCGAGAGTCATATGGATGAGCCGAGTGTTCTTGATTACCTCAAAGCAAAACTAAATCCCTTTAGTAAAGAGAAGATTGTCATTCCGGCTGAGAAGCCGGCGCCGCAAGAGGGGGATCGGTTGATCGCGGAGGCTGAGATCGAGCAAGCTGTGCCCATCGCGGGAACCCAGGTTGAAGAGGTCACGCTGCCCGCGCCTGTTGCGGTTGTCAAAGGCCCGGCGTTGCCCTGGCCCTGGCGGACAGCGATCGCTTTGATTGCTGCCCTCATGGCGCAGTCGCTGCTCGAACCGCCGGCCCGTCAACTGGAAATAAGCCTGGCTTTGTACTTGCTGGCGGCTGTAATGGCGGTGTGGGCTTTCTGGCGGGGCGAGTGGAAGTTGGCTCAGCGGCCTGAAGAATCCGATCAGCCGATGGTACTGGCTAGGATGTCAAGCTGGCGTTTGTTCATGCTGGCCGGTTCGGTGATTTTGCTGCTGTTGGGCTTTGCTTTCTTCAAAGGTAATCGCTTCACCACCTGGAACGTGATGTTGTGGTGGTCGTCGTTGGCGTTGGCAATTATCGCCGTGCTGCCCCGTGAAAGGCGAGTAGTTCGCCAAAAGGTTGAACGGCCTATCGAGATTCGCTTGAACGGTTGGACGCTGTTGATACTTTTTGTGCTGGCTTTTGCAGCTTTTTACCGCTTTAGCGATTTATCCGGTATTCCGGGCGAACCGTTCAGTGACCATGCCGAAAAATTGTTGGATGTGGGTGACATACTGAGTGGTCAGAGACCGGTCTTTTTCCCGCGCAACACCGGTCGCGAAGCCTTCCAAATGTACCTGACCGCTTTTGTCGCCACCTATTTGGGAACCGGATTGAGCTTCATGAGCTTGAAAATTGGCACGGCGCTGTGCGGATTTTTTACCCTGCCGTTCATTTATCTGACCGGCAAAGAGATCGGTAACCGCTGGGTGGGTCTGCTGGCCATGCTCATGGCGGGGGTCGCCTATTGGCCAAATGTGATTTCGCGCATCGGCCTACGCTTTCCGATTTACCCGTTGTTTGCCGCGCCCATGTTGTACTTTCTCCTGCGCGGGCTGCGCACCCGGAAGATTCAGGATTTCGTCCTGTCGGGTATTTTCCTGGGGGTTGGCCTGCACGGATACAGCCCGGCGCGTTTTCTCCCGTTCGTGGTGGTAGCTGCGATTGCTATTTACTTGCTGCACCGGCAGTCTAAGGGCAACCGTGTTCAAGCGATGATGGGCCTGTACGTGCTGGCCTTCATCTCTTTGATCATCTTCTTGCCGCTCTTGCGCTATTGGTTCGACGACCCCACCTGGTTCTCTTACCGGGCGCTGACCCGACTGACGGAAAACGAACGGGCCATTCCCGTGCCGATGTGGCAGGTGTTCTTTTCCAACCTGTGGAAGGCCTGGGTCATGTTCTGGTGGGATAATGGCAGCATTTGGGTCCACTCTATCCCCAAGCGACCCGCTTTGGACGCGGTCACCGGTGGGCTGTACTTCTTGGGGACAGTTTTGGTGGCGGCGCGATACGCGCGCCGGCGGCATTGGTTGGATTTGTTCTTGCTGGTGTCGGTGCCCCTGCTGATGATGCCGTCGATCCTGTCGCTGGCTTTTCCCGAAGAAAACCCCTCTCTCAATCGGACAGGGGCGGCTATTATTCCGGTGTTCATCATCGCGGCGATCGGACTGGAAGGCTTCTTGCGAGCCATCAACGAGCGCTTCAAAACCACTCCTTTGCGGCGGTGGCCTACCTTCATCATCGGTCTCTACCTGGTCATGCTCATGTCGATGCAGAATTACACGCTGGTCTTCGATACGTTCAAGACCCAGTTCATGGGCGGCGCATGGAACACCTCGCAGATTGGCAAAGTAGTGTATGGCTTTGCCACTTCAATCGGCACGTACGATACGGCTTATGTGATTCCGTACACGCATTGGGTAGATACTCGTCTGGTGGGCATTCAAGCCGGGTTCCCAGAGCGCGATTATGCCCTGCCGATGGAGCAAATTGCGCTGACCGCCGCCGACCCGCGCCCCAAAATGTTCATCTTCCGACCCGACGACCAGAACACATACAACGAACTGCTGCGGGTATACCCCAATGGAAATATTAGCCAGTATACGTCCGAGACTGCGGGCAGAGACTTCATGATTTACTTCGTGCCGGCGAGCCAGTAGAGGGATGGAAAATATGGGTGACATGAATCTAGACTCACAACCAGAACAACCTGAGAATGAAGCTCCGCTGGAGCAGACTGCCCTGGCGAATGTTGAGCCTGCCGCTGAACCTGCGCCCAAGCCAAAATCCGGGTCGCTTTCGCTGGCCTGGGATATCTTGTTGATTGGCATCTTGATTCTGGGAGCCTATTTCCGCTTTGTGGGCGTGAATTGGGACGAAAACCAACACCTGCACCCCGACGAGCGCTTCTTGACCATGGTTGCGAGTGGAATTACCTCAGAGGGAAATGAGGGGCGCTATTTCGATACCGCTACGTCGACCCTCAACCCCAATAACCGCGGTTACGGCTTTTACGTTTATGGAACGCTGCCGTTGTTCATGGTGCGCATTACGGGGGAACTGCTCGAGCAAACCGGCTACGATGAGATTTTCCTGGTGGGCAGGCAGTTATCTGGTTTCATGGACCTGCTGACCATCCTGTTGGTGTACTTCATTGCTAACCGGTTGTATCACAAGCCGCGCCTGTCGCTGCTGGCGGCGGCTTTCACTGCGTTTGCGGTGCTGCAAATTCAGTTATCGCATTACTGGACCACCGACACCTTTAGCAACACTTTTGCCATTTTGGCCATTTACTTCGCGGTGCGGATTCTGCCCGTGGATGGAAAACCAGCAGGTCCCGCGAGTAAAGCGGGCGATTCGTGGATCAACGGGCTGTGGCAGCATTGGGGCACGCTGATCCCTTATGCGCTGTTTGGTGTTGCCATGGGCTGGGCCCTGGCGAGCAAGATCAACACCGCGCCGTTGGTGGTGCTGCTGCCAGGAGCAGCTTTGATTAGCTATCTCAAGCTGAGCAGCGAGCAGCGCGAGCACCTGGCGAGCACGTATCTGCGCAATTTGGTGATTGCGGGCATCTTGTGCTTACTCACCTTCCGTATCTTCCAGCCCTATGCCTTTACCGGCCCGACATTCTTCCACGTCATCCCCAGCCAGAAGTGGATCGATACGATGGAAGACCTGGCGGCGCAAAGTGGCGGAGATGTGGACTTCCCGCCTGCCTTGCAGTGGGCGCGCCGTCCAATCTGGTTCTCGGGACAGAACTTGATTGTGTGGGGGCTGGGGCTGCCTTTGGGTTTGTTGAGCGTCGCTGGTTTCCTGTGGATGGGACGGCGGGTATTCATCAAGGGGGAGTGGCATAAACACGCCCTGTTGTGGGGCTGGACGGGGGTGTACTTTGTCTGGCAGTCCACACTCATGTCGCGTACCATGCGCTACCAGTTGTTGATCTATCCTACCCTGGCGATCATTGCTGCCTGGGCGGTGTTTGCGTTGTGGGAAAAGGGAAAGCAGCGCGGATCGTCCTTTATGAAGGCTGCCGCAGCGGTAACCGGCGCCGTCGTGTTGTTGGGTACCTTCGCGTACGCATATGCATTCACGCGCATTTATGCGCGCCCGATGACCCGCGTGGAGGCCAGCCGCTGGATTTACCAAAATATCCCTGGGCCGCTGACCCTGGAGATGGAGACAGCCGACGGAGCAGCCAACCAACCCCTGGCATACCAAATTGGCGGGCGGCTGGTGGCGGAAGAACCGATCACCATTGCCTTTACACCCCAGAAGACGGGCACCTTTAGCAGCCTGAGTTTTGACCACATCCGCGACCAGATTTACATCGCCGAATTGAAGACGATGGTGGTCACGCTTCGCGATGGAGACAACCGGGAGGCCGTGCTGGCCTCGGCGGTGGTTCAGGATACTTTCGCGGAGGAGGGCAGCGACCGCGGGCGCAGCTTCACCTTTAACATGGAACCGGCGGTGGAATTGCAAGCCGGGCACAGCTATGTCCTGGTGTATGAGTTGTTGAACCCGGGCCTGTCCGTCGACCTGATTGGGCAAATGCGAATGGCAATTGTGTCGGAAGAAGGCGCCTATAAGCAAGCCTTGCCGGACCCAATGAAGACCATGACCGTCGAGTCCAACTTTGAAACCTATTTCAAGGCAGTTTATTCGGGCGAGTTGAATGCCGTCAATGTGCGCAGAATCCTGGATTGGGAAAACCTGCCTGAGGAAAAGACGGTGCGCCTGTCGGTGATGAGCCCGGAGGATAATGTCCTCCAGCCTCTGGCTGAAGCCGAAGTGACCAGCAGTTTCCAGGCGCTGGACGATATCAAGGGCGAGCCGTACCGTTTTGAGTTTGCTTCACCGGTTATGCTGGAAGCGGACAAACAGTACATCCTGCGCCTCGAGGTGGTGGAAGGCCCCGGGCGGCTGGCTGTTTATGGCAACGTTCCGGTGAACGAGAGCAGTTGGGACGATGCGCTGCCCATCGGTCTGGACGGTTACAGCCCGTATGATTACAACATGGGCGTGTATCGTAGCGACCTCAACTTTGAGATGTATTGGGACGACAACGCCGACAAACTGGACCGTTTCCTGAACAACCTGGATAACGGCGATTACATATTCATCAGCTCAAACCGCCAGTGGGGCACCACCACCCGCGTGCCCGAGCGCTACCCGCTGACCACGCAGTACTACCGCAGCCTGATTGGTTGCCCGGCGGAGGAAGATATCCTCGATTGTTACCGGGTGGCTGAGCCGGGCATGTATACGGGTGAATTGGGCTTTGAACTGGTTGCCGTGTTCCAGTCCGACCCGAATCTGGGCAGCCTGCGCTTCAATACTCAGTTTGCCGAAGAAGCTTTCACCGTTTACGACCACCCCAAGGTGCTGATTTTCAAGAAGACCGCCGAATATGACCCAATGGCGGTGAGAGATATTCTGGAAAACGTGGACCTATCGCAGGTGGTGCGCGTCACTCCTGGCAAGGCCAAGACTTACCCGGCTAATTTGCTGCTGCCTTCCGAACGGCTGGCAGAACAACTTGCGGGGGGAACCTGGGCGGAGTTGTTTGACCGGGAAGGGTTGCTGAACAAGTACCCCCTGGTTGGGCTGGTGGTTTGGTACCTGGTGATCAGCCTGTTGGGGTGGGTCAATTATCCCCTGGTACGGCTGGCGCTGCGCGGACTGCCGGATAAGGGCTATCCCTTGGCAAAGATTGCCGGCATGATGTTGCTGGCGTGGATCGTGTGGGTGGCGGGCTCGATGAGGGTGCCGTTTGTCCCGCTCACCATCAGCGCGGCGGCGCTTCTTCTGCTGCTGGTCAATGCCGGGCTGGCCTGGCTTCAGCGCGACGAACTGCGTCGCGAGCTGCGCGAAAAGAAGCGCTACTTCTTGTGGGTTGAATTGACCGGCCTGATCTTGTTTGTGATTTTCTTGCTCGTGCGCCTGGGCAACCCTGATTTGTGGCACCCGTATAAGGGCGGCGAGAAACCGATGGATTTCTCTTACTTCAACGCTGTGTTGAAGAGCACATCCTTCCCGCCGTATGACCCCTGGTATGCGGGCGGATACCTGAATTACTACTATTATGGCTTTGTTGTGGCGGGCGTGCCGGTGAAGTGGCTGGGGATTGTCCCAGCGGTGGCTTACAACCTGATCCTGCCGACCTTCTTCTCCCTGGTGGGGTTGGGGGCTTACAGTGTGGTGTGGAACCTGATTTGCGCGGGTCGCAAAGCTCCGGAGGAAAACGAGGAGAAACCCACGCAACCGTTCTTGCCGGCACTGGCCGGCCCGGTTCTGCTGGCAATCATCGGAAACCTGGGATCACTGCGCATGATCTGGCACGGCCTGATGCGTCTGGCAGCGCCGGACGGCACTTTGGCAGACTCCAATATCTTCCAGAAATTAGGTTGGTCGGTTGCCGGCATTGGACGCTTGTTTGAAGGCTCAGGATTGCCGTACGGCGCGGGGAACTGGTACTGGGACCCCAGCCGGGTGTACCCGGGCAGCGCCATCACCGAATTCCCGGCTTTCACTTTCTTGTACGCCGACCCGCATGCGCACATGTTCGCCCTGCCGGTGACCATTCTGGCGCTGGCCTGGGCGTTGTCGATTGCCCTCAAGGGCTGGGAATGGGGCCTGGAGAACGGGCGCGGCAAGTATATTCACTTTGTGGTGAGCTTCTTCTTGGGCGGGCTGGCGATTGGCGCGTTGAAGCCGATGAACACCTGGGACCTGCCCACTTATCTGGCCCTGGGCGCGGTGGCAACCCTGTTTGCAGCCACTTACGGGACAGTCATGAAACAGGAAAGCTGGGTCAAGGGGTTGGCTCTGGGCGGGGTGAGCGCGCTGCTGCTGGTGGGGCTGGCGATGCTGCTCTACCAGCCCTTCACCGATTGGTTTGGGCAGGGTTACGACAAGGTCAAGCTGTGGTATGAAGAGCCTTCTCCTTTCTGGTCCTACATCACCCATTGGGGCGTGTTCCTGTTCTTCATCGTTTCCTGGATGGGATGGGAGACGCGAGACTGGATGGCAACCACCCCGGTTTCCTCGCTGAACAAGGTGTTGAAATTCCGCGAGTTGATCTTGTTCCTCGTGGGAGTGCTGTTGCTGGCGGTGGCGGGATTGTTCTTGCTCAAGGTGCAGATCGGCTGGTTGGCGGTTGTGTTGATGGCCTGGGCGGGGACGCTGCTGCTGAGGCCCAAAATGCCCCCTGCCAAACGAGCGGTGTTGTTCCTGGTGGGCACGGCTCTGGCATTGACCTTGTTTGTCGAGCTGTTCCATCTGGAAGGCGACCTGGGGCGCATGAACACGGTGTTCAAGCTGTATATGCAAGCCTGGACATTGCTGTCGCTCTCGGCGGCGGCTTCGTTGGCCTGGGTGCTGCCCGCGGTGATAAAAGAGTGGCCCGCCTTGCGGCGCGGCATCTGGCAGGCACTGGCGCTGGGGTTGGTTCTCAGCGCGGCGCTGTTCCCCTTGTTGGGCGGCGCGGACAAAATCAAGGATCGCTATAGCAGCGCGGCGCCCCATACGCTGGACGGCATGGCTTATATGCCCTACGGTACCTATGGCGAAAACGGCACGGACATGAGCCTGGCGGAGGACTATGTGGCTATTCAGTGGATGCAAGAGAACGTGCCCGGTTCACCGGTCATTGTGGAAGGGCATGTAACCGAATACCGCTGGGGTTCGCGCTATACCATTTACACCGGCTTGCCCGGTGTGGTGGGATGGAACTGGCATCAACGCCAACAACGGGCTGTAACGAACTCGGATTGGGTGTTTACCCGAGTCGATCAAATTGGGGCCTTCTACAACACCGAAGAGCGCAGCCTGACCACGGACTTCCTGGCGCGCTATGGGGTGAAGTATATCGTGGTGGGCGTGATGGAACACGCCATCTATACGCCGGAGGGGCTGGCCAAGTTTGAAGCCTGGGACGGCGAGTTGTGGGACGAAGTGTTCCGCACCGGTCAAACCGCGATTTATCAGGTGCGCTAACATGATGGTCGCAGTGGTCTGGTATTTGTGGGTTGTGGTTGGCGGGCTGGCGGTTTTCCCATTGGCCTGGCGGTTGCTGCGCTTTTTGCCCGACCGCGGCTGGATTGTGAGCAAATCGCTGGGGCTGCTGTTGTGGGGCTACATTCTTTGGATGGGGGCCTCGCTGGGGATTGTGCCGAACCATGCCGGAGGCTGGCTGGCGAGCCTGCTCATTATTGTGGGCTTGTCGGCGTTGGCCATGCGCCAGGGGCGTTGGAGCGAACTGCGCGCCTGGCTGGCTGAACGCAAGTCGCTGATCATCACCGCGGAACTGCTTTTCTTGCTGTTGTTCGCAATGTGGGTGGTGATGCGCTCGGCCAACCCGGACCTTTCGTCTACCGAAAAGCCGATGGAGCTGGCTTTCATCAATGCCATCATGCGTTCGCCGAGCTTCCCGCCGCATGATCCGTGGCTTTCGGGATACGCCATCTCATATTATTACTTCGGCTATGTAATGGTAGCCATGTTGAGCGGCTTGAGCGGGACAAGCGCCACGATTGGCTTCAATCTGGGCGTAGCGACCGTCTTTGGGTTGGGGGGGCTGGGGGCTTACGGCCTGGTCTACAACCTTCTGGCGGCTCGGCCCCAGCGGAAACATGCGTATTTGGGCGCGTTGTTTGCGCCGCTGTTCCTGCTGTTCATGGGAAATTTTGTGGGGCCCCTGGATTTGCTACACTCGAATGGCGTTTTCTGGAGCGCTTCGCCAGATGGTCAGAAGGAATCGGCGTTTTGGAGCTGGCTGAATATTGAAGATTTGAAAAACCCGCCATCCGAACCGTATGACTTTAAAATTGATCGCATCTGGTGGTGGTGGCGGGCTTCGCGGGTGCTTGGAGATTACGATGCCAGCGTGGGTTGGTCTGCGGTGACCGACCCGGGACTCACCGGAGAGGGTTGGCGGGAAGTGATCGACGAATTCCCGGCCTTTTCGTTCGCTTTGGGTGACCTCCATCCGCATGTTTTATCGATTCCCTTTGTGCTGCTGGCAATTGGACTGGCATTTCACCTTTACAGGCGCGGACAGGCCGAGGATTTGGGCAAGCTCAACTACCGCACCTGGCCGTTAGACCTGGATTTCTGGCTGCTGGCCTTATGCCTGGGCGGACTTTCTTTCTTGAACACCTGGGATTTCCCCATATACGTGGCTTTGACAGCCGGGGCCTATGGCCTGGCCCGGCTGCAAAAAGAAGGCTGGCGCATTGCGCCGCTGGTGGATGCGGTGGTGCTGGCGCTGGAGTTGGGCCTGGCGGGTGTCTTGCTGTATTTGCCCTTCTACCTCGGATTTGCTTCACAAGCAGGTGGGATTTTGCCGAGCCTGAGCTTTTATACCCGCGGGGTGCATTGGTGGGTAATGTTTGGTGTTCTGCTCATCCCCATCCTGTTCTGGCTGTTTGGACAGTGGGGCGCGGCGGGCAGCCGAAAAGGCTGGAAGACCGGTCTGGCGGCGGCTGGAATTCTCATCGGCGGGTTGTGGCTGCTGTCGTATGCCTGGGGCGGGCTGATGATGGCCTCGCCAGAAAAAGCCAACACGCTCATGTCCATCCAATCTTCCACCGATCCGCGCAGTATCTTTCTCACCTCTTTCTTGCGGCGGCTGGCGCAGCCGGGCGCCTGGTTGAGTATGTTGGGGCTGCTGGCCCTGGTGGGCGGATTGCTGTGGCGCGAAGGGGCAAAGCTGGGGGAAGGCGAGGGCCGCAAGCTGGGCCAGGCGGATGGATTTGTGCTGCTGTTGGTGCTGTTGGGAGCTGGGTTGGCTTTGTTCCCGGAATTTTTCTATCTGCGTGACCAGTTTGGCTGGCGCATGAACACGATTTTCAAGTTTTACTATCAGGCCTGGATTTTGTGGGCAGCCGTGGCAGCCTATGCGTCTGTGTGGCTGTGGGAAAGCCTTCCGGGTTGGCGGCAAGCGCTGATGCGCCTGGTTTGGGTCCTGGTGGTGGCTTGCGGGTTGATTTACCCCGCAATGGCTTTTTACGAACGGGCTAACCGCTTTGACCCAAAATATTCGGGGCCGGATGGGCCAGTGTCCATGTGGACATTGGATTATGCCGATATTCTTACGCTGTACTTCCCGGAGGAAATGAGCGCGATTAATTTCCTGAAGGCCGCGCCTTATGGGGTGGTGGCTGAAGCGGTTGGTGGAAGCTATTCGGAATATGCCCGCGCGGCAACTTACAGCGGTCTGCCGGGCGTGCTGGGCTGGCCGGGACATGAAGGTCAGTGGCGCGGGGGATATGTGGAAGTGGGCAGCCGGCAAGACGACATTCAACGTCTTTACACGACCAATCAATGGGAAGAGGCTCAAGCCGTCTTGATGCGGTACAATATCCGTTACGTATTCGTGGGGCCCCTGGAGCAATCTGCATACAGGGTCGACGAGGCGAAATTCAGTCGATATATGAACCTGGTTTTTGAGAGTAACAGCGTGCGCATTTACGAAGCGGCGCTACCATAAACCCCGGTAAGCTGCGGACGAGGGACGACGAACGATGAAACCACGATTTTTAACGAAAGAAACTGGACTCTATGCGCTGGCTTTTGCGCTGGCGCTGATCGTGCGCTTTTTTGCCCTGGGGCGGACACCTCTTTCGGATGCCGAGGCGGGATTGGCGCTGCAAGCATTGGACGTGTCGAACGGCGCAACGGGAACGATTGGGTCTCAGACCGCTTACGTCATGCTGACGGGGTTGTTGATGTTTGTTTTCAACGCCGCTGATTGGATGACCCGCTTCTGGCCTGCATTGGCCGGGAGCCTGTTCGTCTTGACGCCGGTGCTGTTCCAGGAGAAGCTGGGCAGCCGGGCAGCGTTGGTGTTGGCTTTCTGGATGGCCCTGGATCCGGGCCTGGTGGCTGTATCACGCGAGGCGGGCAGCACCATGATTGCGGCGTGCGCCTTGTTCAGCGCGTTGGGTTTTTTTCTGGCACGCCGCCCCGTCTGGGCGGGCATTGCCGCCGGTTTTGCGTTATTGAGCGGGACTGCGCTTTGGCCAGGATTGATTAGCACAGGTGTGGGGGTATGGATTTTAGGCAAGAAGCCCGCTGCCGGAGAAAACACGTTTGACTGGCGCAGTGCTTTGCTGGCGGCAGCGGGGGTGTTCTTCCTGGTGGGCAGCCTGGTATTCACCCATCCCAGCGGGCTGGGCACGGCGGCGGGCAGCCTGCCGGAATATCTGCGCGGTTGGAGCCAGAATTCGGACGTGTCGATTGGCGTGATGCTGACGGCGCTGCCTGCTTATGAATTGCTGGCGTTGTTCCTGGCGCTGCTGGGATTGGGCCGAGCGATTTTCCGTTCCGATGCGCTGGACCTGAAGTTGGCGGCCTGGGCGGGAATCGCCTTGCTGCTGGTGGTCGTTTACCCGGCCCGGCAGATCATTGATTGGATCTGGGTGCTTCCGCCCCTGCTGGCGCTGGCGGCCCGGCAAATGTCCAGACAGTTTGTTGTGGATGCGGAGGACCGCGCAGCGATGCTCGGTCAAGCCTTGCTGACGGCGGTGATGGTGTTCTTTGCCTGGACTTCGGTGCTCAACCTGGCTGCAATTGTCGACCCATCTGCGCCGTTGACCTTGCAGTGGGGCCGTTTTGCCGCATCTTTGGTGCTTTTGGGCATCGCCACCTTCCTGGTGGGGTGGGGGTGGTCATTGGAAGCCGCGCGAGATGGGCTGCAATGGGGCATTACCCTGGTGCTGGGTGTGTTCGCGTTGTCGGCTTTGTTCAGCGGGGCGGGGCTTTCCTCTCGCCGGGTAGAGATGGAGCTTTGGCGCAGCGGGCCGCCTTTCACGCAAGAAGAACTCCTGTTGACTACCCTGCGCAACTTCAACGATTGGCAGCCCTCACTGAACACTCAGTTGGACATCGTGGTGGTGGGTTCTCAATCGCAGGCGCTGCGCTGGGCCCTGCGGGAGTTTGAGGGTGTATCGTATGTGACCGACCTGCCCGTGAACGCCCAACCCGCGGTGGTGATCACCGGCAAGGATTTCAATATGGAGCAAACTGCGCCTTACCGGGGGCAGGATTTCTATTTGTGGGAAAAGCCATTTTGGGACTTGCTGATGGGCAGAGATTGGCTGGTCTGGTCTGCTTACCGGACAGCGTTAACCGATAATCAACAAATCATCCTGTGGGTGCGCACGGATTTGTTCCCCGGTGGGGACGATAGTGCTGCCGGGCTGCAATAGGAAGGCGCCATGACACGAGCAAACATCATTGCCATCGACGGACCGGCGGCGTCGGGAAAATCAACCGTGGCAGAACGACTGGCCAATGAACTGGGTTATCTGTTTTTTGACACCGGGATCATGTATCGGGCGGTGACTTTGGCAGCGCTGGAGCACCTCGAGGCGGTTGATGACGAAGCCCAGGTGACGCAATTGGCTGAGGCTGTGCAAATTGACGTCAACCCGGCCAGCGTGCAGGACGGCAGGTTATGCGATGTGCTTTTGGATGGGCGGGACGTGACCTGGATGATCCGCTCGGCCCGGGTGGATGCGAACGTGTCGCAAGTGTCGGCTTACCCCGGTGTGCGCCAGGCCATGACCGTGCAGCAGCGGCGCATTGGCAAGCGCGGGGCTGTGGTGATGGTGGGGCGGGATATCGGCACGGTAGTGCTGCCGGAGGCGGATCTAAAGGTTTACCTGGATGCTTCCGTTGAAGAGCGAGCTCGCCGGCGATACGTGGAAAACCAGCAGCGCGGGCGGGGCGGGAATTATGAGGATATCCTGGCTTCGATGAAGCGCAGGGACGCGATTGATTCCTCGCGCGCGGTGGCCCCCCTCAAACCCGCCGACGATGCCGTGATTCTCAATACCGACGGTTTGGGCATCGAAGAGGTGATCGATCGGCTCAGAAAACTGGCTGAGTAGGTTCGGTGCCGGCGGATTGGAGGGGACATGCAGGCATTGAAAATCTGTTTGATGGGTTTTCCAGAGGATGAACAGGCCGGATTCCGGGCGCTGCTGGAAGAGATCTGTTCGCTGCCTGTTATCCGTTTTCATGACTCCAGCGAATTGAGCAACAACGTTCGTATCGCAGATTGCGACTTAATCCTGCTGCGGCATACGGCTGGAGCGGGATGGGTGGACGAATTCATGTCGACGCGAATTCTCCACCATGTTTACCAGCCGATTGTGGCTTTAACCGATCAATTCTCGGCGGAACTGGTGTTGCAGTTGAACAATTCCGGCGTAGACCGCGTGATTCCGCTGGTGGATGCGCGCGCTTTGCTGCCGGGTTGTCTTGAATCATTCTTCCCTGGAAGTTGCCGAGATGTGTCCAATCGCCTGGGCGAGGAACAGGGCGAGTATGCTTTTGAGGGTCTGAGCGGCATTCCTCGCTTTTTGCGCAGCGAGAAGACCAGCCTGGTGTTTGTCGAGCGGCTCCTGGATACGCTGGATGCTTTGGTAGTTGTGTTGACGCCAGATGGAAATATTGTGTTCTTGAACCGGAAATGTGAATTTGCCACCGGATATCCTCTGGCAGAAGTGGCCGGTCGAAAGGTTTCGGAGGTGTTCCTTCTGCCCGAGGAAACGGACGAAGTGATGCAGGTGTTGAGTGATCTCCGAAATAAGCAATATCCCAACCAACATCAAAATTCATGGCTGACGCGAGAAGGGAAAGAACTGCGCATTGAATGGTCGAATACTGCGCTGATTGATGACACCGGCAAGGTGGGATATATCATTGCGATGGGTTTGGATATCTCCGAATTCTACCGGCAAGCGCAGGAATTGAAGGTGTTGGAGCAGCGCTTTGCCAGGGTGTTCAATACCTCGATGATCGGTATTGCCATCCTTTCGCGCCCCGATGGTCGGATTGTGCAGGCAAACGAAGGGCTGGCGAAAATCACCGGCATCGCTCAGGAAGCATTGACGGGAAAGAGCCTGACGGAGACAAAGTTGTTTGCCAGCGATGAGGCGGTGAAAGATGCATTCGAGCGCGTCTCTCGCCAATCCGACCCATTTTTTATTGAAACACCTGTCCTCACCCTGGATCGCTGGGTGCGGTACGTTAAACTTTCGCTGGACTTTTTTGACCTGGCCGGGCAAGCGGGATTCTTGCTGCTGGCGCAAGACATCACAGAACAGGCCCGGGCTGAGGAGCGTTACGCGCAATTGAACGCAGAGTTGGAAGGTCGCGTTTTGGAAGCTGTGTCTGAGCAGGATGCGATCAACCGCGAGTTGATGAATGAAATCAGCTTCCGGCAGGCAATCGAGAGTTCGTCTCAACGTCTCAATGAGATTATCTGGGAAACGCCCGATATCGTGGTGATGGCGGATGTGGGCGGGCGGATGCGGTATATGAATAAAGCCGGGCGCAAGGTGTTGGGGCTGGGCGAAATAGACAGTGTATCCGAATTTTCTGTGTACCAGTTTTACACACCCGAGATGAGGGAGCATGTCCGGCAAGTGGTCACGCCGCATGTTCTTGAATTCGGTTTTTGGCAGGGCGAGACGGCACTGGTGTTCGAGGGAGGGCGGAGTATTCCGATTTCTCAGGTGATTTTGGCGCACCGAGACACGGAAGGAAACTTGCAGTACTTTTCCTCAATCGCCAGGGACATCTCGACACAGAAGGAGTATGAAGCGCGCCTGGAGCTTTCATACGACCGGGAAAAGAAACTGGGTGAAATGCGTTCCAACCTGTTTTCGATGACCTCTCACCAATTCCGGACGCCTTTGAGCACCATCTTGTCTTCGGCGGAACTGCTGGAGCATTACGGGGAGAGTTGGGGCGCGGAAAAACGGGGTACGCACCTCAAACGCATCCAGGAGGCAGTGAAGCGCATGGAAATCCTCCTGGGGGGTATTTTGCAGTTGAGCCAACTGGAGAGTCTGAAGGAGCTTCAGCACACGGAAACAGAACTGGTAGCCTTCTGCAAACGAGTTCTGGATGATTTCGCCCTGAATATCAAGGGCAGCCATTTGATCCATTTCTCGCCGGCGCAGCCCGAGATCATGATCCGCACGGATGAGGAATTGTTGCGCAGAGTCCTGGATAACTTGCTTTCCAATGCAATCAAGTATTCCGCGCCGGGAAGTACCGTGGAGGTGACGGTCTGGGTGGAGGATCAATATGCAAACCTGCGTGTATCCGATGAAGGCGTTGGGATTCCACAGGATGAACAGGAACATTTATTCGATCCCTTCTTCAGGGGCAAGAATGTCACGAACATTCCTGGCAACGGTTTGGGCTTGATGATTGTGAAGAAATCACTAGAATTAATGCAGGGCTTGATTGACGTATCTAGCGAAGTAGGTGCTGGAACGTCGGTTTTGGTCCGATTCCCGGTGTAAGAGGGTCGCATTGACCGAAAAAATCCTGGTGATTGAAGACGAAGAACCGGTGCGCCTGAACCTCGTCGAGCTTCTGGAGGCAGAGGGGTATCAGTGCGTGGTGGCGCGGGACGGAGAAGAGGGTGTGCGCGCCGCATGGAACGAACTGCCGGATTTGATCATTTGTGACGTGCTCATGCCGCAAATGGACGGGTTTGGCGTTCTGGCGCGATTGGCGCAGGACCCAGCGACAGCTTTTATTCCGTTCATCTTCCTGACCGCTTTAGAGGATCGCAAGAATCAGCGCACAGGGATGGAACTGGGCGCCGACGATTATGTGACCAAACCGTTTTCGCGCCTGGAAATTCTCAATGCTGTGGAAGAGCGTCTGGGGAAGCGCAGCGAGGCCATTCAACAAATGCGCCGGGCGGTTTCAAGCATGCAAACTCGCTTAACCACGCGCATCCCCGAGGATTTTCTCACTCCGCTCAGCCTGATTTTGGGAGCAGCGGAAACGTTGGGATCGAATTTGGTGGTGCGCAGTGACCCGGAGCAGGTGCGGGGGACGGCTGAAAGTATTGCTCAGGCGGCGCGACGGTTGATCGAGTCGCTGGAGAATTATTTGCAGATAACCGATCTGGACCTGGCTGTGGCAGATGTTGTGAGGAAAGATCAACTTTTGCAGAGCGTGGTGGAACAGGCCGGATGGGAGATTGAGGGGGTGAGCAAGATCACCGCTCGCAAACACAACCGAGAGGGCGATCTGCGCTTGCAGATCGACGAGGCCAGCTTGATGATCCACCGTGACCACCTGGAGAAGTTGGTGGAAGCGCTGTTGGACAACGCGTTTCGCTTTTCGGAGTCTGGCTCTGCGGTCAGTGTTTTGGGGCGGGTAAGGGAAGGGCAAGTCTATCACTTGCAGGTGGCAGACAACGGGCGGGGCATGTACCCCGAGCAGGTGGCGAATTTGGTGCGCCAGGCAGAGTTTGACCGGCTGCGCTTCGTTGAGACAAAAACCGGTTTGGGCTGGACGCTGGTGCAAAAACTGGTGGATCTTTACGGGGGCAAGGTGAAGCTGACAAGCCGGGTGGGCCAGGGAACGACGGTCGATCTGGAATTGAAAATGAAAAGGAGCTGAGCGATGTGCGATACCTTTGTTGTCATGGGCGCAAGATCGGCGGACGGTTCCGTCATTTTTGGTAAGAACTCAGATCGGGAGCCAAACGAGGCACAGGCCTTGGAGGTTCACCCTGCCGCAAACTATTCATCGGGAAGCCGCCTGAAATGCACCTACATCGAAATTCCGCAGGTGGAGCGCACTCACGCGGTGCTGTTGTCGCGACCTTTCTGGATGTGGGGGGCGGAGATGGGAGCCAACGAGCACGGGGTGGTGATTGGCAACGAGGCAGTGTTCACACGCATACCGTATCAAAAGGAGGGCGGCCTGACGGGGATGGATCTGCTGCGCCTGGGAGTGGAGCGCGGCGCAACGGCCAAAGAAGCCTTGCAGGTGATCACCGCCTTGCTGGCTGAGTTTGGGCAGGGTGGAAACTGCGGTCTGACGCATGGCTTCTATTACCACAACAGCTTCTTGCTGGCGGACCCTGGTGAGGCGTGGGTGCTAGAAACGGCCGGGCCGCATTGGGCAGCCAGGCGCGTGGATGGTTTTTATGCGATTTCAAACCGACTGACCATTGGCAGCGAGTTTGACCTGGCTTCGGAAGACCTGGTGAAGACTGCCGTGGAGAAAAAATGGTGTCGCGGGCGCGAGGATTTTGATTTTGCGCGCTGCTATTCCGATTTCCTATACACGCGCATGAGCGCAGCGGCGGACCGGCGCGCATGCAACACCGCCAAAGCGGCGGAGCAACATGGTGGAGTGACTCCGGCGGGGGCGATGGACATGCTGCGGGCTCACGGCGCAGATGGCGCGGCTGCGTACCGCCCAGACGCAGCCTTGACCGGCAGCCAGGTGTGCATGCACGCCGGGTATGGGCCGGTTCGTGGCAGCCAGTCGGTCGGGTCGCTGGTTGCGCACCTGGCGCCGGGCCGGCATGCTTACTGGGCCAGTGCCACGGCGGCGCCCTGCACGTCGGTGTTCAAACCAATTTGGATTGACAGCGGTCTACCGGAAGGAGAGCCGCCCTTGACTGCCCGGTTTGACCCTGCCTGCCGCTGGTGGCGGCACGAACAACTGCACCGGACGGTGATTCAGGACCTGCCCGCTCGCCTGAACATTTTCGGGGACCAACGCGACGCGATGGAGGGGCGGTTCCTCCAGGCGGCAGGGGCGGTTGGCGCAGGACTGGAAGAGCGGCGCACCTTGACATCTGCGTGCTTTGCGGAGGCCGACCAGGCTGAAGCGGATTGGTTGAAGCGCGTGGACGGGCTGGCCTCTGCCGTGGGGGTGCGCTTTTACTACCGGTCGGCCTGGCGAGGCTGGAACCGCGCGGCTCATTTGCCCGAATGATGCTATAATTTCTAAAGATACCCTTATGGAACTGATCCCAGGATTGTTCGCATCCCGGCCCTTCATTATTACGCCAACCCAACTGATTGGCTGGTTCGGTTTTGTCGTTTTCGGCGGCCTCCTGGGTTTTGGCATGTGGCGTATACGAGAAAAGAACTGGGAGGCGCTTGTCCGGCGCTGGTATGTGGCGCTGGCACTGGTGCTGTTGACACCGGTGGCTGTGCTGGCGTTGGGGGTGCGCTTGCCGGGCTCGCCCTGGCCCCTTCCTGGCGTGCCACTGGAGACAGGGGCGCCTGCGCTGATGATTTTTGCGGCGCTGCCCTGGGTTCTGGCGGCCGGTTTCTTAGGCCCGCTGCCGGCTGTGGTGTTGGGGGCGTTGGTGGGGTTGCTGTTGGGGCTTTTTGAAACCCACAGCCCGTTCACAACCTTTGAGATTGCCGGGCTGGCGCTGCTATTTTCCGCTGCGGTGCGCCAGCGCTACCGGACTAGCTTTTACCGTTTCATCCGCCACCCGGTCGGAGCGGCGCTGGTTTTGACCGTTGTGTACATTCCCGTGTTCATGTTAGGCATGTTGTTTGCGGCGAACGGCTCAATGGCAGTGCGGCTGGATTACGCTTTGACCCAAACCTGGTGGACCATTTTAGTTCGCGGCGGCGAGATGCTCCTGGCAGCGTTGGTGGGTGAGGCGCTGTACCTGGCGCGGCCCGATTGGTGGGGCAGGAAGGGACCCCTGGCGCCTTCTCCGGCGGAGACCAGCATTCAAGTACGCTTTTTCCAAGGCACTGTGCCGTTGGTTCTGGCCCTGATTCTTACGCTGACCTTGGGCGATTGGCTGGTAGCGGGCGCGGCAGTGCGCCAGATGATTGAGCAAAGACTCTCTAACAATGCGCAAACGGCTGCCGACAGCCTGCCTTACTTTCTGGAGACCGGGCAAAGCCTGATCATTTCTATGTCCACTCCCGAACTGGCCGAAATGAACAGGACGGAGCTCACGCAAGAATTGGCTGAACGGCTGCGCTCGGTGCCATTTTTCCAGCAGTTGTATTTCTATGATCAAGCAAAGAACCCAATTGGCGGCTACCCCGAACAATTGGCTTCTTCGTTGAACCTTCGCTCGGAGGAAGCAGCCGGGATTGATTTGGCGCTGGGTGGCGTGGCTGTACAGGCCTACGCCATTGGGCCCGCTCAGGGACAGGATTCGGCGCAGGTTTCTTTCCTGGCGGCTGTCAAAGACACCGGCGGAACAGTGCAAGGGGTGTTGTTGGGGCGGACCAATTTGAACACCAACCCCTTCACGCGGCCGGCGGTGCTGGCGTTGCAGAGCGCTCAGACCCTGGGAGGAGAAGGTTACCTCTTGGATGAATCCGGGCGAATTATTTATCCGGTGAGCGGCCCTAGCCTGGAGCCTTTCCAGGGTACCCTTCCAGCGGAGCCCGGTTTCTTTGCGGGGATTTCCTCCAACGGGACGCGGAGCTACGGTTATTACCAGCCCGCGGTGGGGCGGCCCTGGTCGGCATTGCTGTTTGTCCCGGCTCAGGTGGCTCAGCAGATGGCTTTAGAGATCGCCGTGCCACTGCTGCTGATGCTTCTGGCGATATCGGGAATTGCCTTTGTGATGCTGCGGTTGGGCTTGCGCAGCGTGACCCGCTCTTTGACCACGCTTTCGGGCCAGGCTGCCAGCATTGCCGGTGGAGATTTGGAGCGCACGGCCCTGGTCAAGGGCGTGGATGAAGTGGGGCGGCTTGGGCAGGCCTTTGAACAAATGCGGGTTGGTTTGAAGGCCCGTTTGGGCGAATTGAGTCGACTTCTGGCGGTTAGCCAGGGGGTGGCTGCCAACCTGGAAATCGAAGATGCCGTTCGCCCGATTCTGGAGGCGGCCATGCTGGATGGAGCCAGCCAGGCCCGCATGGTGCTGTCGCGGGAAGTGGCTGTGGACCCCAAGCAATCCTCGCCCGTCTCGTTTGGCGTGGGCACGGCAGTTGAACGTTATTCGTACATGGACTCGCAGTTGTTTGAAGTGCTGCGGGGGCAGGATATGCTGACGGTTCCCAACGCAAGCCGCATGAGGCGGTTGCAGTTCCCGTCCGGGAAAGCGCGCCCGGGGGCGCTGCTGGCGGTGGCGATTCGGCATGAGAACCATTATTATGGCGTCTTGTGGGTCTCCTACGATAACCCGCGCTCGTTCTCAGAAGAAGAGACGCGCTTCCTGGTGACACTGGCAGGGCAGGCAGCTTTGGCGGCTACCAGCGCGCGCTTATACGCTTCGGCGGAAGCTGGCCGGCAGCGCCTGGAGTCGATATTAGCCTCTGCGCCGGAGCCGATGATGGTGTTCGACGAGGAGATGCGCCTGCTGTTGGTGAACCCGGCGGCGTTGGAAACGCCCGGCTTGATTGCCTCGGGGGCCGAAGGGCAGCCGCTGAAAGATGTAGTCAAGTTGCAGGAATTGGCCGAGTTGTTGAACGAGCCGATGGAGCAGCGGGGAACCACGCGCGAGATCACGCTGGGAAGCAACAAGGTGTATTACGTGAGCATTGCGCCGGTGACTGCCGATGGCCGCCCGATTGGACGGGTGTGCCTGATGCGCGATATCACGCACTTCAAAGAACTGGACCAGTTGAAATCGGACTTTGTTTCGACGGTCAGCCATGATCTGCGCTCACCGTTGACCCTGATGCGAGGGTATACGACGATGATGCAGATGGTTGGCGAATTGAACGAGCAGCAAAAGGGTTATGTTCAAAAAATCACCGTGGGCGTCGATAATATGGCGCGCCTGGTTAACAATCTTCTGGACCTGGGACGGATCGAAGCGGGCGTGGGCTTGCAGATTGCCCCATTGAACCTGCGCGCGGTGATCGAAGATGTGGTTGGGCAGTTGGGCGCCCAGGCAGCCCAAAAAGATATCAAGCTGGAGTTCGTTGACGGCGCGCGACCGGGAGAGGTGGTCATTGAGGCCGACCAGGCGTTGGTGCAGCAGGCCTTGTACAATCTGGTGGAAAACGCGGTGAAATATACACCCGTGAGCGGAAAGGTGACCGTCAAGATGGATTTGCGTGGCGAGCGGGTGTTGATGCAGGTGCAGGACAGCGGCATCGGCATTGCGCCGCTGGATTTGCCGCGTTTGTTCGAGAAATTCTATCGCAGCGGGCGCCGCGAGGCTTTTGCCCAGCGCGGGTCAGGCCTGGGGTTGGCAATTGTGAAGTCGATCGCGGAGCGGCACAATGGACGGGTGTGGGTGGAGAGCCAATTGGGGAAGGGCAGCACCTTCTACCTGGAGATGCCCGTACGCCAAACGGTGTCCGTCAGCCTGGCGATTTAAGACCCTGCATGGGTAATTTGGGGGCGTTTTGAGGGACAAAAACCGAAAATTCCTCAGGGGGAATTTTGAAAAAGTGTATTGTTTTTTAGAAATTGTGGTATAATTTTAGATCGCA
>CAZMMI010000023.1:0-4853 GCA_964567255.1 uncultured Anaerolinea sp.
CCAGGATGGCGCCGTCTACCTGCGCCGCGCCGGTGATCATGTTCTTGATGTAGTCGCGGTGTCCGGGCATGTCCACATGGGCATAGTGCCGGTTCGCGGTCTGATACTCAACGTGCGCAATGTTGATGGTGATGCCGCGCGCTTTCTCTTCCGGCGCGTTGTCGATCTGATCGTACGCGCGGAAGTCGGCCGAACCCGTGAAGCTGCAATACTTGGTGATCGCAGCCGTCAAGGTCGTCTTGCCGTGGTCGATGTGTCCCATCGTCCCTACGTTTAGATGCGGCTTGTTTCGGTCAAATTTCTGCTTAGCCATGCTAGTCCGTCTCCTTAGAAAATATCACCAAGTCTATTTCCTGCAATAAACGGCTCAAAGAGCCCCCAATGGGATTCGAACCCATGACCTTGCCCTTACCAAGGGCACGCTCTACCAACTGAGCTATGAGGGCTTGCCGTTTTGCCACCCTCGCGGGTGATTCTATTGTCGGTCTTGCGACCAGTGGGCAGTGTAGGATTTGAACCTACGAAGGGGGTGCCCCAACTGATTTACAGTCAGTCGCCTTTGGCCACTTGGCTAACTACCCGTTTGAAAAACCTGCGAACCGTTACCGGCTCGAGAGTAAAGTGGTTTTGCTTCCACTCTACTCGCCAACCTGTAACTGGAGCCGACGATGGGGATCGAACCCATAACCTACCACTTACAAGGCGGTTGCTCTACCATTGAGCTACGCCGGCGCAAACTAAGTTGTTAAGGCTCGTTGCACAGCGGGTAGATTATACCAAAGGAATTTACTCCAGACAAGGGCTTGACCTAAGTCATCTGTGGAGATCTTTGGGACTAACCAACCCAACGGGTGAGGAGTTTATCATCCCTTGGGTGGGGCGTCAAGGAAAATGGAGGAAGGGATTCGGGGCCATTGGCAAAGTACTGCCAACGGCCCTGTGCTGGCGTGAAGAACCCACCCCCGGCGCTCCGCGCCACCCCCTCCCGACGAAAAACCATCGTCGGGAGGGGGAAAATATTTCTTTGGGGCGAGGCAGTCGCAGCGCGACTGCCTCGCCCCAAACCCCGAAAAAGGGCAAAACACTTTGCGAATCACCGTGAGGAAGGGATTCCATGGATATGCCAACAACGTTGACGATGGCATCCATCCGATAGGAGCGACGGTTTCCGCGCCAGGACAGCGGTCGCTCGGAGCCGGCTTGGAAGGCTCTACCTCTGCGGGCTGGCGATGGCTTAGGGCAGATCGAAGGATGGAAAGCCAGAACCGGAACCCAAAGATGCCAGCAGCGTTGCGGGGCCGGTGAAGTCTGAGATGTATAAATCCCCGCTGGAACCCGTGCGGGTAATGAAGACCACGCGCCCGTCGGGCAGCCAGGCCAGGTCGGTCACGTTCACGGCGCCGGGCAGGGACGGGGGTGTTCCGGCAATACTCCCAATATTCACTGCGCCTGAGGCATTATCCACATAAGCGAAGCGGATTGAATCGGGCGCCCAGTTCAGGAATGCGCTCACGGAAGGAATGCTCAACCCTCCCAGGTCGCCGCTAGATTGAATCAGCATGAGGCTGAATGGGTCGCCGGGGCTGGTCAGATAAGCTGCTTGGGCCAGGTCGGGAGAAAAAACAGGCCAGAAGAGCGGGGCGGTCTCGAAACTGCGCAAGGTGCTCACGGAGCCGTCCAGGTTTACCTGGTAGAGGGTGGTAGGACCGTTAGCGTCCAGTGAGGCTGAGGGGGGCACCGCAAACACAAAGCGGCTGCTGTCGGGCGCCCACACCGGTTCGGGGTAGAAGGCGTATTCGCTGTAGGTGAGCACTGGAGCAAAGCTGACCAGCGCACTCAAGCGGCCGCTGCCGTCCCAATTGGCCATATCGACCCGGTCGGTGCGGGCGATGGCCAGTCGTGTGCCATCGGGCGAAAAGCGATACACCCCGCCTTCCCCGTGGGCGAAGATGGGTGTTTGGACGCCGCTGTCGGCATCGATGAAGGTCAGGTCTTCGTTGCGCAGGAGGCCGGGGCCTTCAAAGAGTGGGTAGGTGCTGATGGCCAGTTTATGCGTGCCGGGAACCCAGTCCAGAAAATCGATGGCGGCTGAGACGGCACCGTCGATCCTGCCCAAGGTAAATATTTCGCTCGCGGTCAGCAAGCGGCGTTCAGTTCCGCCAGCCGTGGGCACAACCCACAAGGTGTAGTTCAAATAATCGCTGCTGCGGGTGAAGGCGGCCAACGTACCGTCGGGGGAAAGGGATATGGATTCGATATCACCGGAGGTGGTGAGTTGGAGGGGCGCGGCGCCTACCGTCCAGGCCCACAAATTTCGGTTGGCGTCATTGTAGATTAACTGCACGCCGGTTGGGGTGTCAGGAAGGGGCTTGGCGATGGTCGTCTCGGTGGGAGTGGGCGATGGAGGGATAACTTCGACGGCGGGAGGGGCCTCGGTGGGAGCCAGGGCGGTGTTGAGCGCCGACAATGTTTCCACGGCGGCGGTGAGGGCGGCGTTGGGCGCAGGGGTGGAAGAGCCACCCGGCAGCACACAGGCCAGGACAGCCGAGGCGAGAACGGTGAACACGAGGGTCAGGCGGATGGTCAAGCGACGCATGGAAGGCCTCCAGAAATGATTGTGGAAATAGTATATCTGATTTGACGATGAATTGCGAATACGGGCGCTTTCTAGGCACTCTGAGGAGATGACCAATATGCGGATTTCACCACGATAATTCTCAACGACCCGGCTAGAATGGCGGGCGAGGGGGCGAATACCATAGTATAATCAGGGCGGAACGTAACTGCGCAGGCGCTGGTGTAAGGGATCTCAATTTGAGGTGTTTGCAGGTGCGGAGCACCCGCAAACACCTCAAATTCAGGAAACATCCTTCCCGTCTGCGCGGTTGCAGCCGAACTTTGGAGGATGCATGGAAATTACCTGGTATGGACATTCTTGTTTCCGGATGATGGAACGCGGCATGGCCGCGGTGGTGACCGATCCCTTCGATCACCGCGTTACCGGATATGAAGCATTGAAACTACGCGCCGATATCGTGACGATTAGCCACGATACCCCGTCGCACAATTTTAGCGAAGCCGTTAAGGGGACCTCGCACGTCATCACCGGCCCGGGGGAGTTTGAGATTGGCGGGGTGTTCATTACCGCAATTCAAACCAATCACCGCTCGGGCAAAGAAGGCGAACTGCGCAACACCCTGTACGTGTTCGATTTCAACGGGGTCAACGTGGCGCATCTGGGAGATATGACCCACGTCCCCTCGCAGGCCGAAGTGGAGGCGCTGGGCAATGTGCATGTGGCGCTGGTTCCGGTAGGGGATGGCCCCAGCCTGAACGCTGCCAAGGCGGCGGAAGTGATTAGCCTGATCGAGCCGAACATTGTCATTCCGATGCATTATGCGACCAAAGACAGCCTGCCGAAGCTGGATCCGTTGAACAAGTTCCTCAAAGAAATGGGTCTTTCTGACCTGGAAGTGCAACCGATGCTTAAGCTGACCGGCAATTCTACGCTGCCTGAGGAGACTCGGGTAGTGGTGCTCGATTACCAGCGGGGATAAAGGAGCTTCCATGAGCTGCAAACTCATCATGACCTGGGACATTCGTCCAGAACGAGACCAAGAGTACTTCGAGTTTGTGGTGCGTGAATTTATTCCTGGCGTGAAACGCCTGGGTTTTGAACTGACCGACGCGTGGGCGACGATTTATGGGCGCCGCCCGCAGGTGATGGTTGGCGCCAGCCTGCCCACCCTGGGGCGGGTGACCCGCGTTTTGCAGTCTGAAGATTGGCAGCGGCTGTATGATCAACTGATGGATTTTGTGCAGAATTACGATCAAAAAGTCGTAGAAACGCGCGGCGGCTTCCAGTTCTAGCAGGACCAAATGCTGACAGAGGTGTCGCGGCGGCTGCTGGATTGGTATGCCAGGGCGGCGCGCAGCTTGCCTTGGCGCGGCGAATCAGACGCCTATGCCGTGTGGGTTTCGGAGATCATGCTCCAGCAGACCCGCGTGGAAACGGTGATTCCCTACTACGAACGCTGGCTGAAGCGCTTTCCCAGCGTGACTGCCCTGGCGGAAGCCGACGAGCAGGACGTGCTGCGCCTGTGGGAAGGGCTGGGCTATTACAGCAGGGCGCGCAACCTGCACCGCGCGGCGCGGGTGGTGGTGGCTGAGCACGGGGGCAGGCTGCCCGCCGAGCGGGCAGCATTGGAGCGCCTGCCCGGGATTGGGCGCTATACCGCTGGGGCAATTGCCTCGATGGCATTTGGGCTGGATGAGGCGGCGCTGGATGGCAACATCCGGCGGGTGCTGGCGCGAGTGGAGAATGTGAGCCTTCCGGCGCGCTCACCGGAAGGAGAGCGGCGGTTGTGGGAACTGGCCCAGGCACATTTGCCGCCGGGCCGGGCGGGTGATTACAACCAGGCCTTGATGGACCTGGGGGCGACCATTTGCACGCCGGCCAAGCCGGCCTGTTTAATTTGCCCGCTGGCAGAGGTGTGCCGCTCGCGCGAGTTGGCTTTGCAGGAGCTGCGCCCGGTGATGGAAGAGAAGAAAGCCGTGCCGCATGTCACCGTGACGGCGGCAGTGATCTGGCGGGCGGAGCGGGTGCTGCTGGCCATGCGCCCGGCGGACGGGCTGCTGGGGGGCATGTGGGAGTTCCCCGGCGGGAAGGTGGAGCCGGGCGAGGAATTGCCCGATTGTCTGCGCAGGGAGATTCGCGAGGAATTGGATGCGGAAATTCACGTAGGGGAGGAGTTGGGGGTGTTTCGCCACGCGTACACGCATTTCAAGGTGACGCTGCACGCGTTTCAGTGCGAGCTGGTAGACGGCAGCGAGCCGCGCGCGGTGGAGGCGCA
>CAZMMI010000023.1:4953-26474 GCA_964567255.1 uncultured Anaerolinea sp.
TGCGTTGGGTGACGGTGGGGGAGTTGAAGGATTATCCGATGGGTAAGATCGACCGCCAAATATCCAAGGTCTTGGCGAACCGGTAGGGGCTGTAGGGGCGCTGCGAAAAGCGCAGACTAGTAGATCGTTCCATATCGCGCTGCGCCCGTTGGGCAAAGAACGCGGCAAGGAGTGGCAGACTCCCACAGGTGCGTATCGGACGCGGGTAAGAAACCCGCGCTACAGAAGCACTCGATATTTAACGCATTGGGCCTGCATTTGTACTATCATATGAATGCATGGAAGGCGAAGCGCTTTATTCCCGGGAACGTGAAGAAATGGTCCGCGAGCAGATCGAGCGGCGGCATGTGCGCGACGCGCGGGTGCTGGCGGCCATGCGCGCGGTGCCGCGCCACTTGTTTGTGCCCCCGGAATATCGGGATCAAGCCTACGAAGACTGCCCGCTGCCCATCGCGCAAAGCCAGACCATCTCGCAGCCGTATATGGTGGCGGTGATGAGCAGCCTGCTTGAACTGAATGGCACTGAGCGCGTCCTGGAAATCGGCACGGGGTCGGGTTACCAGGCGGCGGTGCTGGCGCGACTGGCGGCAGAGGTGCACACGGTGGAACGTCACCCCCAACTGGCAACCGGCGCGCGGCAGGTGCTGGACAGCCTTAACGTGCGCAACGTGACCGTGCACTGCGGAGACGGCTCGCTGGGCTGGCCGTCTTTTGCGCCATATCAGGGCATCATGGTCACGGCTGCGACCCCCGGATTGGCCCAGGCGCTGCTGGAGCAACTGGCCGATGGCGGCTACCTGGTGGCGCCGGTGGGCGGGCATGGCAGCCAGGACTTGCAGCGCTGGCAGCGAATAGGCGCGCGCTTTGAGATGGAATCAATCTTCCCCGTGGCGTTTGTACCGCTGCGCGGGGAAGGAGGTTGGAAAGAGGGGGAATGGTGAATGAGCTGTCAGCTATCAGCTATCAGCTATCTGCTTTCAGCCAGAAGCTGACGGCTGATAGCTGATGGCTTCTTAAAACGTTCTGCTGACGGTCACAAAGATCAATGGGCGGCGGCGGGTTTCGCTGTAGATGTGTTCGCGCACGGCTTCTTCCACGTCGCGCTTGATGTTACCGTTGGCCTTTGAGGCAGCCTGGATGGCCTTCTGGCGAGTTTCTTCAAACAACTGCTCGGCTTCGCGTGGGAGCATGAAGCCGTGGGTGGCGATTTGGGGATCGTACACCACTTGCCCCAGGTCGCGGCTGAGGGTCAGGTTGACCATGACCATGCCGTCGCGGGAGAGGGCTTCGCGCTCGCGCATCACATCGGGGTCGAGATCGCCAACACCGGAGCCGTCCACGAAGATATAGGTGGACGGAACACGCTCATCGGAAAGACTCATCTGCCCGTCGCTAAATTCTACGATTTGGCCGTTTTCGATGATCTGGATATTTTCGGGCTCCAGGCCGATGGTGCGGGCCAAACGGGCGTGCTGGTGCAACTGGCGCAGCTCACCGTGGATGGGAATGAAGTATTTGGGACGGGTGAGGTGCAGGAGGAGTTTCATCTCTTCCTGGCTGGCATGACCCGAAACGTGCACCGGGGCGATGGCTTCGTAGACCACGTCGGCGCCGCGCTGGATGAGACGGTTGATGACGCGGTAGACGTTTTCCTCGTTGCCAGGGATAGGGTGAGAAGAGAGCACCACCGTGTCGCCAAACTTGAGGTCGAACAGGCGGTTGGCGCCTACCGAGAGGCGACCCATGATGGAGGTTGGCTCACCCTGCGAGCCGGTGCACATGATGGCGACTTCTTCATCGGGCAAGTGCAGGGCCTGATCGATGGGAATGACCAGGTTCTCGGGAATGTCCAGGTAGCCCAGCTTGCGGGCCATTTTCATGTTGTCGATCATGCTGGGACCCACGAAGGCCAGCTTGCGACCGTGGCGGGCAGATGCATTGGCGATTTGCTGCATGCGCGAGATGAGCGAGGCAAAGCTGGCGATGATGATGCGGCCTTTGGCTTGCTGGAAGACCTGTTCGAGGGCGGCGTCGACCACCTTTTCGGAAGGCGTCCAGCCGGCGCGCTCGGCGTTGGTCGAATCGGACAGCAAAGCCAGCACACCCCGCTGCGAGAACTCGGCCAGCTTGGCATAATCGGAAGGCCAGCCGTCTACGGGGGTATGGTCAAACTTGTAGTCGCCAGAGTGGACGATCAGACCGGCGGGAGTTTCAATGCCCAAACCGACGCCGTCGGGAATGGAATGGCAGACGTGGAAGAATTCGACCTTGAAAGAGCCGATCTGCACGGTTTCGCCGGCCTGAACGGTGTTCAAGCTGGCTTTGCTGCCCAGCCCGTTGCGCCCCAGTTTGACTTCTAGCAAGCCGCGGGTGAGAGGGGTGGCATAAATCGGCGCGTTGACAATGTTGAGCAGGTGGTGGATGGCGCCAATGTGGTCTTCGTGACCGTGGGTGATGACGATGCCGCGGACCTGCTCTTTGTGTTGATCCAGATAGGTCATATCGGGGATGATGTAGTCGATGCCGAGCATGTCGTTTTCAGGGAACATTAATCCGCTGTCCACGACCAGAATGTCGTCACCATATTCGTACACCATCATGTTGCGGCCAACTTCTCCCAGGCCCCCCAGGGGAATGATGCGCAATTTTTCAGAACTCATTTAATAAACCTCGTACTTAAAGAGGGAATGCTTCCCTCGGTATAAAAGAAAATCGCCCTGGTCTGGAATTCCAGCCAGGGCGGAACAGTACAGCGTAAGAAGGTTGGTCACCCAATCAATTCAAACACCGGTTAACCCGGCTATTTCCTAATTCTGAAGCGATTTTAACATAGAGGTGATGAAATGTCAAAATCGAAGGCGGAGCAAATCGTCAGGCCATGCCCCCTGCCTCAAAAATCTCTACACCATCATGGGCATGGAGCGCCCGTAGAGCTTCTCGCGAATTTGGATGACCTGGCGGCGGAGGCGGTCGTCGCGCTCGATCATGTCGGCGACTTTCTGACAGGCGTACATGACCGTGGTGTGGTCGCGGCCGCCCAGGGCTTCGCCAATTTGAGGCAGCGAGGCGTTGACTTCTTCGCGCATCAGGTACATGGCCACCTGGCGGGGCAGGGCGATATCGTGCGTGCGGCTGCGGCCGACCAGTTCGTCGGTGGAGATGCCGAAGATATAGGCCACGGCTTCCAGCACCTGGCTGGTTTCGAGCGAGCTGCGCTGAGGCAGCAGATCGGCCAGGGCGG
This sequence comes from uncultured Anaerolinea sp., assembly GCA_964567255.1. GTDB lineage: Bacteria > Chloroflexota > Anaerolineae > Anaerolineales > Anaerolineaceae > Anaerolinea. The sequence goes on from CAZMMI010000023.1 coordinate 8,195, forward strand.
TTTGGATGAGCTGGTTGGTGATGGGCTGGCCAGAGAGTTCGGCAAAGGCCATGATGCGGGTCAGGGCCCCTTCTAGTTCGCGGATGTTGGACTGCACCAGGCGGGCAATGGTTTCGATGATTGGGTTGGGCACCTGGCGGTTGTTGCGCTCGGCTTTGGAGCGCAGAATGGCCATGCGAGTCTCGAGGTCGGGCGGCTGAATGTCGGCGGTCAGGCCCCACTCGAAGCGGGAGCGCAGGCGTTCTTCCAGGGTGATCATGGCCTTGGGAGGGCGATCAGAGGACATGACGATTTGCTTATCCTGACCATGAAGGGTGTTGAAGGTGTGGAAGAATTCTTCCTGGGTCGATTCCTTGCCGGCGATGAACTGGATGTCGTCGATCAGGAGAACGTCGATGCGCCGGTAGCGCTCGCGGAAGGCAGTGGTGTTGTGTGTGCGGATCGAGTTGATCAGGTCGTTGGTGAATTCTTCCGACGAGACGTACATCACGGTGAGGTTGCGCTTGTGGGCGGCGTTGCCGATGGCATGCAGGAGGTGAGTTTTGCCCAGCCCCACGCCTCCATAGAGGAAGAGGGGGTTGTAGGCGCGGGCGGGGTTTTCGGCAACGGCCATACAGGCGGCATGTGCCAGGCGGTTGCTGGCCCCGACCACGAAGTTGTCAAAGGTGTAGCGCGGGTTGATGGTGGAGTTGCCGCGCGGGGCGGGGTCATCTGCACGGACCACAGCGGGCTCGGCGGGCAGGGCTTCTTCTTCAAAATGCCAGACGACAAATTCGACAGTTTGGGTAGCGCCCATCAGCCCGGTGAGCATGCGAGCTACCGTGCTGCTCAACCGGCTGTCGAGCCAGTCGCGAGCATAGGCGTTCTGCGCACCGATGCGGAAGGTGTTATCTTCGTACGATACGAATTCAGCATTGCGTACCCAGGTGTCAAAAGCGGCTTTTGACATTTCCATCTGGAGCTGGCCCAGAGTTGCCTGCCATGCCTGTTGTGGATTCATGCCCTATCCCTCCAGGTTGAATTTGCTGTGTTGGGGCAAACAGGGATACAAACCCGCTGCAATTGTTTTGCAGCGGGAAAAGTCGACCCGTTATTTATTTCTGCCTGTTATCAAATCGATTGTGGGCGAGAAGGATTTGCCGTCACTTCAGCGTAACCGTATTCTAACAAAAAGCCTCCTGAGAAACAAGGCGAATAGCCTACGCCCGCCTAAAAATTTTTGAATTTTTAAGGTTGGTTATGTTAAAGAAACGGCAAAACAATTGTTAAGCTGCGGTATGAAAATTACTACCAGCGATTTCTACAAATGAGGTTTGCGTCCTGCAGGAACCCCCATATATAGGGGTGATTGTTAAATTTTGGTCAAATGTTCCATAAATACGGGGGCGATTCCAAAAGAAAAGAATCTCCTTCGCGCGGCGTTTTCGTAGAGTCATGTCTCAATTTTTGAAAGAGAGCGGAATCTCGCTTAACATTCTCTGGACGGCCCGCCGGCCGATTTCGACGGCGAAGTTGGTGCCGCGGTCCCAGGGGTAAACCTGGCTCATGGAGGCGAAGTATAAACCGGGGATGGGCGTACGCAGGTCGGGGATGTTGCGAGAATGGTCCACCAGCGGGATGGGCTGGGCATATTGGGTTTTCCACAACCAGGACTTGCGCACCCAATCGGGTTGGAAGTTGGGGTTGATGCGGGTCAGGGCGGGCATGAAGCGTTGCAGTAACTCATCCTGGCTGAGGCTGAAGTATTCGTGCCCCTGGTCGAGGTAGTCGCCGCAGTAGATGATGTGATCGCCACCGAAGTATTCGGGCTTGAGGTAATTGGTGTGCTCGACGAGCGCCAGGAAGGGGAACCCGGCGGATTTGGGAATGTTGTACCAGTAGTACCCCTCGCGAGAAAGCTGGTTCTTGAGGGCCAGCACCATGACCACCGCGCCCATATTCTTGAGCGAGAGCAGCCCGTTGAGGTAATCGGGCGGCAGTGCGGGGGTCAGGCGGGCCATCAAGCCGGGAGAGGTGGTGGACAGGCAGGCAGTGAATTCCTGCGCACCGCCGGGCAGGTCGACGCGCAGCCCGCCTTCGGGAAGGGGTTCGATGTGCTGGATGGGAGTGGACAAGCGGATCTCTACGCCGTCCTGGCGCAGGCGCTCGGCGAACAGGTCACAGAAGGCCTGGAAGCCGCCCTGGAAGGTGCCCAGGCGGGTGGTACGGGTTTTCAGGCGGGCCCACATCCAGGCCATGTTGACATCCTGATAGTGCGGGCCGAATTTGCCCGTCAACATGGGCTCAAAGAAGGAAGCGTAAAGGTTCTTGCCGTAATACTTGCGGATCCATTCGTCGGCGCGGAAACGTTCCAGGGATTGCCAGGAGGAGAGGTACCGCAGGTAAACGGTGACCAGGCCGAAGCGGACCATATCTGGGAAGGTGAAACCGGGGAAGGTGAGGGCGGCCAGGGGGCTGTCGAGGGGGTGGAAGCCGCCCTTGGCGTAGACCACGGTTTTGGGCAGGGGGAAGAGAACCTTGTCGCTCCAACCCAACTCATTGATCAAGCCGAGCATGTGGTTGTCGGATTGAAACCAATGATGATAAAAGCGCTCTACAGACCAATCCCAGTGGGGTTCTTTGAACCCCGAGGCAAGACCTCCCACCTGGTCGGCGGCTTCGAAGATGGTGACCTGGAAACCGGCGCGGCGAAGATCATAGGCTGCGGCCATTCCGCCAATTCCGGCTCCAATGACGGCGACATGAGGGGTGTTGGTCATGATTGATCCTTTCGAGGGACTGGCGAAGTTCAAGGGGTGGCCGCCGATTCGGCTTTGACATCCTTGCCCCAGCGCAGTGGCTGGCGGAAGTAGTAGTAAGCGCCCAGGAGAGTGATGGGGAACCACAACGCTGCGTGCAGCACGAGCGTATATCCGGCGGCGATTTCACCGGGCACGCCGTAAGCTTGCAGCACGGCGATGCCGGGGGCGTCAAAAGTGCCCACGTAGCCGGGCGCGGAGGGCAGGGTGGTCATCAGGTTGACGATGCCGTTCATCAGCATGAGGCCGAAGAAGCCGACTGAGAAGTCAAAGGCGTGCATGACAAACCAATACTTGCCGGTTTCGAGCAGCCAGATGATGACGGTGGTGACGAAGATCATCAGCACATCGGCGGGCGAGCGCAGGGACTCGAGACCGGTGAGGAAACGCATGGCGATGTCGCGCGTTTTAACGCGAAAGCGCTCAGGGACGACGCGCAGGAACACGTCCACCAGGCGCTCAGTGGCGCGGGGGAACATGGCTGCCAGGAGGAACACCAGCAGCGCGCCAACGAAAGCCACAGTGCCGACGATGGCCACGGTGCGGATATCGAGGTTGGCGATGATGCCCGAGTCGTGGGTCAGGCGGGCCAGTTCGGTGAGGTTGACGAAGACAAAAGCCAGCATGACCACGCCGTCGAAGATGCGCTCGACGATGACCGTCGCCAGCGAGGCCGAGACGGGCACGCCCTCGCGCTGTTTGAGGATGACGGCGCGCAACACCTCGCCGGCCCGGGCGGGGTAGATGTTGTTGCCCATGTAGCCAATGCAGACGATGGGGAACATGGTGCGGACGGGGATTTTTTTGAGCGGGCGCAGCATGTAATGCCAGCGCCAGGAGCGCACCCACACACCGATAAAGTAAACTGCCACGCCGGGGATGAGCCACAGGTACTTTGCGGTTCTCATCGAGTCCCACACCTCACCCAGTTCGAGGTTGCGCAGTGAGATGTATAGGAAGAATGCGCTGATGAGCAGGCCGACCCAGAACTGCCAACGTTTGAGCATGGTGTTTAGAACCGGATGAGCGAGATGAGCATGGTGAGGATAATGATTCCGGAGAGGGATACCCAGATGATCTGATTGCGGCGCAAAGCGCGCTGCTCGACGGACATGCCTTTCTTCGTCTGTTTGGGCTGAGCCATTCACTTACTCCTATCGGTCAATTGCATGAAGCCGCAAAGCGACTTTTGAAAGCTATTTTAACCCAAATCAGCGCTTTCGGCGAACCGGGCCTGTGGTTGCAGCAGTAGAGGCAGTTCATGAACTGCCTCTACTGCTGCAATTACCGTGTTCGGTCAACAGATCAATCCATGTAATCCCAGTAGCAGGGGAATTCTTCACCGTTGAGCTTGACGCCGGCGCCGCTACTGTATTCTGATAAATCGAGGCGGGCGAAGATGGCGCGGGCGGTGGCCTCGGGGATGCGGAAGGAGCGCCAATCGGGGTCGTCGGGCAGTTTCAGGCTGTGGCAGGCCAGCACCGCGCCCAGTTGGTCGCGGGTGGCTGCATCGGTGCGCGGGTCGGCGTAAGCGGCAGCGATGACGGGCACGGCATCGGCGGAAAGGTCGGTGAGATGGCGCGCGTCCAGGTCGGCCTCGCCGCGCATGTTATTCGACTCAACTACCTGTCCGGCGCGGACGCGATCCAGGTTCAGGCGGGCGATGAGACCGTCCACGTTGAGGATGGGGAAGGTGAAGCTGAAGCCAAACACGCACAGCACCAGGGCCAGTCCAAAGTGGCCGGGGCGGCGGATCACCTCGAGGATGATGGTGACTAGCAGGAGAAGAGCCAGCCAGGGAATGAAGATGTGCGTGTAGGTGCGCAGGCGGGTGAAGCCATAGGCCTGTTCATAGAGCAGCAGGCGCTGCAGGGCCGAGACGAGGATGACCAGCACCAGGGCGATGAGCAAGATGGAAAGCCCGGAGAAGGTCGTTTGCTGGCGGGATTCAGTGCGGCGGGTGATGGCGCTGAGGAGCAGATATAGGCTCAGGCTGAGCACGGCGACAGCCACCAGCTCGAAGAAGCCGCGCCGGGCATAATCGGAGTAGGTGAAACCGGCGGTAGTGATGTTGGCTTGCCCGCCAAACAGGTATTGGAACTGGATGGCCAGGAAGAAGACGAACAAAGCCACCACGCTGCCGAGGATGATGAAGGTCTCGGTGGAGCCGAGGAAGCGCGCCTTCCAGGGTTCGTGAGGGTTGGGCGCTTCAGTTGAACCTTTGGGCGAGAGGGCTTGCGCCAGCAGCCCAGCGAAGGCGTAGGTGAGGACCAGAACGTAACCCAGGCGGAAGAGATATTCGACAAGGTTGTCGAGCTTGAAGATGTCTAAAAGGCCTTCCAGACGTTCGGCGAAGACCAGGTCGGCGGAGGCCAGCAAGCCCGCCAGCACACCTACAACCGGCAGGGCCAGCAGCAGGCCGCGAACAATGGGGAAAAAGTGCCGGCGGGTGCCGCCCTTGCTTGCGGAGGCCTCAGCGTTGGGTTCAGTCGGGGCAGTCCGCCGGGTGAGTAGTTCGCCGCCGCGCACGACGCCCGAAGCGACGATACTCAACATGGCAACAATGATGTCACCGAGGCGGAAGCGCAGCCAATGCCCGGTGGTGAGGGTCATGGCCAACATGCCGCTGCCGATGAGCGAGATGAACCCGCCCAAAAAGCGGGTGAAGGGCTCGCTGCGCAGGAGCAGGGTGGCTGCCAGGGCCAGATTGATGACGGCCAGCACGTAAGAGGCAGCCGGTGGGCGGCGGCCTTCACCGAGGGCCAGGGCAAACATGCCCACCGTGCCCAGGGCGATCCAGATGAGGTAAGAGACCCCGGCGGGGGTATTCCAGAAGAGCAAGTCGACGGCCCAGGCGATGATGAGGGCAACCAGCCACAGGCGTTGGGGAGAGCGAATTTCGGTCATGAGGCGATCCTTCAAGTGTTGATAGAATGTCAGGCGGGAGAAAAACACCCTCCTGCTGCGCTTGATTGTATTGGTAACTGCTCAGAGGGTGGTGAAAGTTCCCGAATTTGAGGTGTGCGGGGTGCGAAGCACTCCACACACCTCAAATTCGGGCCTCTTCCACCTCTGGCTGAGTAGTTACTTGTATTGTAAGCATATTGCAAGGGAATGTCTTGCACATGAGTGCGGACCTGGCTGCACTCGCATATATAATGGAGGGTGGCAATATATCTGCCAATCCCCAAATATCTGTCCCTCAAACCAACCCAGGGAGAAAAAACGATGAAATGGTTCAAGTTCAAATCGACGCAGGCCAGGATTGCCGCCTTGACCGGCGCGCTGGCACTGCTGGCGGTGATCACTGCGGTGGTGGGTGTGATCAACGCGGCTGCCATGCAAGAAGAGCTGGCGTACCTGAAAGACCTGACCATCTCGCTGGAGCAGCATGCCGATGCGCGCGCAGCGGTGCTCAAGAACCAGGTCGCCATGAAGAACATCCTGCTCACCGAAAACAGCCGGATGAAAGAATACGGCGATGAATACCGCTACCTGGAAGATGTTTATGCTTATGCATATTCTCAGGAGTTGGTCTGGGAGGATGACGTACTGGCAGATTTGAACGCCAGCCTGGATGCTTGGGCCTCGGCGCGGGATAAATTCATCGACAAGACCGGAAACGATGATTTGGGCGCGGAAACGACCGCTTTGATGCTGGATGAGTTGGATCCCGCCGCGGCGCAGTTGCAAAACGAGATGCAGAACCTGAATGCCTGGGACGTTGAACTCATCCGGCAGCAAGTAACCGATCTTGAAGACCGCACCCAAACCAACGCGATCACCGGCATGGTGGCGCTGGTTCTGGCGGCGGCGCTGGTGGTGTGGGGGGTGTACGTGACCTTGAACATCTCTGAGCCGCTGGATGGGTTGACCTCGGCGGTGGTAGCCTTTGAGAATAACACGTATCACCCGGAAATGCTCCGGCGACACCAGACGCGGTCCGATGATTTGGGCGGGCTGGCGCGCGCGGTGGGGGGCATGGCGGAGTCGATCAGCGCGTCGAACCGCACGAAGGAGCAGTTCCTTACCGCGGCCAAACGCTTCATCCCAGTACAGTACCTGGAGTTCCTGGAGAAACCGAGCATCACCGACGTGCAATTGGGCGATCATGTGAGCGCGGAGATGGCGGTTATGTTTTCGGACATTCGCGGCTTCACCAGCATGTCGGAAGGCATGACAGCCAAACAAAACTTCGACTTTGTTAATGAGTACCTGGAACTGGTCAGCCCGCTGATCCAGAAGCATGAAGGCTTTATCGTCAAGTTTTTGGGTGACGGTATGATGGCGATTTTCCCTTACGGGGTGGATGATGCCGTGAAAGCGGGCATTGAGAAGGAAATGGCGGTCCAGCAGTTTAACGAGCGGATTAAGGGGCACGGGCTGGGGCCGATTTCAGTGGGAATTGGCATTCACACCGGGCCGATGATGGTAGGCATGATCGGCGAGAGCCTGCGCATGCAGGGCGATGCCTTCTCTGACAACGTTAACCTGACTTCGCGTATCGAGGGGCTGAACAAGTTTTACGGCACGTCGATGATCATCTCCCAGGACACGCTGGACCAATTGCCCCAGCCGGTGACGTATCGAATGCGCTACCTGGGAAAGGCCGTGGTGAAAGGGCGGGTGGACCCGCTGGGATTGTACGAGATCCTGGATGGGTTGACCAGCGAAGTGATTGCCCGGCGGGAAGAAACCCGCGCCGACTTCGAGCAGGGCGTGGTGTTGTTTGCGCAGGGCAAATTCCGCGAGGCCGGGCAGGCCTTTGACCGTGTTCTGGCCCAAGACCCCAGTGATAAGACCGCCAGGGTGTACCTGGAGCAGTGTGCCGAGCGGGTAGACCGGCCGCTGCCGTCCGACTGGAATGGCGCAATTGTCATGGAAAGCAAATAAGGGGAGGCGCACGATGAAAAAACTTTTTGCACCAATCAAAGCGCTGGGCACGCTGGGATGGCTGGGGGTAATCATCCTGCTGATGGCAGGAATGATAGAGTTTGCCTCTTATAGTCAGGGCTCCGTGCCTTTTGACACAGAGATGGAAAATGTATATGCCTTGACCGAGTTGGAGGGCAATGTTTCTCAACGGCTGGGCAGTATGCAAACCAGCGAGTCGTTCTATGTGTACTCAAGAGAGTATGAACTGGACGCGCAATCGCACCTGAACAACGCGCTGGCCGAAGACGCGGCCATCGGCGAGGCGCTGGCGGAGATGGAAGACTACGGCTATTTCGAGCCGGTTGAGTATGAGGACGAGGAAATTGACTCAACGTATACGATGGATGCGTTGGTGGCTGAGTTCAACGATCTGCGCAGCGCGCACCGGGCCACTTTTGACCAGATCGTCGCCGCATACGATGCCGGCGACCTGGAAAGCGCCTGGGCGTTGGAAGAAGAAGCGGCTTACCAGAATGATGAGTTGAACGCCAAGCTCAAAGAGTTGATTGACTGGATGGAGGAAGACCGCGTATATGCCGCCATGGAATTTCCAATTGACGCCAACATCGGCGTGCAGTGGGCCGCGCTGGGTTTTGCAGTGGTGATTGTGCTGGGGCTGCTGGGATACCAGCGCATTTCAGCCACCACCCGCCCGTTGAGCGATCTGGCCAATGCCACCACGGCCATTGGCGGCGACCAGTACCGCTCACAACTGTTGGGCGGGCTGTTGAAGAAAGGCGGCCCGGCGGGCAAGCTGGCGCGGGCCTTGGATGAACTGGCTGGGGGCGTGCAAGCACGGGATGCGGGCTTGAAGAATGAAATCGAGGTCCTGCGCACGCAGTTGTACGAATCGCGGCGGCGGCGTTTGAAGCTCTTCCGCGACGACGAAAAAGGAGGCAAGCAATGAAAACGCGCGCCAGTTTGCAGTCCAAATTGTTTGGGACGTTTACGATTTTATTCGCCTTCAGCGTGGTGGTGCTGGCCTTTTTCCTGTATAATGCCGTGCGCATGGTGGGCTTGCACAACCAGACCCAGACTGCGTTTGAGATGAACCGGCAGGTCTACCGGTTGGTGAGCGTGACCCAGCAGTTCGAGCAGGCGCTGAAGTATTATGAGGCCAACGGCTCGGATGTGAACCTGGAGCGGGCCACGGGGTACGCTTCGCGGATGGAAGACATGGTGGAGAACCTGCGCCCGCAGATGGGTGAGGAAGAAATCTCCGCACTGGACGCGTACGAACAAAGTCGTTTAGCGCTGGTTCCTCTGGTAGAGCAGATTGAGCAGGCCGTTCTGGCCGAGGATTGGGAGCAGGTGCAAGCTCTGGACAATGAGGTGTATCAGCATATTCCTGGCATGTACGAGAGCCTGAATGCTGTCACGCAGAGTGCAACCGATTACCTGGACTACACTAATGGGCAGGTGGACACGTTGAATATGGTGGCCTTGATCGGAAGCATTGTCGCGCCGCTGGTTTTCCTGGCGTTGGCGGTGGTGGTGGCTTTGCTGATGTACAACCAGATCAACCGCCCGCTGGAGACTCTCGCCCAGGCGGCTGGAGGTTTGTTGGCCGGAAAGTTCAATGCACAGGCAGTGCAGGAATTGGCCGGGCGGGATGATGAAATTGGCTACATGGCCGGAGAATTCACCGGCATGGCTGAAGCCGTGGAGCAGCGCACCCAACTGCTCAAGCAAGAAGCCGAAGAAATTAGGGCGAAGATCCGGTAATGTTGTGCCGGTAAGGAGCAAGATGACTGAATTTGAGGTTGAGTTAACAATCCTTGTTTATGGCGGGGCGGCGATGGGCCGCCTGGAAGACGGGCGAGCCGTGTTTGTGCCCTTTGCGCTGCCCGGCGAGCGAGTGCTGGCCAGGGTGGTGGAAGAGAAGCGCGGTTTTGTGCGCGCCGAATTGGTGCAGGTGCTGCGCGGAGCTGCGAATCGCATTCAGCCGCGTTGCAAGTATTTCGGCGTCTGCGGCGGCTGCCACTACCAGCATATGGAGTATCGTGATCAATTGACGGTCAAAGAGGCTGTGCTGCGGGATCAGATTGAGCGCATTGGCGGGGTGGTTAACCCGCCGGTACGGGAGATTGTGCCCTCGCCGCAAGCCTGGAATTACCGTAACTCGGTTCAGTTTCACCTCAGCCCGGCGGGAAAGTTGGGCTTTCAGCGCGGCGAGAGCAACGAGGTGATTGAGATCAGCGAGTGCCACCTGCCCGAGGCGGCTTTGAACGAACTGTGGCCGCAGTTGGACCTGGAGCCCGTGCCGGGTCTGGAGCGGGTGGCGCTGCGCGCAGGCGCAGACGAGACCAGCGATTTGCTGATGGTGCTGGAAGGCAGCACCCTGGAGGCTCCGGAGTTGAGCGTGGAAGAACTGCCCGTTTCGGTGGTGCACCAGGGGCCGGGGGGGACGCTGGTGCTGGCAGGGGATGATGCGCTTGTCCAGGAGGTGAACGGGCGGGCCTTTCGGGTCTCGGCGGGTTCGTTCTTCCAGGTCAACATTCCGCAAGCGGAGCAGATGGTCAAGCACGTGCTGAGCCTGGTTCCCGAATGGGCGGGGAAGGCGGTGCTGGACCTGTACTGCGGGGTGGGACTGTTCAGCGCGTTCCTGGCTGAACACGGTGCGACAGTGACCGGCGTGGAGGCTTCTGAGGCGGCCTGCGAGGATTTCGCCGTGAACCTGGATGAATTTGAGGAAGTGACGCTTTATCAAGGACCGGCGGGCGAAATCCTGCAGCGGCTGGAATTGCATCCGGACGTGGTGGTGGTGGACCCGCCCCGCGCAGGGCTCGAAAAAGCCGCTCTGGATGAGATCGTGGCGATGCAGGCGCCGCTGCTGGTGTATGTTTCTTGCGATCCGGCCACCCTGGCGCGGGATGTCAAGCGCTTGCTGGTAGGTGGGTATGTGCTGGAGCAGATCACGCCCTTCGATTTATTCCCGCAAACGTATCATATTGAGAGCGTTGCGGTTTTGCGAGGACAATCGTGATTTCTGACCTGGACGAACTGACCCCGGCGCTTGAAGCTGCGCGCCGCGGGCAGATAGAGGCCTGGGTGCATGAATTCCTGCTGGGGGTTGGGCGGAATGCGCCGTTTTCCGAGGGGCTCAAGCTTCAGCCGCGATTTTGGTTGGGCCCGCTGGAGATGCCGCTGGATGCGTTGGAAATCTGCTGCGGGCCGGATCCGGACCTGGAATATGTGGTGGACGCGGACGGGTTCGAGCGGCACGTTACGGGCATGGCGGACAGCCTGGCAGAAGGCTGGAAGCCGGCTCCGCTGATTGCCAGCTACGACGCTGGAAAGCTGTCAATCCGCGATGGCAATCACCGCTACGCGGCGCTGCGCCGCAGTGGGGTTGAGCGTTATTGGGTGGTGGTGTGGTTCAACAGCCCGCAAGAACAGCGAGCGTACATAGATTTGAAACAAGACAGGCAGCCCTAACGACTGCCTGTCTTGCGGTTTTACGATCCAGGCAGGAAATCAGCTCGAGCGGTGCGATGCCACCGTGCTGGATGAGACATGCGTGCGCTTAGCCGACTGTCGGCGGGCTTTTTTGCGGGCCAGGGCCTCGATTTTTGCCTGGCGGGCTTCGGCTTTGCGCTGGGCGATGATGGCCGTGGCGGGTTCAAGGGCGGCCAGCTTGGCCGATTCGGTGATGGAATTGATCACATAAAGGATCACCAGGGTGATGCCCATGACTGCCAGCAGCACATCGAAGATGGTGAAACTGCCGAAGGCCACGGTGAAGAGCGGCTTTGCATAGAAGAAGGCCACCGTGTTGGCTAAAATGAGGAAAACCCGCAGTTCGGTGGGACCAATTTTTCCGCTGGAGATGCGGAACACACCGTTGGTGATGGTCACAATATATACCAGGACGGATACCATCAGGTAGGCGATCAAGGTCAGCGAAGCAACGGTGAAGTTGACAAAGGGGGAGAGGCCCATGCCGAGCACGATCAACACCGAGCCGAAACAGTCAACGAGGTGATCGAGCATAAAACCGTAACGGGGGCGCTCAATTTTCCGGTAGCGGGCCAGGGTGCCGTCCAGGCTGTCGCCGAACCAGTTGATCACATAGCCCAGGCTGGCGAGCCAGAGGAAATGCCTGCTGTAGCCGGTGAGAGCGTAAGAGGTAAAGATCAAGATGGTGCCGAAGAGACCGATCAACGTGAGCGTGTCGGGCGTGACCCAGGCGGGCATGCGTTTGGCCAGCCATTGCAACGCGGGTCGTTCCAACGGGCCAAAGAAGATGTCGTTGATTCGTTTGCTTTGGGCTTGATTTGTCATTCTTCGTCTCCTTCCCATACGGGATAAAACATAAGCCATTGATCGTGATACTGCCGGACGAGCCCTTCGGCGAAGCTCAGAACGGCTTCGGCATTGTGGATGATGTCGCCGTGCAAGTCGCCGTTGGTGGTCATTTGGATGGGTTCTGAAGCATGTAAATGATAGGCGCCATCCGGTTGAACCGTGCAGGCAATCACGATGATTGGAGCGCCGGTGTCCATGGCCAGGCGGATGTAAGCGACAGGCAGGTTGGCGGGTTTGCCAAAGAAGCGGGGCTGGTATTTTTGTAGTCCGGGGTTTGCCAGTGGGCGATCCAGACCGGTGAGGACGCTGCCGCCGGATTTGAGGCGCTGTTTGGCAACTCTCAGCGACTCAAGGCTCATGGGCGAAACCTCCAGACCGAAGCGTTTGCGCAACCAATTTTGCATTTTGTAACCCTGGTTGGGGTTGGGGTAGGATAGCACCAGAAAGGAGTAGTGGTTCAAGGCCAGGGCGCGGCCCATGAGGTCGAAGTTGCCGAGATGAGCGCAGGCGAAGACGGTAGGCAGATTTTTCTGGGTGCGCTGCATGGCGACTCGCGCGGCGGGAGAGAAACTGACTCGTTTGAGCAGCTTTTGAGGCTGGTTGGCCAGGTGGTAGTAGTCGTAGATGCTGCGCAGATCATTGCGCAACACGGCTGCTACGGTCTGGTTCAACTCGACGGGGGACAGGCGACCGTCGAAGATGCCTTGCTGATTGTGACGGATGGCCTGGACCAGCCCAGAATGCGGGCGGGAGGATAAGATGGCGGCGATACGATCGGCCAGCCAATACCCCACCGGAGATGGGAAAATGCGACCCAGGAACAGGGCAGTACCTACGCTGAAGGGGGTGTTGGCGAGTGCTTGGAGGTTCATGGTGTTGGTTTGATCCGGGCAATCGTGACACAAAAAAAGCCGGGGGTGAGATTAGGTCCCCCGGCCGTGTCTATATATTCTAACCCCAATGAGCGAGATTTGTAACGAGATATGTGGGGCGGAATTGTAGAGGATTGTCCCTCAGGCGCAACGAGAACCTGGGAAATTGGTTTATCTTCGCCTCTTGTGCGCCTACTCGTCGAGGATGCCCAGGTGGCGCATGTAACGCTGGGGGTTTTGCAGGAAGGTGCGCGTGATGGCGACATGCTCAATTTCGTCATAAGCGATGGAGGTGATCTTGCCGCCGTCACAGCTCAGAATCTCGGCGCCCGGGAAGGCCATGAGGATGGGGGAGTGGGTGGCGATGATGAACTGCGATTGCTGTTCAATCATGGATTTCAGGAGCACCAGGAATGATAGCTGGCGCACGGGCGAAAGTGGCGCTTCCGGCTCGTCCAGCAAATAGAGACCGCCGGGGGTGAAGCGGGCCTGGAAGAAACGCAGGTAGCTTTCGCCGTGCGAGCGGGCATCTACGCCCTCACCGTAGCGCTGTTCCATGGCGCCCATCTGCCCCAGGTAGGCCGAGCGGGCCATTTGTTGGGCCAGGATAGAGCGGTCTTTGTATTCGCGGTCGACTTCTTCCAGATTGCGCTGCATTTCGGAGCGGGTGCGATCCATGCGGCGGGCAAAGCCGAAGAAGTCCTCGCTGCGCATGAAGAACCCGCGCCTGGTGCGCTTGGACCAGGTAAGCTTGAAATCTCTGGACAGTTTGCGCACCTCATCCAGGGTTTCGTCGCGGCCGGTTTCCTCGCTGCCGGCGGTGATAGATCCGGCGGCGCAGGCCAGGGCTTCGAGGAGGGTTGATTTGCCCGAGCCGTTTTCGCCCACCAGAAAGGTGACCGGGGCGGTGAAATCCAGGCGCTCCAGGCTGGCCAGCACGGGGACGTTGTAGGGGAAGCGGTCGGGCCATGCGAAGGCTCGCCGGATGGCTATGGAACGCAAGAGCAGATCGGAGAGCAGGGTGGTCACGAGAGAGGCTGGCAGGCAGGGCAGATGAATCCGCTGGTGGAGCCGGTTTTGAGCTTTTCGATGGGCGTGCCGCAGGCGGGGCAGGGCTTGCCGTCGCGGTAGCCGATGAGCATATCTGCTTCAAGATAGCCGCCCTTGTTGCCGTAAGTATCGACTTCGTAGAAGGCTCCGCCTTTTTCCAGGCTGTATTTCAGGCTGTTGTGGATGGCCTGTGCCAGGGCTTCGATTTCGGCTTCGCTCAGGCTGGGGATTTTGCGCAAGGGGTGTAATTTTGCCTGGAAGAGGATATCGTGGATGTAGAAGTTGCCGATTCCGGCGATCTTGTCCTGGTCGAGGAGAAAAGTCTTCAGCGTGCCGCGCGCGCCGCTCAGCAGGTCTTGCAAACGGGCGGGGGTCAGGTCGAGGGCGTTGGGGCCTAGTTTGCCCACCATAGGGTGTGCTTCCAGGGCGCCTTCGGGGGCATAGTGTACATACCCGAACCACCAGAAATTGACACTCAGGCAGGCGCCGTCATCGAAGTCAATGATGAGACGGCGCTTTTCGGGCAGGGTGGCGCGGTCGACGATGAGCAGTTCGCCGCCCATGCCCAGGTTCAGCATCAACCAGCCGCGGTCGGTGTGGGTGAGGGCCCACTTGCCGCGGTTGTGCGTATCGCCGATGGTCCCGCCGGTGAGGGCTGCCTGGAAGTCTTCCACGGGCAGGTTCAGGCACTTGGGTTGCAGGACTTCGATGCCGCTGATACGGCGGTCTGCCAGGCGCTGGTTGAGTTGAATTGCCAGGTTGGTAATTTCGGGTAGTTCGGGCATGCGTTTCTCCTGAGTGAGGATCAGGCGCGGAGTGCTTCCAGGTTGCCACGCGCATGGGGAGCCATTTTGAAGAAGCTTTCTAGCTTTTCACAGCCGTATTCGGGGCACTCGGCGCAGGTATGAAAGCCGCGTTCGGTGGCGCAGGCGCGAATGGGGCATTCGGAGCAGTAACCTCCCAGGCGCGGTCCGCGGCATCCGTCGCAGATCACCGCCTCGAGCGGCATATCGGGAGAATTGTACTCCTGGCGCCACTTTGCGACAAGCTGCTGCATGGCTTCTTGATCATTGGACAGGGTCGCTTTGTAGGCCTCGCACGAGGCGCAATCCAAACCACAATAGACGATCATGGTGCTCATATCATTCCCTCCCAGGAATGTGTGTGCTGCTCATTTGGAGGTGAGCAAACAATTTGGATACGTTGATATGATTATAGAACAATAATTCTAAATTGTAAAGGAATTTACTCCCCGAATTTGGTGGTACAACCTGAATGTGAGTAGTCGCGATTTTCGAGCAGTGTATAATGGACGCAAGGGAAGGGATTATGTCTCAGCGATTATTAGTCATTGAAGATTCTGCCGACCTGGCGGCGTTGATCCGGGCAGAATTGGAAGGGGCGGGCTTTGAGGTGCGCGTGTGTGCCGATGGTCCCAGCGGATTGGCGGCGTTCTTACAGTCGGCGCCGGAGTGTATCTTGCTGGATTGGATGCTGCCGGGCATGGATGGACTGGAGGTGCTGCGCCGCATTCGCCAGAATAGTGCCGTGCCGGTGTTGATGTTAACTGCGCGAGGGGACGAGGTGGACCGCGTGATCGGCCTGGAAGTGGGCGCCGACGATTACCTTCCCAAGCCGTTTGGCATGCGCGAGCTGGTGGCCCGGGTGAGGGCGCTGCTACGCCGGGCCGAACGCGTGCAGGAGTTTCTGGAGGCCGACCGGCAAGGCGAACAGGGGATTCTGCGCTGGCACGAAGTGGAGATGGACCCACAGGGTTATTCCGCCTTGTTGAGTGGAGAGTCACTGGACCTGACGCGCACCGAGTTCGACCTGTTGCGCCTGTTTGTGAGTAACCCGGGGCGCACGTTCAGCCGCTCGTATCTGTGCGAAACGGTTTGGGGGCAACCCTATCTCGATGGAGACCGTTCGGTGGATAATGCCATGCTGCGTCTGCGGAAAAAGCTGGGGCAGTTGGGCGAAGCTATCGAAACCGTTTGGGGGGTAGGCTATCGCCTGAAACGGGGATGAAGACGATTGCTCGCTGGTATCAATCTGCGCCCTTATGGCGGGTGTGCCTGGAAAGCGGCTTGCTTTGCGGCTTGTTTTATTTCTTGTATGGACGGTTAGCGAGCGAATTCTTCCCGTCCCAACTAGACAGCGGCTTTATGTTTGCCGGCGCGGTTTCTGGGACATTGGCAGCGCTGCGTCTGCGCGTGAGGGGTAAAAAGCGGTGGCGGGCCGTGGCGCGCGAGCTTGCGGCCAGCATCGTGCTGACGGTGGCATTGGTTGCCGGGGCGTATCTGGGGGCGCTGACCGCGGGAGAAACAGAATCGTTGATCCTAAACTCCGTCAACTGGGGCGTGCTGGCCTTGCTGGTTTCCGGAGGGCCCGGATTCCTGGGGTTGCGAGTGGCATTCAGGATCTTGGGATGGTGGAACCGGCTTCGACAGCGCCGCCTGGTGTGGTCGGTGACGCATTGGCTGTTAATGATCTCGGCGGCTGGGACAGGGGTTTTGTTTGTGCTGGGTTATGTTTTAGTCAACCCATCGGGCAGCCTTGAGTTCCCCATCGACTCGCCTTCGCTCTTCACCCGGGTGATAGCCTATCTTTTATTTACCGTGTTTCCCAGCATCGCTTTGATGGCGGTGTTATTTGGGGGGGCGATGATCGTGTTGGTGCCGGTGTTCAGCGGGCTTTCTTACCTGATGGCCCGGCAGGTGACCGGGCGGCTGGAGCGTCTGGCAGGCGCGGCAGGCAAGCTGCGCGGCGGGGATTTGACCGTGCGGGTGAAGGTGGAGGGGCAGGACGAGCTGGCCCAGTTGCAAGAGACTTTCAACAAGATGGCGGCGGGTTTACAACAGGCGACCACCGATTTGCAAACCGAGCGCGACCGGCTGGCCCGGCTGTTGCAGACGCAGCGCGAACTGGAGGCCGGGGTGGCGCACGAACTGCGCACGCCGGTAGCGACCGTGCGGGGCTATGCCGAGCGCGGGCTGGAGCATTGGGATGAGCAGAGCGACGCGGAGCAGCGCCGCAGCCTGGAGGTGATTGAACGGGAAAGCTTGCGTTTACAGCGTTTGATCGACGACCTGTTTGTGCTGGCCCGGACAGAAGTGAACGCCC
Source organism: uncultured Anaerolinea sp. (assembly GCA_964567255.1). Taxonomy (GTDB): domain Bacteria; phylum Chloroflexota; class Anaerolineae; order Anaerolineales; family Anaerolineaceae; genus Anaerolinea. The sequence goes on from CAZMMI010000023.1 coordinate 25,281, forward strand.
TGGATTTGCAACTGCGCAGCGTGGATGCCGGAGAGGTGGCCCGCCGCGTGGCCGAGACGGCTGCGCCTCTGGCCTGGCAGCGCGGGCGAGTGGAAGTGGTTGCCCAGCCGGCCGAAAACCTGCCGTCCGTGCATGTCGACGAGATCCGCCTGGAGCAAATTGTCACCAACCTGGTGCAAAATGCCATCCGCTACACCCCGCCCGGCGGGATTGTGCTGGTGGGCGGGGAAGCAGTGGACGGGCGGGTGATCATCACCGTGGCCGATAGCGGGGCGGGCATTGCGCCTGAGGAGCAGTTGTTCATCTGGGAGCGATATTATCACGGTCAGGACAGCGAGGGCGGGGCAGGCCTGGGGCTGGCGTTGGTCAAGGAACTGACCGCGTTGATGGGCGGCGAGGCGGGTTTCACCAGCCAGCCCGGCGAGGGCAGCCGTTTTTGGGTTTCGTTCCCAGAGGAGCAAGAAGCACATGAACTGGACGATTGACACTTTGCGCCCTGAGGATTGGCCCACGGCGCGCGCCATCTATCTGGAAGGAATCGCCACAGGGCTGGCGACGTTTGAAACTCATGCGCCCCGCTGGGAAACCTGGAACGCAGGCCATTTGCCTTTTGGGCGCTTGGCGCTGAGAGAGGGAGAGACTTTGCTGGGATGGGCGGCGCTCAGCCCGGTTTCAAAGCGCAGTGCCTATCGGGGTGTGGCTGAGGTGAGCGTGTATGTGCACGCGGCGGCGCGTGGTCAAGGCGGCGGGCGGGCGCTGCTGCAAGCCTTGATCGAAGCGTCCGAGGAAAATGGTATCTGGACGCTTCAAGCGGCGATTTTTGCGCGGAATGATGCCAGTTTGCAATTGCACCGGCGCTGCGGTTTCCGCGAAGTTGGCCGCCGCGAGCAGATTGCCCAGTTGCGCGGGGTGTGGGAGGATACGATACTGATGGAGCGGCGCAGCCGGGTGGTGGGGGGATAAAGATACGGTCGGGCTAAAGCCCTCCCTCAGGACGCGGAAGCCAAAAATCTGGCCGCTGTGAACTGAGGAGGGGTTTTAACCCCGACGGGCTGGGAAGCATAATTCGGTCGGGTTGAAACCCTCCCTCAAGACGCAGAAGCCAGGAAGCTGGCTGCTGTGAACTGAGGAGGGGTTTATAACCCCGACGGGCTGGGAAGCATAATTCGGTCGGGTTGAAACCCTCCCTCAGGA